>CANISR010000004.1 GCA_947470105.1 Fidelibacterota bacterium | reverse complement strand
GTTCGCCATCGCCGAGAACGACGACAAGACGCAACCGGACGCCAAGACCGCGCTCAAGGAAGCCTTCGATGCTGCGAAGTTGAAGGCCGAAATTGAGGTCTACGCCGGCACCATGCACGGCTGGTGCCCGCCGGATGCCGCCGTCTACAACCAGGCTCAGGCCGAGAAAGCCTGGAGCCGCCTGCTGGCCACGTTCAAGTCCGGCCTCGCGTAGAGCTTTTTTCGCGCATAAGAAAAGGGCTGCGGCGTTATGCGCCGCAGCCCTTTTTTATTCAGCGAGATTTAGCGTGCGTCGCCGCCGGAGCCCGCCGCGGTCTGCAGATGCGCCGCGGTCTTTGCAATGGATTCAGCCGCAAGACCCGAGGCGACGATGATCGGATCTTTTGCAGCCGGAGCGCGCTGGTCATGGGCCACGATCGACGGCCCGAAGGTCTCGGCATTGGCCATCGCCCACGGAATTCTGAAGCGAATGTCGTCGGTTCCGCTCAGCAATTCGCCGGGCTCCAACGGCTGGTAAAGCTCGGCATAGGTCATGATCTGCGACCCGGATACCCGCATGAAGAAGTGATGGGGCCGGAACTGGCTGGGGTGTTCGAGCCCTGCCGCCGCCACAACCTCGGTGAGCGCCTTCACGGTCGAACGGTGGAACTGGGCCACGCGGGTCGCTTTGTTGGGCACGTCCAAGGCGCGCTGACGGTCCTTGTCCTGGGTGGCGACGCCGGTGGGGCATTTATCCGTATGGCAGCTCAGGGACTGAATGCAGCCGAGCGCGAACATGAACCCGCGGGCGGAATTGCACCAGTCGGCGCCCAGCGCCATGGCGCGCGCCATGTCAAAAGCCGAGGTCACTTTACCGCTGGCGCCGATACGAATCTGGTCGCGTTTGTTGATGCCCACCAGCGCATTGTGAACAAAGGTAAGCCCGTCCCTGAGCGGCATGCCGATATGGTCGACGAATTCCAAGGGTGCGGCGCCCGTGCCACCTTCGGATCCGTCGACGACGATGAAGTCGGGCAGGATGTCGGTGACCAGCATGGCCTTGCAGATGGCCAGGAATTCCCACGGATGGCCGACGCACAGTTTGAAGCCCACCGGCTTGCCGCCCGAAAGGCGACGCAGCTCGGCGACGAATTGCATAAGCTCGATCGGCGTGGAAAAAGCCGAATGACGCGAAGGCGAGATGCAGTCTTTGCCCGGCGGCACACCGCGCGCCGCGGAAATTTCGTCCGAGACTTTGGCGCCCGGAAGGACACCGCCGTGCCCGGGCTTGGCGCCTTGGGACAGCTTGATCTCGATCATCTTCACCCCGGGCTCGGCGGCGTTGCGCGCAAAATCCGTCGGCGAAAACTTGCCGTCGAAAGTGCGGCAACCGAAATATCCGCTGCCGATCTCCCAGATGATGTCCCCGCCTTCGCGGTGATATTTGCTTATGCCGCCCTCACCGGTGTCATGGGCGAAGCGCCCCAACCGGGCGCCGCGATTAAGCGCCGTGATGGCGTTGGCGGACAGCGCCCCGAAGCTCATGGCCGAGATGTTGAACACTGAGGCTGAATAGGGCTGCGTGCACTGGGTCCCGCCGATGGTGACGCGGAAGGACTCCCGCGCCGGTTCCGCCGGGGCGATGGAGTGGTGCACCCATTCGAAGGCCTGGCTGTAGACGTCGAGCTGGGTTCCGAACGGCAGCTTGTCGAGCTGCCCTTTGGCGCGCTGGTAGACGATGGAGCGCTTTTTCCGGCTGAAGGGCGCGCCGTCCATTTCGCTTTCAAGGAAGTACTGCCGGATCTCGGGGCGGATTTTTTCCAGCAGGAAGCGGATATGCGCGAGGATCGGGTAGTTGCGCAGGATGCTGTGGCTGCGCTGGGTGAGGTCGCGGAAACCGAGGATGGACAGCCCAAGGGTGACCGGCAGCGGCACCAAGAACCACGGACTTACGAAGGCGAGCCCGACGCAGGCAATGGACAGCGCCACAACGACGGTCAGCGCCAGACGGCGCGACGCAAACATCATTTTGACCATGTGCATGGCTTCCCCCCGGAGTGCCTGCGGCAGAATAGCCGTTAACGCACGCAACAGGCGACCATAATCCGGCTTTTAAGTAATCATTCGGTTAAGTTAGGCCGAAGCGAAGCGTTGTGTGGGTGGTGTGCTAGCCGCCAAACTGGCGGAAGTAGGCAGCGTAGGCGCTTTGCCCGGTCTGCAGCTTGTGCTTTGCGGCGCCGGCGGTGAACCAGAACAGCCCGGGCTGGTCGGCGACCGCCGCGATCTCCGGTCCGAGCAGGCTGATAGCCGGCGTGAGGCCGACCGCGGCCGAGAACAGAGCGTATTGATCCATGCCCCACCACGCCCGGGACAAGTCCGCCAGCACGATCTCCGCCACCCGCCGGAAGTAGGGCCGCGAGGCCGCGCTGCCCATGACCAGACAGGCGCTGAACTGGTGCCACGGCTCCAACCGTCCCGCGCGGATGCGCATGGCCAGCGCCGCGTTTATGCCAAGGAGCTGGCGCACGTCGCCGGTCACAAGGCCGTCCACGTCCGCCATCCACAATGGGCCAGGGGTATTGTCGAGAGCGTCGGCGAAGCGCACCAGCCGCGCCGCTCCATAGTAGTGATTGGGCGCGATGCCGAGCGCGGCGATGAAAGCGCCCGGGTCTTCATGGGTCGAAGTTAAATCCAGGTTCAAGGCCAGCGCCTCGGCCACCGCATCGGCTGGGCCACCCATCACGTGGACATGTACCGGCAGGCCGGGATTGGTGGCTGCCATGGACCGCAGCATGGGCAAACAATACTTGCCGAAATAGACGTGGTCGCAGGAGAGGAAAAAGGATGGCCGGGTCGGATATGCGCCGACCACCGGCGGCAGCGCGACGAAAGGGCCTTCGGGGATATGCCCAAAGCGCATCCGCGCCATGGGGTCGTCCGGCGCCAGCGCCCGAAACCGCGCCATCCCGGCATTGGCCCCGGCGTAGTCGCGCCGCGCGAGGGCGCCCATCACCTGGCTCATGGCCAAATGGGGCCGGTCGGGATTTTCTGCGGCGAGTCCGTCGATAATTCGGTTGAAGGTCTCGACCGCGTGCAGCGCAAAAAAGAACGGAAATTGGCCTATATCGAGCACATGGGACGGGGGGAGTCCCCGTTTCGTGCGCTCGTCCATTTCCGCCTTGGTAACTTCTTGGTGAAGGTCTTGCATTGTCGTCCAAAGGGTCGGCCGGCACGGCCCTGTGTAGCACACACCGGTTGCCGCGGCTTTGCCCGGCGGGGTATGACCGTTGGACTCATGAATGAGGAAATGATGCGTTGCTCTGCCTGGAAGGCCGTGACCCTCGCCCTGACCGTGATGATCGGCTTAGGGAATTCTGCGCGCGCCGCGGAGAAACTCGCCGTGGATCTGGCCCTGGTGCTCGCGGTCGACGTTTCACTCAGCGTCGATGAAGGCGAAAAGGGACTACAGCGGGTCGGCTATATCGCCGCCTGGCGCGATAAACGCGTCGCCGATGCCATCCGCAACGGCCCCATCGGAAAAATCGCCGTGACCTTTGTGGAATGGTCGAGCCCGTACCAGCAGGCGGTGGTCATCCCGTGGCGTATCGTCGAGGATGCCGCCAGCGCCAAGGCTTTCGCCGACGCCCTGGAAAAATCTCCCATCACGCCCGGCACCACGACATCCATCAGCGGCGGCATCGACTTCGCGGTGAAGCTGCTGCAGAAGCGCGAGCACGACGCCGCGCGGCAGGTCATCGACGTTTCGGGCGATGGCTACAGCGACGTGGGCCGCCCCGTGACCGAGGCCCGGGACGCCGCGGTCAAAGCCGGCATCACCATCAACGGCCTCGCGGTCATCAACGAAGACCCCAAGAAGAACGCCGCCCCCGCCGACCTCGACACCTATTACCGCGACAACGTCATCGGCGGGCCCGGATCGTTCTACGTCGTGTCGCGCAATGTGGAGGGCTTTCGCGAATCCCTGCTGAAGAAGCTGGTTCTCGAGATCGCCATGCCCGCCGGAGCGGAACCAGCCGCTACAATCGCCAGGGAACGTTAATAACGGGCTGTAATCGCTTGATTTACGTCAATTCCCGGACCGATCGTTTTCCGGTGGTCATTGACTTTTAACCTCTGACCCCGTACATACCGCCCCGGTCCTATTGACCAGAGCTTCTCGCGTTCGCGCGCAGGCGCCGTTGCCGCAGGCTTAGACCCGCGGCGTTTAGCGACAAAACGGCGTCGTGTTCCTCGAGAATCCAACCCTGACATCTTCCCGCTGGTTGCGTGCCCGACGGGTTCCAAAAACCCGGTTTCCGTGGGCCACGCGCTTTTGCGCGCGCGCAGACACGGCGCCGCACTCCGCCGCATATATACGGCCGGGTGCATATTGAAAGACACAGACGTAATGACTTCGATTCCCGCTACCGCTCCCGTGACAACGCCCGCCACCTTCGCCGATCTCGGCCTGATCGAGCCGCTGCTGCGCGCCCTCACCGCTGAAGGCTACACCACCCCGACCCCCATTCAGTTGCAGGCCATCCCGACCTTGCTCGGCGGCACCGACGTGCTCGGCATCGCGCAGACCGGCACCGGCAAGACCGCCGCGTTCGCCCTGCCCATGCTGCAGCGCCTCATGGAGAACAAGAAGCCGGCGAAGCCCCAGCGCCCCCGCGCGCTGATCCTGTCGCCCACCCGCGAACTCGCCCTGCAGATCCGCGATGGCTTCGCCGCCTATGGCCGCCACAGCGGTCTCAAGCACGCCTGCATCCACGGCGGCGTCGGCCAGAATCCGCAAGTGAAGGCATTGGCTGCCGGCTGCGACATCCTGGTCGCAACCCCGGGCCGCCTGCTCGACCTCATGAACCAGCGCCACGTCAACCTCGACGCCGTCGAGATCTTCGTGCTCGACGAAGCCGACCGCATGCTCGACATGGGCTTCATCCACGACATGCGCGCGATCATCGCCCGCCTGCCGAAAGAGCGTCAGAACCTGCTGTTCTCCGCCACCATGCCCGATGCCGTCATGGCGCTGGCCAAGGGCATCCTGCGCGACCATAAGCGCATCGAGATCACGCCCCAGGCCACCACCGTGGAACGCATCGAACAGCGCGTGATGTTCGTCACCCGCGAAAACAAGAAAACCCTGCTCAATGAAATCCTGCGCGGCACCGGCGTATCCCGCGCCCTGGTGTTCACCCGCACCAAGCATGTGGCCAACCGCATCGCCGAGCAGATCTCCAAGAGCGGCATCGGCGCCGAAGCCATTCACGGTAACAAGTCCCAGAACGCGCGTCAGCGCAGCCTGGCCGACTTCAAGTCGGGCAAGGCCCGCGTGCTGGTGGCCACCGACATCGCCGCCCGCGGCATCGATGTCGACGGCATCACCCACGTCATCAACTACGAATTGCCCATGGACGCGGAAAGCTACGTCCACCGCATCGGCCGCACCGCGCGCGCCGGCACTACGGGCGTCGCCATCTCCTTCTGCGACGACGAGGAAGTGGGCCAGTTGCGCGTGATCGAGCGCATGATCCGCCAGTCGATCACCGTGGACATTTCCCACGGCTATCACGCGCCGCAGATCGCCAGCCGCACCAACGGCGCGCCCCTGCAAGCCCGTGGCGGTAACCGTGGCGGCCAGGGTGGCCGCGGCGGTCGCAGCAACGGTGGTGGCGGCAATGGCGGCGGTGGACGCGGAAACTTCAACAAGCGTCCCCGCGCGGCCTAACTCCCAGACTAGTCTTTAGAAAGTAACGCGACCGTTCCGAGTCCGCCGTCGGTGCAGATACTGACCACGGCGAGACTTCGGGACGGATACGCGGCCAACTCCTTCACCGCCTGACTTAAGATCCGCGCCCCGGTTGCCCCGAAGGGATGACCAAGAGCGACGCTCCCTCCGTTGGGATTCATGCCCTCCAGGGGGAATTTCCCCAAGAGCGCCGTCACCCGCGCCCGGTCTTTCAGCCAATTTTCATCTTCCAGCGCCGCGATGTGGCACAGCACCTGGGCGCTGAAGGCCTCGTGAATTTCCCAGAGGGCGACACCGTCATAGGTGATCCCGTTGCGCGCCAGCAGCCGTGGGATCGCCACTGCCGGCGCCATCAATAATCCGTCGCGAAGAATATCCACGGCGGACATCTCCCAATCCACCAGCCGCACCCGCGGCAGATGCGACGGCAGACGGCCTAGCGCCTCTTCCGCCGCCAGCCAAATTCCCGCAGCACCATCGGTAAGCGGACTGGAGTTGCCCGGCGTCAGGGTGCCCTGGCCGCTGGTGGTGTCGAATGACGGCTTAAGCTTGGCGAGCTTCTCCGCTGACGTGTCTGCGCGGGGAATCAAATCCCGTGTCACGCCGTCCACCGGAATCACCAGATCGCTGAAGAATCCCTTCTTCCACCCGGCGATGGCGCGCTGGTGGCTTTCGAGCGCCAGCATGTCCTGGGCCTCGCGCGCGATATGCCAGGTCTTGGCCATGATCTCGGTGCCGTCGCCCATGGACAGGCCGGTGGTGCGGTTGGTGATGCTGGGGATATGCAGGCGCACATCGTGCAGCGGGAGTGCGCCGAGGATCTCCGCACGCTGCGCGAGACTTTTGGCCTGCAGGAAATGGCGCAGCCAGGTGGAAAGCTTCTGGTTCAACCCGATCTGGATGCCACTCATGCTTTCCGAACCACCCACCAGGGCCAGCCCACCGCCCGGCTGATCTACCGTCGCTGCAGCGGCGAAGACTCCTGCCATGCTGGTGCCGCAGGCGAGAATGGTGGTGAGGGCCGGAATCTCCGTACCGATGCCCGCATCCAGGGTCACCTCCCGAGCAATGTTGCTCCAGCGCAAGGACGGCGCCACGGTGCCCCAGACCATCAGGTCAGGTTTATCCCCATCCTTAAGCTGGCCGCACATGGCCTGGACCACCGGCACCGACAGGCTGATGGCGTCCCGCGTGGCCAGGGGACCATCGACCTTGGCAAAGGGTGTCCGCACACCCGCCGCCAGCCACAGGCTTTTGCGCGCCATCGCCCTGCTCCCCGTCCTGTAACGCATCGCCGTTTGCAGTTTACGCATGTTGACCCTGCCGCCCCAGCCCCCGATACTCGGGGCCGTCCAAGGGGTGCCCCAAAAGGGCTGAGAGGCCGTTGCTCACGGCAAACCCTTAGAACCTGATCCGGGTGATACCGGCGTAGGGATGGCAGGCGCAGGGCGCGTACAAACCCTTCTCGCCATTTTTCCGCTCCCCCGGATCTCACCCGCGTTACAGGAGGTCCGCATGAACATCATTTCCCGCCCCACTCCCGAGTCTGCCGAGACAATGGCCGTGACCTCAGGTCCGCTGCCGGCGTCGCGCAAGATTCACGTCCCCGGCACATTGCACCCCGAAGTGCAGGTGGCCATGCGGGAAATCGAAGTGGCCGGCGGCAAGGAACCGGCCGTGCGGGTCTACGATACCTCGGGCCCCTACACGGACCCTGCCATCACCACCGATATCCGTAAGGGCCTCGCGCCGCTGCGCACACCGTGGATCAAGGCGCGCGGCGACGTTGAGGAAATCGCCGGCCGCGTCAGTCGCCCGGAAGACGACGGCCTGGCGCCGGGTGAAGTCTCCACCGTGCCGGTGTTCGACCGCGCCGGCCGCAAACCGTTGCGCGCCAAGGCCGGCAAAGCCGTTACCCAGCTCGCCTACGCCCGCGCCGGCATCATCACGCCGGAAATGGAATACATCGCCGTGCGCGAGAACATGGGCCGTGCGAAAGCCTTCGCAAAAGTCAGCGACGGCGAGAGCTTCGGGGCATCTATCCCTGAGTACGTCACCGCCGAATTCGTGCGCGACGAGATCGCCCGTGGCCGCGCCATCATCCCGTCGAATATCAATCATCCCGAGGCCGAGCCGATGATCATCGGCCGTAACTTCCTGGTGAAGATCAACGCCAATATCGGCAACTCCATCGTCACCTCTGCGGTGGCCGAGGAAGTCGACAAGTTGGTGTGGGCGATCCGCTGGGGCGCCGACAACGTCATGGATCTGTCCACCGGCCGCAACATCCACACCATCCGCGAGTGGATCATCCGCAATTCGCCGGTGCCTATCGGCACCGTGCCCATCTACCAGGCCCTGGAGAAGGTCAACGGCAAGGCTGAAGACCTCACCTGGGAAATCTACCGCGACACCCTCATCGAGCAGGCAGAACAGGGCGTGGACTACTTCACCATCCACGCCGGCGTGCGCCTCGCCTATATCCCGCTCACGGCCAAGCGCGTGACCGGCATAGTCAGCCGCGGCGGCTCCATCATGGCCAAATGGTGCCTGGCCCATCACAAGGAAAACTTCCTCTACACCCACTTCGACGAAATCTGCGACATCATGCGCGCCTATGACGTGTCGTTCTCGCTGGGTGACGGACTGCGCCCCGGCTCCATCGCCGACGCCAACGACGCTGCCCAGTTCGCCGAATTGGACACGCTCGGCGAGCTCACGAAAATCGCCTGGAAGAAAGACGTCCAGGTGATGATCGAAGGCCCGGGCCATGTGCCCATGCACAAGATCAAAGTGAACATGGACAAGCAGCTCGCTGTTTGCGGCGAGGCGCCGTTCTATACCCTCGGACCCCTCACCACCGACATCGCGCCGGGCTACGACCACATCACCAGCGGCATCGGCGCGGCGATGATCGGTTGGTTCGGCACTGCCATGCTGTGTTACGTCACGCCTAAGGAACACCTGGGTTTGCCCGACCGCGACGACGTCAAAGTGGGCGTTATCACCTATAAGATCGCGGCCCATGCCGCCGATCTGGCCAAGGGCCATCCCGGCGCGCAAATGCGCGACGACGCTTTGTCCAAGGCCCGCTTCGAGTTCCGCTGGCGCGATCAGTTCAACCTCAGCCTCGATCCCGAAACCGCCGAGGACTTCCACGACCAGACCCTGCCGGCCGAAGGCGCCAAGGTCGCGCACTTCTGCTCCATGTGCGGACCCAAGTTCTGCTCCATGAAGATCTCGCAGGAAGTGCGCGAGTACGCCGAAAAGGGCATGGCGGAAATGTCGGCTACTTTCCGCGAAACCGGCGCTGAACTCTACAAAGTCGAGCCGGTCAGCAGCGATCCGCGCGCCAAGTTCGAGATGCCGTAACGTCGAAGGGCGCGCGCGTTACTGAACGCGCGCGCCACCCTTCATCACCATCTTGATTTTGCGCACCGCCGCGATATCGACGGTCGGGTCGCCCTCAACCGCGATCAGGTCGGCGAAAAGTCCAGGGCTTACCGCACCCAGTTGCTTATCGAGCGCGAACCACTTGGCGTTTCCGCGGGTGGCAGCGATCAGTACATCGGCGGGCTTCATGCCGGCGGCGACCATCAGTTCCATTTCCCGCGCGTTCTGGCCGTGGGCGAACACGCCCACATCCCCGCCCATGCAGATGGGCACGCCGGCCTTCAGAGCCATCTGAAAACTCTTGCGGCTCGCGAGCACCCCCTCCGGCGCCGGTTCGCTGCCGTTCCAGCCGCGATAGCGGGCGATGGCGTCGGGTGCGGCGAGCGTCGGGCAGAAGGCGATGCCTTTAGCCGCCATGGCTTTGAAGACTTCGGGCGTACCGCCACTGCCGTGCTCGATGGTATTAACGCCGGCTTCGACGGCACGGCGCATGCCCTCAGCGGTGCCGGCATGCGCTGCCACCAGACGGCCGGCGTCGTGGGCAGCCGCCACTGCAGCCTTGAGTTCATCAAGGCTCAAGGTCGGGCGGCTGTCCTCGCCCGGGCCCCAACGGTAGTCGGCATAGAGCTTCACCCAATCGGCGCCGGCGCCGATCTGCCGCCGGGCCGCTGCGACGACGCCATCAACACCTGTCGCTTCCTCGGCGCCTTGCGGCACAGGAACGCCCGGCTCGAAACCCTTGGGCCCGTAAGCCCCCAACGCAACGATCGCCAACGTCGCCACCCGCAAGCGCGGGCCGGGGACAATGCCCTGATTGATGGCCGCTTTCAGTCCCACATCGGCATAGCCGGCGCCTTCGGTGCCAAGATCGCGCACGGTGGTGAAGCCCGCGAGCAGCGTGGTTTTCGCCTGCGCCACCGCGCGCGCGGTCCGCAGCGCCAGGGATTCATGCAGCACCTGATCGTCCCAGGTGGTCTCGTTATAAGGGTGGAGGAACAGATGGCCGTGGCCCTCGATCATGCCCGGCATCAGCGTGGCGCCAGGCAGGTCCAAGACCTGCGCAGTGGGAGGTGCGGCAAGCCCGGGCCCCGCCGCGGCGATTTTGTCGCCCTCTACCAGGACCTGCCAGCCGGCATGAACCCTGCCGTCCACACCGTCGAACACACCGGCGGGCTTGAGGAGAACGGCGGTCTTAACCGGCTCCGCGGACATCGCAGCACCGCTCATGAGCGCCAGCGCCAGCGACCCCACTACAAAATTCTTCGACATACGTCCCCCAATTGCAGCCAGAGATCATCCCGGCTGATAGCGTTTTTCCACATGATCGGCGAGTTCGTCCGGATAAAAATAAACCGGGCGCAGCCGCCCTTCGGCATAGCGCTCGACCTGATCGGCAAAATGCTTCGAGGCCGGGTCACCGCTCTGGCCGCCGGCCATGATCGCCATGGCCTTCACCCGCGTCCCGAACTCTACGACCGCCACAAAGCTGTTGCCGCTGTTGCCGTAGTAGCGCTTGGTGCCGTCCCAGGTCTTGGCGCCGAAGGAGGCAAGACTGCCCCACTGGGACGAGGTGAACGGCACTGCGGTCGACTTGGCCGCATCGTCGAAGTGCGACTGGATTGCATCATCGAGGCGCTGGAACCGGTTGATGGCGCCCCAGGGTGTGCGCCAATCCCCGAAGTCCACCGCCAGCCGGTACGCCGCGGCGGCGAGGGCGGTGAGCTTGTCCGTCGGCCTGACCCGCGCCGCGATATAGGCGGGCACGCTGATCCGTTCAGCCTGGGCCAAGCTAGCTACCTCGCGCCACAAATGGTCGCCCCAAAACACCGCCAGGCTGGTCGCTATGGAATCGCCGCTCCAGCGATAATCCCAATTGCGTAAGAGTGCGATCGGCTCAGCCAGCGTTGCGCGGCGCGGATCATCGGCCGGCAGCTCGTCCCAGGCCGCGATCAGCCCGGGCAGCAGCCCCGGGAAAGCCGGGAGATACGGGTCAAAAGCTGCGGTGCGCAAGGACTCGGGCGTCCATCCGCTTTTGCCGGTCAGCACCAGGTCCGCGTGGGCGCCGCGGGCATTGGCGCCCACCTGATCCATATAGCGCGGATAATCCGCCGCCTTGGGGCTGTCGGCGCCTGCCGTACTCCACGGCCAATCGTTGGTGTTTCGTACCCAGCCATTGGCCGGATTGAGGACGCTCGGCAGGCTGGCGAGCGTATGCAGCCCCTTCCAGTCGGTGGCCGGATCGCTGCCATCGACGGGGCGCGTGTAGTCGAACTGATCGTCCCGGCGGGGCATGAACTGCGGCATCAGAAACGCCACGTTGCCGGTGCTGTCCGCGAACAAGGTGTCGTTTGACGAATTGGCGCGCCGTCCTGCAGCCCGGACAAATCTATTGAGGTTGGTCGCCTTGGTCCGCAGCCAGCTCTGGGAGAGCGCCGGTACCGGCTTCCACATGAGCGCTGTGGCGATCCACCGTCCGTCCTTGATGGCGACGACTGGACCATGATGGGTGCGGTAGGTCGTGAATGTGCGCTCGCTCAGCGCGCCGTCGGCATTTTTATAGCGCAATGTCACGGCGCCGGAGCGCACGGGCCGGATCTCAGCGCCGAACTTATAACTGTATCCCCCATCGGCTTTAGTCACCCGCTCGGAGAACTGATCGACGTTGTCGACCGTAGAGGTGGTGTGCATCCACCCGGCTTTGGCGTTGAAGCCCTGATAGACGAAAAACTGCCCCCAGGTGGAGGCCCCGTAGACATTGAGCCCTTCCGCGCTGGTCACCTGCGCCTCGGAGCGGAAATAGAAACTGGTGTGCGGATTGATCAGCAGCAGCGCCTTTCCGTCCGCGGTCAGTTTTGGCGCGATGGCGATGCCGTTGGACCCCGATGGCTCACGTGGCACCGCGCCCAATTCCTCAGGCGTGGGCGGCGTCGGGGTGCCGTAGAACGTCTTGAGATCGCTGAGGGAGATTTTTTCGATATCACCGCCGATGCTGCCTTCGGTGAAGCTCAGCGCCATCCAGGGTTCGAACCGCGTCAGTACCCGAGGTTTCACATCGGGATGGGTGGCCAGATAGAAATTGAGCCCGTTGGCCCATGCGTTCATGAGCCGCTTCAGCCAAGCCGGACTCCCCGCATATTCAGCCTTGAGCGCGGTGGGGTCCACATAAAGCCGCTGACGCAGGTCGCCCCACAGCGCTCCCTCTCCCTCGGCTTCGGCGGTACGGCCGAGGGCCGTCAAATAGTTGGCTTCGATCCGCGAGAAATCGTCCTCGGCTTGCGCATACATCATGCCGAACACCGCGTCGGCATCGCTGCGCCCCTGCACATGCGGAATGCCCCAGTCATCGCGGGTGATCTGCACGCGCGCGGCCTGACTGCGCCAGCGATCCATTTCACGGTCGCTTTCGGCGCAGGCGACACCGCACAGCACGATCATCTGGACGAAAATGTGAGCCAGGATTCTCATCGGATACCGCCCCCCAAGCACGCAAGACCTCTCCAGGATATCATAGTGCGGTTTTGCTTCTGGTGTATAACGGCGGCGTATTGCCACAGATGCCGGGACTGAATTCCTCGTGGCTCAAGGACTGTTGCGCAAAGTCTATAGGATCGGCACCGTGGCGTTCGGGGTGCTGGCCTTTGTGCTGCTGGCGCCGGCGGCGCTGGTGGTGCTTTACCGCGCCACGCCACCGCCCCAGACCCCGCTCATGTGGCTGCGCGGCGGGCAGGTCCACTATGAATGGACGCCCCTCGACAAAATCTCGCGCCACCTCGCCCGCTCCGCCGTGGCCGCTGAGGACGAGGGTTTCTGCACCCATGGCGGCTTCGACCGCGCCGCCATCGAAAAGGCCTGGGACGCCTATGTCGGCGCCGACGAAGATGAAAGGGCGACGCTGCGCGGCGGGTCCACCATCTCTCAGCAAACCGCCAAGAACGTGTTCCTCTGGCCCGGGCGCACCTGGGTCCGCAAGGCGCTGGAAGCTTGGATCACGCTCTATATCGAAGCCATCTGGCCTAAGAAGCGCATCCTTGAGGTCTACCTCAATGTGGTCGAATGGGGACCGGGCATCTACGGCGCCGAGGCCGCCGCGCGCTACCATTTTCACAAGAGCGCGAGCGCCTTGGATGCACATGAAGCAGCGCTCCTCGCCAGCGTTCTTCCCAGCCCCTTAAAATGGTCGGCGTCCAAGCCCGGACCTTATGTGCGCGGCCGCGCCGACACTATCGCCGGACGTGCAGCGAAACTCGGCGCATACGCGAATTGTTTTTGATCCCCATATCATCCACACTTCGCGCGCAATTCTTAAGGTGGCTGAATGGTTTTTTACTACGACGGCGGCGCCCAAGGCGCGGTGCGCAACCACCTGGATTTCGCCGTGGTCAACCTGCCCACCTTCGATGCCCATGCCGGCATCGGCCGCAATGTCTTTGATCTGGACAAGCGGCTGGCGGAACTCACCACATTCTTCACCGTGTTCTCGTTCAACGTCGCGATCCGCGACATCGCCTTCGTTCAATCCGTCGACGCGGCGCTGGCGGCCGGCACCAAGGATTTCTGCCTGATCCAGAACTGCGGCCATATGTTCTATGGCTACGACCAGTTGTCCTTCGACATGAAGGCGGCCATGGATGGCTGCGAGCTGCTCACCGGCCATATCATGGACCGGGGCGGCTACTTCTATATGCACGACCAGTGCATGCTGGTGAATCGCAGGGCCTGGGAGAAGTTGGGTAAGCCCGCGTTTGGCGGGCTCGAGGCGGCCAAAAAGCGCCTGCCTATGCCCTACCGCAGCATCGAGAACGTGCACGACAATTACACACCGCTGTATCTGCAACCGACGTTCAAGGATTTCGATTTCGACGCCCGGTTCGGCTACGGCTGGAACGCCATTGCCGCGGGTCTGGCCGCCGGCTTGACCATTCACAACTGGCCCAAAGCGGTGCGCAAATGGAAGCGCCACTGCTACGCCTATTACGGCGATCCGCAAAAGTGGATCACCGCATTGTCCGACGTTACCAAGGCGGACGGCGGCAGCGACGAACAGCTCACCCTGACCATCGATTTCCTGCGCAATACGCCCGACAAGCAAGGCGCGCCGCACAAAGTGTTCGTCTTCAACAGCGAAGGCGACGTTGATATTCCCACGCTGAAATACAAGAACGGCCTGGATCGCGCCTTTGTCCTCGCTTCAGGATTCAAAGCCAACCGCATGCTGGAGACCTTCGGCTTTGGCGCCGCTACAGAAGTCATCACATATGACTACAGCGCCCCGGCCCTGGCGCTGCGCCGCATGATGATCGAGGACTGGGACGGCAAGGATTACGGCGCGCTTTTCATGGCGGCCAAACCCCGCATCGATGCGCTGTTTCCGGGTGCGGCCTATCTGCCCGCGCCGTTGCTCACAGACGCCGCGACGGTCGAGAAGGAGTTCCGGCGCGAGATGGGCGAGGTGTTCACGTCACCCGACCACTGGCTGGATCACTGGCGCCGGTTCAAGGCGCTCAGGCACCATTTCGTCGAGGTCGACGTATTACAGGACTCTGCCGGCGTCCGCGCCATGCTCGATACCCACGCCAAAGGCCATACAGCTCTGTGGCTAAGCGATATGTTCAATTCGCCCAATGCCGTGGGTAAATTCGATTGGGAGCACCGCAGGGCCGCCTACGACGCATTGCTCGAGCGTCTGGCCGCCACCACCGACAGCCACCTCATCCTCGGCAACGCCCCGCGGATCTGGATAAAGACGGGTTAGCCCAAAACGATCGCGGAGGTCTTGTTCTCCAGGATCCGCATGATGGACAGCGCGGCCATATGCGAGGTCTTGGGATTGTCCGGTGACGGGTTGGCTTTGATCTCCGTGACCATGGACCCGAACACGCCCTCCGCCTCGATGCGGTGAACGTTCTGGGTGACCGCCGGATCGGCCACCAGTTCGATCTTGGTTTTCTCGAAGCCGATTCCCGCCAGCGCCGTCGTGGCGGCAATATTGGCGTTTTTGGGAAACATAAGCGCGGCCTCGCGGGCATTGCCTTTGTAAATCACGGTGGCGGTGGTGATGGCGTCGAGGTCAAATTTGTCCTCGGCCGGCGTGCCCTTCCAGGCCTTGGGCGGCTTGGCCGAACGCAGGCTCACGCGCGTCAGGCCGGCGAGCTTCGCCGCCGAGAGGGCGTCGATCCCCGGCAGCGCGCCGGGCGGCAGCAACAGTTTCGCGGTCGAACGGGCGGCGGCGGCTTGAATTTTGCTCCAGCGCGCTTCGTCGGCCAGGCTGCCGATGGACACCACCAGCAGATCGAGGCCGAGATCGAGGGTCCGCACGGCATAGGACTCGACCGCGCTGTGGCTGGCGCATTCGACGACGAAGTCCGGCTTGAAGGCCAGCAGTTGCTGGAAGTCATAGACCAGCGGATGAGCGCCGGCAGAGATCTTGTCATTCTCGGGCAACCCGAGGGCGCCAACGATGGTGAAACGCTCCGGGCGCTCGGCGCAGAACGCCGTGACCAATTTGGCAATGGCGCCATTGCCGATGAGGGCAACCTTCATCGTAAAAATCCTTGGGGAGGGAAAATCAGGTGAGCGAGGCGACGGCGCGGGCGGCCATGACACCGATGAGATGTGCACGATAGTCAGCCGTGGCGTGCATGTCTTCGTTCAAGCCATCGGCGGACACCGCAATGCCCGACAGGGCCGCGGCCGAGAAAGTCTTCGCAAGGGCTGATTCCATCTCCGGAACGCGGAAAACGCCGGGACCGGCGCCGATAACCGCCACCCGCACACCGGCGTCGGTCTCCGCCACAAATACGGCGGCAATGGCATAGCGCGACGCGGGATTGCGGAACTTGGCGAAGGCCGCACGTTTGGCCAGCGGGAAGTCCACCTTCACCACCAGCTCACCGACACCAAGGGCAGTTTCAAACATGCCGGTGAAGAAGTCCTCGGCCTTGAGGCTGCGGGTGTTGGTGTGGACGGTGGCGCCGAGGGCCACCAGCGCCGCCGGATAGTCGGCGGCGGGATCGTTGTTGGCGATGGACCCGCCGAGGGTGCCGCAGTTGCGCACTTGGGGGTCGCCGATCTTGCCAGCCAGGTCGGCCAGCGCCGGAATTGCATTGCGCACGTCGGGCGACGCGGCGACCTCGGCGTGAGAGGTCATGGCGCCGATGGTCAAGGTCTTGCCGTTCAGAACAATGCCGCGCAGTTCCGGGATGGCGCCCAGGTCGATGAGCGTGGCGGCCTGGCGCAGCCGCTGCTTAAGCGTTGGAATCAACGTCTGGCCGCCGGCCAGGAACAGAGCGTCGTCATTGGCCTGGGTGGCAGCGTCCTTCACGGATGCAGGACGGTGGTAATCGAAAGGATACATGGTCAACCCGCCTTCATGGCGGCGGCGCCGGCGGCGATGGCGCGGACGATATTCTGGTAACCGGTGCAGCGGCAGAGATTGCCTTCGAGTTCTTCACGGATTTTCGCCTCCGTGAGCGGCTCACCTGCGCTGTCCTTCGCCATAGCGATGGCCGTCATGACCATGCCCGGCGTGCAGAAGCCGCATTGCAGACCATGGTGCTCGCGGAACGCCGCCTGCATGGGATGCAAGACGCCATCCTTGGCGATGCCTTCGATGGTCGTCACGGCCTTGCCATCCACTTGTGCCGCCAACAACGTGCAGGCCTTCACCGCGCGGCCGTCGAGATGGACCGTGCAGGCGCCGCACTGGCTGGTATCGCAGCCCACATGGGTTCCCGTGAGGCGCAAATGGTCGCGCAGAAAATCCACCAGCAGCGTGCGAGGGTCCAGGTCGGCGGCCTGCGCCGTGCCGTTGACGGTGATTGAAACTTTGGTCATGCCTGCTCGGTGGTTATCTTGGTAAAGGCCGCGAAAAATTCGTCGGCGAGTTTGCGCGCCGTGCCGTCGATGAGCCGCGCCCCGATCTGGGCGAGCTTACCGCCCACCGCCGCGTCCACATCGTACTGCAACGTTGTCCCGCCGGGCGCATCCAGCAGACGCACCTTAGCGCCGCCTTTGGCGAAGCCGGCAACGCCGCCTTTGCCTTCGCCGCGAATGGAATAGCCATTGGGCGGATCCAGGTCCGACAGCGTCACCTGGCCTTTGAAGGTCGCCTTCACCGGTCCCACTTTCGCGGTGACGGTGGCTTCGATTTCGGTTTCGGACAAACGGTTCATGGAGTCGCAGCCGGGGATCGCCTGTTTCAGGACATCCACATCGTTCAGCGCCGCCCAGACTTGCGGGCGGGGCACGGGAATGAAGTATTCCCCCTTGATGTCCATCACATGATCCTTACGACGGCGCGAGGGTAAGAAGTGCCCGCCATGCGGACAAAATGCAAGCGCGTTGGCTATGCATCAGCCCGCCCTTTGCGAATGGCTTTCTTGCCGAATTTGGCTCTGACAGCATCCATGGCTTTCTCTATGTCGGCATGGTGCTTTTCACTGTCGGCCGCGGAGGCGAATAGATCCTGGGGCGGCGGTGGTGCGCTCGCATCGCTTAAGTTGTCGGCGCCGACGCCGATGAGGCGGAACTTGGTTTTTCCGTCGGCCTCTTTCAGCAGCAGGCCTTCCGCCGTCCGGAAGATGGTTTCTGCCAACTGGGTGGGTGAACTGACCCGTTGATGCCGGGTGCGCAGCTTGAAGCGGTTGGTCTTGAGCTTGAGGGTGACCGTGCCGCCGGCGAGACCGCCGGCTTTCAGGCGGTCGGCCACCCGCTCGCACAACGGCCACAGGCGCCGGCGGAGCTCCGCAGGCAGCGCGATATCGCTGTCGAAGGTGGTTTCGGCCGAGACGCTCTTGGCTTCGCGATTTGTGTTCACCAGGCGGTGATCGATACCCCGGGCCAGGCGCGCCAGATGCTGACCGGTGTCGCCGTAGCGTAAAACCATTTCCGCCTCGGATTTGCGCTGCACGTCGCCCACTGAAAACAGCCCGCCCACCTTGAGCCTGTCGGCCAGGGACGGCCCCACGCTGGGCAGGCGCGACAGCGGCAGGTCGTGGAGCACCTGTACCGCGTCTTCGCGCCCGATAACGAAAAAGCCCCGGGGCTTGTCGAAGTCCGAGGCAATCTTGGCCAGGAACTTGTTGTAGCTGAGTCCGATGGACACGGTGATGCGAACGTGGCGCTCTATTTCCCGGGCGATATGCGCCAGCGTCGCCGCCGGTGTGCGCCCGAACAAGGTGCTGGTACCGGAAAGGTCGAGGAAGGCTTCGTCCAGGGATAGAGGTTCGACCACAGGTGTGGCGGCGTCGAAGATCTTGCGGATATCGCCGCTCACCCGTTTGTACTTTGCCATGTCGGGGCGGATCACCACCGCCTGGGGGCACAGGGCCCGGGCCTTGAACATGGGCATGGCGGACCGGGCGCCGAATGTACGCGCGATATAACAGGCCGTGGAGACCACACCCCGCGTGGCGCCGCCCACGAGCACGGGCTTATTCAGCAGCTCCGGGTTGTCGCGCTTCTCGACCGCCGCATAGAAGGCGTCGCAATCGATATGGGCGATCTCCAGCCGCGCCAGCTCCGGATGATAGAGCAGCCGGTCGGAGCCGCAGGTGCCGCAGGCCAGCGGGTGGGCGGCGGACTCCTGCAGACAATCGCGGCAAACGGTGGTGATCGGACCCATGATTGATTTTAGGCGCAATAATCCGCCCGCCCAACGTTGACTTCAGGGGTCCCAGGGTCCAATTCAGGGCGTTGTCCCTGATGTGAGTATGTAATTTGAGCAACCAACGCGGGCCTAGCCGGTGGAATCTGCCCGACCGGCCCAAGAGCAAGAATTACAGCTACTTGCTGCGCACCTACCAGTTCATGAAGCCGTACAAGCGGCAGCTGGCCATTTTCTTCCTGGCCCTGGTGGTCAGTTCCTCCGCCACCCTGAGCATGGGCTTGGGACTCAAATTCCTCATCGACCGGGGTCTGTCCGCCCGTGACCCGGCCCTGCTTAACGAGGGCCTCGGCATCGTCATCGCCATCGTCGTGGTGATCGCCGTGGCGACCTTTGTGCGCTTCTACTACATCTCCTGGATCGGTGAGCGGGTGGTGGCGGATATCCGCAAGGCGGTGTTCAGCCAGATCCTGAAACTCAGCCCGGGATTCTTCGAGACCACCAAGACCGGCGAGATCCTCTCCCGCCTCACCACCGATACGTCGCTGCTGCAGACTGTGGTGGGTTCATCACTTTCCATCGCCATCCGCAATTTCTTCGCCCTCATCGGCGGCGTCATCATGCTGCTGGTGACCAACGTCAAGCTCGCCGGCTTTGTTGCATTGGTGGTGCCGGCTGTCGTTCTTCCCATTGTCCTTTACGGACGCCGGGTCCGCGCCCTGTCGCGGGAAAGCCAGGACCGCGTATCGGATGTGAGCTCCTACGCCGAAGAACATCTCAACGCCATCCGCACCGTGCAGGCCTATGTGCATGAGGATATCGATCGCCGTGCGTTCAACAGCAACGCCGAAGGCGCTTTCAGCACCGCCATGCGCCGGGTGCTGGCCCGCGCCTTGCTGGGCAGCACCGTGATCCTGCTGGTGTTCGGCGCCATCGCCCTGGTGCTGTGGGCCGGTGGGCGCGACGTCATCGCGGGGGAAATCACCCCCGGCGAGCTGTCCGCTTTCATTTTTTATTCGGTGACCGTGGCAGCTTCAGTGGGCGCCATGAGTGAAGTCATGGGCGACCTGCAGCGCACCGCGGGCGCCACGGAACGGCTGGTGGAATTGCTCGAAACCGAGCCCGACATCACCGCACCCGCGCAGCCCAAGGCCCTGCCCGTGCCGGCGCGCGGCGAGGTCAGCTTCGACCACGTGACCTTCCACTATCCGTCCCGGCCCGACACTGCAGCGCTGCATGGCCTGAACCTGCATGTGGCGCCGGGTGAGCATGTGGCCCTGGTGGGTCCGTCCGGCGCCGGCAAGAGCACCGTGTTCCAACTCTTGCTGCGGTTCTATGACCCGCAAGCTGGCGCGGTTCGCATCGACGGCGTCGATCTGCGCGACGCCGATCCCCAGGACGTCCGGTCGCGTATCGGCCTGGTGGCCCAGGACCCGGTGATCTTTGCCGCCGACGCCATGGAAAACATCCGCTACGGCCGCCCCAACGCCACCGACGCCGAAGTGGAGGCCGCCGCCGAAGCGGCAGCCGCCATGGAGTTCATCCGCAAACTGCCCGACGGCATGAAAAGCTTCCTGGGCGAGCGCGGCGTACGCCTGTCCGGCGGCCAAAAACAACGCATCGCCATCGCCCGCGCTATCCTGCGCGATCCGGCCTTGCTGCTGCTGGACGAAGCCACCAGCGCTTTGGACGCAGAGAACGAGCGTTTGGTGCAGACCGCGCTGGAGCGCTTGATGGTCGGGCGCACGACGATGGTCATCGCGCACCGCCTCGCGACTGTGGTCAACGCGGACCGGATCGCTGTTATCGATGATGGGCGGCTGGTGGATACGGGGCGCCACGAGCAGTTATTAGTCAGCAACCCGCTCTATGCCCGAGTTGCCGCTCTGCAATTCAGCGCGGATCCCACAGCAGCACCCGCGCAGTAGTCGGATGGTCATGGCTTAGCCTTCGACGTAACGTCTGTACCCACCCTCCAGCACTCCGCACGCGGGTGGCGACACGACATATCCGAGGAGCTCCTGGACCCTTAAAGGATACCGCTTCAAGACCTCAACCGGGACAGAGAGATATTGGTTCTCTTCTTGTCGGAGATGACCGGGAATAAGGCTCATCCGTATAGACGTTCGCAGGTCATGCTGCGTTCGATTTGCGCCGCCGCCGTGAAACACCGATGAAAGATAGATCAAACCGGAGTTACGTTTCATCCGGGCTTGAACAGACTCCTCAGGTCTCGGGCCTCTCCTAGGGTCCCAAAGGTGACTGCCAAGCACGACATGGGTTGCACCATTATCTTCGGTAAAGTCAGCGCACGCATAAATGAGCAGGACCTGGGTCTCAGGCCCTGGATGCGGACGATGGTGGACAGCATCATCTCGATGCAGAGGCTGGGCACGCTCGCCGGGCAAGATCTCGATTGCATGAGCGATGGACAACTGGAGCTTCGCGTACAGACGCCGTTCAACCTGGTTATTCCAGAAAACATAGGGCTGGTCGGTCACCAGAATCCGCTCACTCACCCCAAGTAGCGTTGGGTGCGTCAGAAGGTCGGCGGTATGAGGCAGCTTTGTCATGAGGTTGCCGCACAACCGCGTATGCTCGCCCAGTTTTCCTACAGTGCCGACGTGCGATCCCGTGTCGAGGAGGACGCGCATATCCGCCAGCAATTCTTGGAACACCTGCTCCGGCAACATATCTTCGACGATGACTGCACCGTCTCGCCGCAAAACAGCCACGACATCATCGATTTCGGCAGACGCCGCAACATGTGTAATTTCGGGAAGTGGTTTCTCAACTGCCTCGGCCATCGAGTTTCTCTCCCGCCATGCGACGTGTCGCGTCCTCGAGCTCTGAAACCGGATCTTTCCTTAGCGCGCCGAACGCGCCGGGGCGCATCGTCGTTCACGCTTTCAGATCCAGCTTTTCTCACGCAGCTTAATATTGTCCAGCGCACGAGCGACAAAGCGCTTCTTTAGGAAGCCATAAAAGAACCAGTCCTTCAGTGGGAAGGGAGTGAGGTGGTAGAGCGCCTGCTCCGCCGTCGTCCAGCCGACGCTTGAGCGATCCGCGCGCCGACTGGACGGCACGCACCACAGATCCGGCGCGTAGACCGACGCTCCGAACTTGAACACGCGCTGCATGACTTCGTGATCTTCCAGCACGAAAGGCCACAGGTCGGCCGAAAATCCGCCGGCCTTGCGCAGCACTTCGGTGCGGAAACTTTGCCCGAAACCGCCTGTATGCGTTTGCTTGGCGAGGAGCCGCGACACCGCCATAACCTTCGCCCGCTTGCGCTGCGCAACAGGACCTTTGTGATCCTGCGGCAAGTCCATGGCCATGACTGCGACCACATTTTGTCCCGAGGACTCAAACAGCGCATCAGCGCGGTCGAGGTAGTGCGACGGGTAGAAGGTGTCGGCGTCGCAGAAAGTTACGAATTCAGTGTTCACGGCAGCGAGGCCGCATTGCAAGGCGTTGATCTTGCCCGGTCGCGGCTCAAGCAGGTGCACCGTTTCGATATCCGGATGCTCGGCGGCGATGGCGCGGGCCAACTCACCGGAGCCGTCGGTGGAGGCGTTGTCCACGAGGACCAAGCGGAAATCCCGGAACGTCTGACTAAATAATGAGTTGAGCGTCGGCCGCAGATAGGCGGTTTCGTTGTAGTACGGCAGGACGACGGACCATGTGGCCGTCATCAGTCCCAATCCTTCGAACCCACCCGCCGGGTTTGCTTGGTGGAGGCGCGCTTGTTCTTGGAGTCCATGCGCTTGGCCTTGGCGGCCCGCGACGGCTTAGTCTTGACGCGCTTCTTGGGCACCACCGTGGCGGCGCGCACCAGCTCCACCAGCCGGGCTATGGCGTCCTTGCGGTTCATGTCCTGGGTGCGGTGGCGGTCGGCGGTGATGACGATAACGCCGTCCTTGGTGGCGCGCGTACCGGCGAGCTTGATCAACCGGACACAAACGGTGTTGGAGAGGGACGGCGAATGACGGGCATCGAACCGAAGCTGCGCCGCCGACGACACCTTGTTCACATTCTGGCCGCCCGGTCCGCTGGCCCGGATATAGCTGAGCTCGATCTCATTTTCATCGAGGGCGAGTGTCGGCGTGACGGGAATGGAGGCCATGAACCAATAACGCTTGAACTGGAGGGCGGGAGCCTTAGTTTACAGGCCCATGACGCAGACAGCTACCAGCTCTCCCGAAAATCCCGAGATGATCGCGCCGGAGATAACCTTCGCCGAACTGGTGGAGAATTTCGCGCTGTTCGACGACTGGGAGGACCGCTACCGCTATCTCATCGACTTGGGGCGCAAGCTGCCGCTGTTTCCGGACAGTCTGAAGACTGAACTCAATAAGGTGCGCGGCTGCATGAGCCAGGTATGGCTGGTGACCGGCCATCCGCCCGGTGATCCCTCCAAATTCGCTTTCGCCGCCGACAGCGATGCCCATATCGTCAAAGGACTGATCGCCGTGCTGGGAGTACTGTTCTCCGGCCAGACGCCGGCGGCTGTCGCCAGCATCGACCCCGAAGCCGCCTTCGCCAAACTGGGTCTCGACCAGCATTTGAGCCCCACCCGCCGCAACGGCGTGGTGGCGATGGTGGCGAGAATCAAGGCTGCCGCCGCCGCCTAGATTAGGCGAACAACTTCCGATCGAGCTTCTTGATGAAGCTCCAGGGGTCGGCGTCGGGTTTGCCGAACAGGAAGCCCTGGACGTATTCCACGCCGCAATCGCGCACGAATTCCAGGCCCTCTTTGCTGTCCACCATCTCGGCGATGGTTTCCACGTCCATGGTTTTGCACAGGGTCGTGAGAGCGCGCAGGAAGGCGCGGCCTTTGGGCGCGGTCTGGGCGTTCTTCACGGCGCTGCCGTCGAGCTTCACCACGTCCACTTCCAGCACGCTCAGGTACTGGAAGCTCGCTGCCCCGGCGCCGAAGTCGTCGAGACAGACGTGGAAGCCTTTTTTGCGCAGGCCCTGGACGAAGTTGTTGGCCTGGACCAAGTCGGCGACCCGGGCTGATTCCGTGATCTCGAACACCAGGAAATTGCGCAGCCAGGTATCGGCGTCGAGCATGGCGTGGAGATCGTTCGAGTACTGGTCGTTGCCCACCGACATGCCGGAGATGTTGACGGCGATGGACACTTTGTCCGAGCGGTTCTTACGCAGCCAGTCGACGCATTTGCGCGCCATGGCGATATCGAACTCGGTGATCAGGCCGGTCTCTTCGGCGAAGGTGATGTACTTGTAGGGGCTTTCTTCGAAATTGCCGTTGAACCGCACCAGGGCTTCATAGTGGTGCACCGCGCCGGTGCGGGCATGCAGGATCGGGTGGAAGGCAATCTGGAAATCGTTGCCCGCAGTGAGAGCGCGGAAATTGTTCAGGGATTGCACCGCCTCTTTGACGAGGGCGTTCATATTCTGGGCGATGTCCTTGACGTTGAACTTGTCGCCAACCTGCTCCTTGAAGTGATTGATGGTGTAGACGAGGCCCTTGGCGAGATCGCCTTCGCTCACGCCGCCGGTATCGTCCATCTCGACGGTGGCGGCCTGCACCGCGACACCCTTGCCGGCGGGGTCGAAGGCCTTGGTGGCTTCGGCGATCTTGGCTTCCAAGGCGGCGACGTCGAGCCCGGCCTCGTGGACGATACCGAATTTGCCCTCGCCGATTTCCCCGGCGGAGTCCCCGCCCACGGAATTGGCGCGCAACGTGGTGCCGACGGTATTGAGCAATACCTGACGTTCGTCCTCGGCCAGCCCTTCGTAAAACTGCTGGAAGCCCGGCACGTTGACCAAGGTCAGTTCCGAGCCGTCCTTCATGCGTTTGACGGCAAGCTGCGAGAACGAATCGCCGGACAGCAGGCCCGTGCTCTTGTCGCGCTGAACGCCCTTTTCGGCTTCGCCCTTGTCGTCCATATGCGCCTGGGTGCGCAGGGCCAGGAAGAAGTGGTCCTTGAGGTCGGGCAGCATGTAGCCGGCGAAGGCGACCGGCGGCGTCAGGCCCTTTTCGCCCTGGAGACGGATAGTGACGTTGTCGATGCGGCCCTTTTTGGAGGTCATGAACAGCAGCTGTTCGACCAGCACGCGATCCTTGGGGGACACCAGATCCATGAAATTGCGCCCGATGACGCCTTCGGGACCGACACCCAGCAGGGATTTGGTGGCGCCAACGGCAAACGTGATGTTGCGGGCGGGATCGAGCTCCACCAGCATGTCGGCCCAACAGAAGGCAAAGGCGACAAAGCGGTCGCGGGCGGTCGTATTCATGAAAGGAAAAACTCTCGTCGCTGACGGTTGCGCGAGGGTTGGATACGCGACAGACGCGGGATACGCGCCCGCCAGCCTAGACCCCAAACCCCCGCTCTATTGGCGGCATTTAACGCTACCCGTTCCCTTCACTCAAGCCTGCATCGGGCTTCGCGTTATTGTTGCGACATTGTAAGGGCCTAGAGCCTGGAGATTGAACGCTGGCGCGGCAATTCGCTTCCCGGATAAAGTCCCCGCCTACATCTTCATGGACCTGCACCCGCTTGCATAAGGACCCGTCATGACCTTTTCGCGTTCCGCCATCCGTCTGGCCTGTGTCGTGGCCGCGGTCGTGGCGATGGGTGTTGCGGGTATGGAGCAGGCCCAGGCGCAAGCGACCCCAGGCGCGCGTCCGGCCGGTCTGCGCCGCCTGACCCTGGTGGTGAACGACATGGAGAAGTCCCTCGACTTCTACCAGCGCATCGGCCTGGTCAAATCCGCCGAAAAGACCGTGACCGATACGGACGGCGTTTACGGCGCGGCCGAACTGCCCCTGACCGCGGACTCCACCCGCTCGCGCGTGGTGGTGCTTAACGGCGCCGAGGAGCAATCCTTGGCCTTGCTGTGGTACGACCACCCCTCGTTGCCCAGCGCCCGCGGCAATTTGGTGGGGATCGGCGTCGGCGATGTGATCGTCGGGATCGTGGTTCCGGATATCGAGGGCGCCTACTCGCGCCTCAACCAGATCGGCACCCGCTTTCCCCTGCCGCCGGCCCGCTTCAACGCCGCCGATGGTACCGCCGCCAGCGGACGGCATTTATATGCCTACGATCCGGATGGCCGCATGATCGAGATACTTCAACTCGACTCGCGGAAGTAGCTACTCGCCGACGACTGTGCCTTCGCGACGCGGGTCGGCGCCGCCCAGCAGCGTGCCGTCCTTGGCGATCTTGATGATGTGCAGGCCGCTGGCATAGTCGCCGACGCGCACCGGCTGGCCGCGGTCTTTCAGGCCGGCTTCGGCCTTGGCGAGGCCGCTTTCCAGCAACACGCTATTGCCGACAAACAGCGCGCCGGGCACGGCGGCGGCATCGGCGGGGGTCATCTGCCAGTCGATGAGGGCCACCAACGCCTTGGTGACGATGCCGACGATGGCCGCACCCAGGGGCGAGCCCACCACCATTTCCGGCTTTCCGGCCGCGTCGAACACGATGGTCGGGCTCATGGAGCTGCGCGGCCGCTTGCCGCCTTCAACCCGGTTGGCCACGGTGCGGTGCTCGGCCACATCTTCATAAGAGAAGTCGGTGAGCTGGTTATTTAGGATGAAACCGCCGGACATGAGCCGTGATCCGAAGGCACCCTCGACGGTCGTGGTCATGGCCAGGGCATTGCCGTCTTTGTCGACGATGGAGAAGTGGCTGGTGGAGGGGCGCTCAGGGCTGTCGGCCGGAACCAACTGCACGCCCTTAACCGGAATTTTGCCCGGCGGCGCCGTGGGCATGCGGTGGGCGGGATCGATCAGGGCCGAGCGTTCTTTGATATAGGCGGGCGCGATCAATTCCTGTGTAGGCACGGTGAGACGGTCTGGATCGGCGATGTACACCGCGCGGTCGGCCAGGGCCAGACGTCCGGCTTCGATCAGCAGATGTTCGGCTTCCGCCGAGCCCTGACCCAGTTTTGCCAGATCGAACCGCTCGACGGCGCCCAGGGACTGCAGCACGCCGATGCCGCCCGACGACGGCGGGCCCATGCCGCAAACCTTGTGGCCGCGGTATTGGCCGCACAAAGGCGGGCGCTCCACCGCACGATAGGATTTGAGATCCTCCAGCGTCATGTCGCTGGGGTTGCGGGTGGCGGTGGTGACGGTGCGGACAATGTCGGCGGCGATCTTGCCGGTGTAGAAAGCATCCGCCCCGCCGGCGGCCACGGCGCGCAAGGTAGCGGCGAATTCCGGGCTCTTGAGCAGCGTGCCCGTCGGTTTGGGTGAACCGTCGGCTTGATAATAGAATTTGCGCGCGGTCTCCATGCTCTGGAGTTCCCGGTCACCCGTAAGCAATGCATTGAGGCGCGGCGAAATCGCAAAGCCCTCGTCGGCGATCTTGATGGCAGACTCGAAATCCTTGGCCCAGGGCAGTTTGCCGTGAGCCTTATGCATAAGTTCCATCACGCGGAGATTGCCGGGCACGCCCACCGATTTTCCGCCGACGATCGCCTGGCTGCGGCCCATGGGCTTGCCGTCCTGGGTGAGGAAACGGTTTTCCAAGGCTGCATCCGGCGCCTTCTCGCGGCCGTCATAAGTGTGCAGCGTCTTGGTCTTGGCGTCCCAATAGACAATGAACGCGCCGCCGCCGATGCCCGACGACTGCGGCTCGACGATGTTCAGCACAAGCTGCACCGCGATGGCGGCATCGGCCGCACTGCCGCCGGCCTTGAGGATGGCGGCCCCCGCGTCGGCCGCCAGCGGATTGGCGGCCACAACCATGTAGGACTTCGCCGTGCCGCCTTTGACTTCGGACTTTCCTGTCGCCGCTTCCGGCAGATAGGCGTCCGCGGCCAAGACCGCCGTTGAGAACATCAACCCCACGGCAAGCGCTACGGTGCGTTTGGCGAACGGACTGAACATAATTGACAACCTATATGAGGCGATGGGGGCACCGGATCATCGCACATCCCCGGGTGACCGGGGTAACCCCTTATGGCTATGCTGACAGGATCATGTCGTCGCTCACCACCATTTCCGCAACCATCGATAAGCACACCATCGCGGCCGTGATCGCTACGCCCGCTGTGCTGCCGGCGCCGGGGCTTGTGCTGTTCCACGATTTTCGCGGCCTGCACGAAGAGACCAAATCCATTGCTGAAGGCTATGCCCGCCAGGGTTTTTTGACCCTGGCTGTGGATCTGTACCGGGGCCGGTCTTCAAACAATGCGCTGATGGCGCTGTTTCATATGTTCCGCGTCGATCCGATGCTGGCCTTACGCACCAGCGGCGCCTGGGTCCATTGGCTCCGCGCCAACAAGAACTGCACGGGGAAAGTGGCGACCCTGGGCTGGGGTTTCGGCGGGCGCTGGGCGCTCTATGCCGCCATCGAGACCGCGGCCGACGCCAGCGTGCTCTACTACGGCCGCATCCTTCAGGACTCACACGACCTGAGCCGCCTGAAAGGTCCGGTGCTGGCCCACTTCGCTGAAGGTGATGGCAGTATCCCCAAGCCGGCCGTGGAAGCTCTCGCCGGGGAAATGAAAACCGCCGGCAAAGATCTCACCGTGCATTGGTACGGCGCGGGTCATGGCTTCGCCAACCCTACCGCGCGCGCATTCGATCCCACCGCGGCGGCGCTCGCGGATGAACGGTCCCTCGCCTTTCTGAATCACGCTCTTAAAGCTTAGGCTTTTATGGCTGGGGCCTTGGGGGGATCGTCCCCGGGCTTAAGCATCAGGCGCGGCACCCGGCCGCCTTTCTGCAGATGCTCGGTCAGAATCTCGTCGATATCCGCCTGGGTGTCGAAGTGATACCAGACCCCTTCCGGGTAGATGACCATGTTGGGTCCAAGCTCACAGCGATCGAGGCAACCGGCGGCGTTGACGCGCAAGCCCTTGAGGCCCATGGCCTTGGCTTTGTCCTTCATATAGTCGCGCAGTTCCACCGCACCCTTGCGCGCGCAGGAGCCGCGCGGATGGTCGGGCGGCCGCACATTGGTGCAGGCGAACACATGGCAGTCGAAATACAGCGGCGGGTCGGTCTCGGTCATGGTTCCTCTAATCGCGCGAGTGATGACACCAGACATCGTGGCCAGGGGCGGGGGATTCCCGCACCGGCTCCACCTGGGCGCAGATGTCAGTGGCTTTGGGGCAGCGGGTGCGGAAGACACAGCCCGACGGCGGGTTCAACGGCGACGGCAGATCGCCGGTCAGGATGATGCGGGGCTTGGCGCGTTCCAGGGCCGGGTCGGGAATCGGCACAGCCGACATGAGAGCACGGGTGTAGGGATGGCGCGGCGCCTGATACAGGAGATCGCGCGGCGCCAGTTCCATGACCTTGCCGAGGTAGAGCACCAGCACGCGGTCGCTGATATGGCGGACCACCGCCAGGTCATGGCTGATGAACAGCATCGCCAGACCAAAGGCTTTCTGCAGATCCTTAAGCAGGTTGATCACCTGGGCGCGGACCGACACGTCGAGGGCGCTGACCGGTTCGTCGCAGATCACCAGCTTCGGTTTCAGGATCATGGCCCGGGCGATGCCGATGCGCTGGCATTGGCCGCCGGAGAATTCGTGGGGGTAGCGGTTGATCATGCCGGGCAGCAGCCCGACCTGCTCCATGAGTTCAGCGACGCGCCGCGCGGTTTCTGCGCGGGACAGTTCGGGGTGATAGTTGCGCAAGGGCTCGGCGATGATGTCGCCGGCGGTCATGCGCGGGTCCAGACTGGCGAGCGGGTCCTGGAACACGATCTGCATGTTTTCGCGTGCGGCTTTGATTTCTTTCGCCGACAGACCGGTCATCTCCTGGCCCAACCAGATCACGGCGCCGGAGGTCGCGGGCAAAAGCTGCAACACCGCACGGCCAAGGGTGGACTTGCCACAGCCCGACTCGCCGACGATGCCGAGGGTCTCGCCGGGGGCGAGATCGAAGCTGACGCCGTCCACGGCGTGCAAGGGCTGATAGCGGCCGATGAGCAGGCCGCCGGTCTTCACCGGAAAATGCACCTTGAGGTCCCTCACTTGAAGCAAGGGGGCCTGGAGAAGCGGCGCGGTCATGACGCGGCCTTTGTAATCGAGGCGAGATCGTCGCGGACGCAGGCCTTGAGTCCGCCGCCGGCCGCGGGCCTTAACGGTGGACGTTCGGCGCAGGCGGCGATGACGTAGGGACAGCGGGGCGCGAAGGCGCAGCCCGGCGGCAGGCGTTGAAGGTTCGGCGGCTGACCGGGGATGGTTTTGAGCTTCCCGCCAAGCGCGTCATCCAGGCGCGGAGAACACGCCAGCAGGCCTTGAGTGTAGGGGTGCTGGGGTTCGGAGAAAATCTGGTTCACGTCGCCGAGTTCCACAACACGCCCCGCGTACATCACCGCCACCCGGTCGGCGAGGCCGGCCACCACACCCAGGTCATGGGTGATGAGGATCACCGCGGTGTTGTCGCTGTCCTTCACGTCGCGGATCAGATCGAGGATCAGCGCCTGCACCGTGACATCGAGCGCCGTGGTGGGTTCGTCGGCGATCAGCAGTTCCGGATGGCACAAGAGCCCCATGGCGATCATCACCCGCTGACGCAGACCGCCGGAGAGTTCGTGGGGATACATTTCCGCGCGGCGTTCCGGCTCGGGGATCTGCACCCTGCGCAGCATAGCGATCACCGCATCCAGCGCCGCTTTGGCATCGAGGCCGCGGTGGCGCTGCAGCACTTCGGTCAACTGGCGGCCGACTTTCATGTGCGGCGTCAGGGACGTCATATGGTCCTGAAACACCATGGCAGCACGGTTGCCGCGGATAGAGTTGAGAGTCGCCTCGTTCGCAGTCAGGAGATCCGCGTCCCCGAACATCACCTTGCCCGTGGCCCGGCCGTTGTCGGCCAGCAGCCCAAGAGTCGCCATGAACGTCTGGCTTTTGCCCGACCCGGATTCGCCGACAATACCGAGGCACTCGCCCTTGGCGACCGTGAGGGACAGATCGCTCACGGCCTGGACTTCGCCGTCGGCGGTTTCGAACCGTACGGTGAGGCCCTGAATATCGAGGACGGTGTCGGACCCAGCCACGTCAGCGGTCTTTCGGGTCGAGGGCATCGCGCAGGCCGTCACCCAGGAAATTGAAACAGAACAGCGTGGCGGTCATAAAAATCGCCGGCACAATCAAAGTGCGGGGCGTGATCTCCAGCTCCGCCGCACCTTCGTTGATCAGCACGCCCCAACTGGTCATGGGTTCCTGCACGCCGAGGCCGAGGAAGCTGAGAAAGCTTTCAAGCAGGATCACCTGCGGAATGGTCAGCGTCACATAGACGATCACCACACCCAGCACATTGGGCACCACATGGCGCAAAAGGATACTCACGGTGCTGCCGCCGGAAGCCCGGGCGGCCTCCATGAACTCGCGGTGTTTAAGGGTGAGTGTCTGGCCGCGCACGATGCGGGCCATGGTCAACCACTCCACCGAGCCGATGGCCAGAAACATCAAGATGAAATTCCGCCCGAACAGCACCATGAGGATGATGACAAAGAAGGTCAGCGGCACGGAATACATCAGGTCGACGAAGCGCATGAGCACCTGGTCGACCTTGCCGCCGAGATAGCCGGAGACGGCGCCCACGGTAACGCCGATGAACAGCGCCACACCCGTCGCCAGCAAGCCGACGGTGAGGGACACCCGCCCGCCGAACAGCGTGCGCGCCAGCAGGTCCCGGCCGACAGAATCGGTGCCGAGGTAATGTTTCAGCGCCAGGCTGGGCGGCACCGCCTCCACATGGTCCCAATCAATTTGATCGTAGGACCAGGCCAGCGCGTAGGGCCCGAAGATCGACAGAAAGGCGATCACGCCCAGGATGATGAGGCTGGCGAGCGCCGCGCGGTTGCGCAGCAGGCGGCGCCAGGCGTCCTGCCACAAGCTGCGGCCTTCGATGACGTCTGGGACGGGAATCGCCGGCGTGACCAAATTGACGTCAGTCATACCGCACCTTCGGATCCAGCAGGCCGTAGATCAAGTCCACCATCAGGTTCATGAAGATCATCAGCGCGGCCGAGAGAATGGTAACGCCCATGACCAGGGTGTAGTCCCGGTTGAGGGCGCCCTGGACGAAGTAGCGACCGATGCCGGGAATCTGGAAAATGGTTTCCACCACCATGGAGCCGGTGAGGATAAAAGCGGTCGCGGGCCCGAGGAATGTCACCACCGGAGTCAGGGCGCTCTTGAGAGCGTGGCGGATGACCACCGCGCGGAACGGCAGACCCTTGGCCCGGGCGGTGCGCACATAGTTGGCGCGCATGACCTCGATCATGCTGCCGCGGGTGATGCGCGCGAGATAGGCAATGAAGGGCAGCGCCAGGGTGACGGTGGGCAGGATGCGATTGACGAAGGCGCCATTGTTCCATCCGCCGGCCGGAAGATGGAATATGGAGTCCTTGAGCCAGACGCCGAAGATCAGGATCAAAAGCTGGCCCATGACGAAATTGGGAATGACGATGCCGGTCATGGCAAGGCCCGACACGGCGTAATCCCGCGGCGTGTTCTGGGCCAGGGCGGCGGCGATCCCCATGGGCACGCCCACGGCAATGGCCAGCAGAAGCGCGGCGAGGCCGTTTTGGAAGCTCACCGGGAAGCCCTGGGCGATCAACTCGGTGACGGTGAAGTCCTTATATTTGAAGGACGGCCCGAAATCCCAGTGCAGCAGATTCCAGAGATAGCTGAGGTATTGCTGCCAGAGGGGATCGTCGAGGTGATAGCGGGCGCGGAGGTTGGCGAGAATTTCCTGCGGGATGGGCGCCGCGGAATCGAACGGCCCGCCAGGCGTAAGACGCATCAAAAAAAAGCAGACGGTGATGATCGCCCACAGCGTGGGGATACCAATAAGAATACGCCGGGCGAGATATGACCACATGCACTCACGACCATAGGTCACTGTCTATACGAGCGCCAAGGCCTAACCCGCTTTTCTAGCGGGACAGGAACCGGAGGGGATGGACACCCAGGGCGTTGGCCTGCCAGCCGTCCACGTTGACCGGGCGGTGGGGGGTGAAAAACACCACGGGCAGGATGATCTGATCTTCAATCACCACGTTCTCCGCCTGCACCAGTGCCTGGGGCCGTATGACAGGGTCCATTTCGGAGTCAGCCGCGAGCATCCGCTTGGTGAATTCCGGTTCGGCGTAGCCGGCCGCATTCCAGGGGCCGCCCTGGCGAGTCAGAGGCGCGAGAAACCCGAAGGCGTCTTCGCCCCGCGCCGGCCACGTGGCCAGCGCCAGATCGAAGTCTCCCCGCCGTAACGCGTCGGCATATGCGGGTGGTTCGTCTTCCTGCAGTTGCACCGTAATGCCGATCCGCGCCCAACCGGCGGTGATGGCCTTGGCAAAGACTGCCGTGGCTGCGCCCTTGGGATAGCGGAACTGGAGGGTCGCGGGGTTCGCCCGGCTCACCTTGGATTCTTCCAGCAGCACCTCTGCCACAGCCGCACGCATATTGCCGGTCAGGGGCGCGTAGGCGGCGCGCTGGAACGCCGCAGCCCCCGCCAGCTTCGGCGGCACCATGGTGTAGGCGGGGATTGCGTTATCCAGGCGGGATGAGCGGACAAAAGCCTCGCGGTCGATGGTCATGGCCAAGGCATGGCGGTTTTCGCGCCGGTTGAGAATCGGCTTGCGCGCATTGACCGCGACGAACAGCAGATCGTGGCCGGCCTCAGCCTTGAGGCCACGGGCGCCCCGCGGCGGCGGCATGAAGGAGAAGCCCCAGGTGAGATTGGCGGCGCGTGTGCGCACCATCTCCGTGGCCTCGTCCGAAGATGCAGCAGTGACAAAGGTAACCGCCGGTACCGTCACGTCAGCGGCGCCGAAGAAGTGCGGGTTCTTGACGAGGGTGAACCCCGCGTCCGTCGCCAGCGCCGTGAAGGCGCCATTGCTGGCGAGGCTGTCACGCTCGAAGGTCTTGACGCCACGGCGATGGGGAACCGGCATGGCCACCGGCTGCGTCAGAGCAGCAAGGAACATGGCCGACGGGCGCTTGAGGGTAATCCGGACGGTGCGGGAGTCGGGCGCATTCACGCCCAATGTCGCCTTGGGTGTCGCAGCGAGGGTTTCCTCGGCGCCCTGGATCGCGGACAGCGCGCCGGCGAAAGGTGCTTCCGATCCAGGCGTCAGCGCATGATGGAAGCCGGCGACGAAGTCTTCGGCGTCGAGAGCGGTGTCGTCGGACCATTTCAGGCCACGGCGCAGGGTGAACGTATACGTCAGGTGATCGGTGCTGATGTCCCAGCGTTCCGCAGCACCGGCGACCAGCTTGCCCTGGGCGTCGCGGGTGACAAGGCCCATGAACATCTCCGACGCCGCGGCGAGATCCACGTCGCGCACAGCGCGCTGCGGGTCCAATTCCCGCGGCAGTTCCGGCACGGCGATGACCAGGCCAGCGGACTCGGCGGCAAGAAGCGGGCTTGTGAGAACGCAGACTGCCGCGATGACCGCGGCGAGAAGGCTGCCCCCTGCGGTCTTCCGCGTCAGACGGAGGGTTCCGAAATAACGGTGTTGGCGAGTACGCCGATGCGTTCGACTTCCACCTCGATGCGGTCGCCGGGCTTGAGCCACAGTTGCGGCGTGCGTGCGGTGCCGACGCCCGACGGCGTCCCGGTGGCGATCACGTCACCCGGTTCGAGATGGGTGAAGATCGAGATGTAAGCGATGATCTCCGCCACCGTGAGCATCATTTCGGAGGTGTTGGCCTGCTGCACGATGCCGCCGTTGAGGCGGGTGATGAGCTGCAGGTTCTGGGGGTCCGGCACTTCCGCCGCCGGCACCAGCCACGGACCGCAAGACCCAGATGAGTCAAAATTCTTGCCGGCGGTGAAGGAGTGCTTCTGGTAGTCGCGCACACTGCCGTCGAAGAAGCAGGTGTAGCCGGCCACATGGGACAGTGCGCGGTCCGGGGTGATGCGCCGGCCGCCGCGTCCGATCACCACCGCGAGCTCACCTTCGAAATCGTATTGGCTGGACGCACTGGGACAGACGATGGATTGGCGGTGGCCGACGAGCGACTGGGTTGTGCGCAAAAAGATAGTGGGGGGAGCGGACAGGGTATTGCCCATTTCGGTGACATGGTCGCGGTAGTTGCGCCCGACGCAGATGACGCGGCTGGCGTCGGGGATCACCTGCAGCAGCACCACATGATCCAACGCCACCGTCGGCTTTCGCTTAGCCGCCACCGCCTGGAGATTGACGAGCGGACCGGACGCGAGCACGGCGCGTAAGGATGGACCGGCATCGGACAGATCGACGATATCGTTGCCAATCACCGCACCGAAGCTTGGGCCCTGGGTGTATTCGTAACTGACGAACTTCATGCTTAGCGCCTTCACCGAAAAAACCGTCCCCGCGTCTTCCGGTCTACGTGAGGACTGTCTGCTGGTCTAGTGGGGGCGGCCTAGTGCGGAACCATGACCGTATCGACGACGTGAATGAAGCCGTTGTCGGTCACGAGGTCGGCTTTGATCACCTTGGCCTCATCCACCATGATGCCCTTGGTAGCGTCGATCAGCAGGATACCGCCTTCCGCGGTGGCCGCTTCGAGCCGCTTGCCCATGAATTCGCGCGAGGTCACCCGGCCCATCACCAGATGATAGGTGAGCAGATGCTGGAGCTTTTCCTTGTTCTCGGGCCGCAGCAGATTCTCCATGGTGCCCTTGGGCAATTTGGCGAAGGCATCGTCGGTCGGTGCGAACAGGGTCATGGGCCCCTTGCCGGTGAGCGTCGGGCCGATCCCCGCCGCCTTGACGGCGGCGAGCAGGATCGTGAAGGTGCCGGCGTCGGTGGCGGTCTCGAGGATGTTCTTGGCTTGGCTCGCAGCGGGAAGCATGAGACAGGCAGCGACGACGGCAACGGCAAGCTTACGCATCGATATAATCTCCAACCGGCATATTCTTTGAAGCAGCATGACCCAGCGCGAAATGTTTTCCGAGATCGGCGCCCTCATCGGCACCATCGCCCAGGCCTTTAGCATAACCGAAGCCGAAGCCATCGCGGCGGTGGAGGAGAATCGCCTGGCCATGGAGTTCGGCCGGGACGAGAACGGCAATCCCTTCGTCGCCGCCACCCTCGACGGCCGCATGGCGCGGATCTACCAGGGCGCCATCAAACACCCTCCTAAAGCCGAAAAGACGTCGTAGCCCGGTCGGCCGCATGTGTATATACACATATAGATGCGACCCTCGTCTCCCGAAAGCGAGTCCGAGACCTACATCGCCCCGGCGGCTGTGGCTGAGGTTTGTTTTTGCCATAACCTCCGCCGCACCACCCGCCTGGTTACCCGGATTTATGATCGGGCGCTCCATCCGGTTGGCATAAAGGCGAGCCAATTCAACGTCTTGGTCGTTGTCGCCAACTGCGATCCGGCCACCGTGCCGGAGGTCGCCAAGGCCCTGGCTATGGACCGCACGACCCTCCTGCGCAACCTCGGTCCGCTCAAGGCCGCAGGCTATCTCCAGGTCCAGGCCGGCAGCGGCCGGCGCCCGGATGAGATCGCCCTTACCGTGGTGGGGCAGAACCTCCTGATGCAGGCGATCAAGGCTTGGCAGGGCGCGCAGCGGGAGGTTACGCAACAGCTTGGCGGCGGCTACGCGGCGCAATTGCTGCAAGGGCTTGGGCGGCTGACAGGGTGAGTTCGGCGCCGCTACATATGTAATTACACTCATATATTAGCCCTCTGCCAATTCGACGCACTTAACCTTTATTAAACCGCTCCCCGCCACAGTGGCAGTTCCTGAAGAGCCGGCCCTGAGAATCGAGGCCTGCACCCGGACCGGAGCCGCTGTGAGAACAGTCAGCAAAACTTTCAAAGACGGCGACTTCATCTACCGCCAGGGCGAAGACAGCCGCTGGGCCTTCGAAGTGTTAGAAGGCTCGGTGGAATTGGTGAAGGACGGCGCCGAAGGCGCCTCCGTCATCGCGCGCCGGCGCGCCGGCGAATTATTCGGTGAAATGGGCGTGCTCGACAACGCCCCGCGCTCCACGGGCGCTCGCGCCCGCGGGTCCGTCACCGTCAAAGCGATTCCCCGCGACGAATTCCTGCGCCAGATGGAAGCTGACCCGGACACGGCCTTGAAGGTCATGACCCGGCTGGCCAAGCGCATGCGCGGCCCCGACGACGACGGCAGCCGCGCGGCAGCCTACAAATCCGCCGCCGCCAACCTGCCGGTACCGGTGCCACAGGAATCGTCAGGGATCCTGACGCCGGTGCCCGTGCGCATCGGCCGCCCGTTGCCCGTCAATCTGATCGGCGAACGCAAGCCGAACTTCATCGAGAAGATTTTCGACGCGGTGGTCAAAGACCCGCGTAAGCCGGTCAAGAAGGCCAAGAATCCGACGCCTGCCGACATCCTCATCATGGTCGCCAAGTTGCGCGACGATTTCGAGGACGCGCAGCATAAGTTGGTCGTACAGGCCCTGGACGGCATTCCCGGTGTGCGCGTCGTCGGCGTGGACCGCGATCTGTCGCGCTTCGTCCCCGGCCTCGGCGATACCAATTCCGCATTCAACGACGATGTCACCAAGCGCGCCGCCCGCGAAGCCCGCGCCTGGATGAGCACCGCCAACGCCGACCTCTTGGTGTGGGGCAATATCGACCCCACCGGCCGCAATATCGAATTGCATTTCATCGCCACCGCGTCGAGCCCCGGCGAACGCCCGGGCCGCTTTACCGCTCTCAATACGCTGACAGTGCCGGTGGACTTCTACGCCGACTGGACGCCGCTGATGCGCGCCGTCGTGCTGGCCGCCACCGATCCGCGCAGCTTCTCGCAAGGGCGCATCTTGCGCTCTGCCCTGCCCGGCCTCGCCGCCAATGCCCGGACCATGGGCCTCGAGCCCTCTACCGCCCTGGAGCCGTCTGAACGCGCCACCATCCTGTTTTCCTACGGCAATGTCTGCGCCGTCTGCGCCCAGCTTGAAGGCGACCGCAGTTGGTATCACGCCGCCGTCGAAGCCTGGCAGGCGGCCATCGAACTCACCAATGCCGAGCAGGCCCCGTTGCTGGGCCAGCTCTATCAGCAGCTCGGTCTCGCGTTGCAGATCATCGCCGAGCGCCAGAACGACACCGCGTGGCTGGAACAGGCCGCCGACGCCTATCGCCGCGGTCTGATCCAGATCTCGCGCCGCAAGCAGCCGGCCGACTGGGGCTTGGTGAAATACCGCCTCGGCTGCGTGCTCTACAAAATCGACATGGCCGTGGGCGACGACAACGCCCTGCGCGAAGCCATCCACGCCTGCCAGGCCGCGCGCCAGGTGTTCAACAAATACTCCCACCCAATCCGCTGGTCGGAAATCTCAAATACGCTCGCGCAGATCCTGCAGGTCTACGGCGACAACGCCCGCAGCGTGCCGATCCTCGAATACGCCGTGAAATCCTGCATGTCGGCGCTGCAAGTGCGCACGCCCGACACGGCGCCGCTGCAGTGGGCCGCCATCCAGAACACATTGGGATCGGCTTTGTTCCTGCTCGCAAAGCACACCGGCGAATGGGAATACATGCGCCAGTCCTCGGACGCCTTCCGCATGGCCTTGATCGTCTATAAGGAACATGGCGCCGGCCGCTTGGCCGTGATTACCGAACGCAACCTCATGCGCGCCGACCGCCAGGTGCAGGGGGCCAGCGATAAGCATTTGTCCGATCCGGTGTGGGCGCAGAACTTCAACATCACCGACGACGACAATTACGACTGGCAGGCCTTCCTCGACGGCAACAGCGGCACCGCCAACGACCCCAATGTCGGCCGCAACATCAGCGAAGTCGCCTAAGCCGCAAATATAATCAGCGTGGCCGCGGGATCGGGATTGCCGAGACCAGTGCCGTCACGCAAGACTTGCGCTTATGTCTTCTGACCGCCTGATCCTCGCCATCGACCAAGGCACCACGTCGACCCGCGCGCTGGTGTTCGACGCCCGTGGAAAGCCCGTCGCCGTCGCACAGGAGCCCTTGCGCCAGATTTATCCGGCCAGCGGTTGGGTCGAGCACGATCCTGAAGACATCTGGACCGCAACAGTGGCTGTCTGCGGTCGCGTCCTTTCCGAAGTCGGCGCAGCGCGCATTGCCGCCATCGGCATCACCAACCAACGCGAGACGGCGGTGATCTGGGATCGCGCCACGGGTGCGCCGGTGATGAACGCCATTGTCTGGCAGGACCGGCGCGGGGCCGCCCGTTGCGCGGAACTGCGCGCCGCCGGCCATGAGGACGTGATACGCCGCAAGACCGGCCTGCTGATTGATTCCTATTTCTCCGCCACCAAGGCCGAGTGGATCCTGGACAATGTTCCGGGCGCACGGGTGCGCGCTGAGAACGGCGAACTGGCCTTCGGCACCATCGACACCTTCTTGTTGTGGCGGCTCACCGGCGGCGCGGTCCACGCCACCGACGCCACCAATGCGTCGCGCACCATGCTGTTCGATATTCACCGCGGCGACTGGGACGACGAACTGCTGGCGCTGTTCCGCATTCCGCGCGCGATGCTGCCCGTCGTTCGCGATACCGCCGGCCACTTCGGCGTCACAACACTCTGGGACCGCGCCATCCCGATCGCGGCGCTGGTGGGCGATCAGCAAAGTGCGTTGGTGGGACAAGCCTGTTTCACCCCGGGCATGATCAAGAGCACCTACGGCACCGGCTGTTTTGTGCTGGTCAACACCGGCGCCCAGGCCTTGACCTCTCATCACCGGCTGCTCACCACCATCGCCTACCGCATCAACGGCGTTACCACCTACGCGCTGGAAGGCAGCATCTTCAACGCCGGCACCGTAGTGCAGTGGCTGCGCGATGAGGCCCGCATGATCACGAGCGCCGCCGAATCAGAATCCATTGCCGCGTCGCTGGACGATCAAGGCGGGAGCAATGGCGTATATTTCGTGCCGGCATTTACCGGTCTCGGCGCGCCCCATTGGGACGCCGATGCGCGCGGCGCAATCATCGGCCTGACCCGCGACTCGGGATCTGCGCGCATCGTCCGGGCCGGCCTGGAGTCGGTGGCCTATCAGACCAGCGACCTGCTGGAAGCCCTGCGTCAGGACGGCATCAATGAACCCAGCGCCCTCAGGGTCGACGGCGGAATGGCCGCCAATGGCTGGTTCCTGCAATTCCTCGCCGACATGACCGGCGTGCCCGTCGAACGGCCGTCGTGCACCGAGACTACCGTCGCCGGCGCCGCCTTTCTGGCCGGCCTGGGGTGCGGCCTCTTTAGCTCCATGAGCGATATCAAAGCCGCATGGAGTCTGGATTTCCGCGCCAGTCCGAAAATTGCGCGGGCGCAGAGAGACGCACTTCTGGCGGGGTGGCGCAAGGCTACGGCCCGGGTCGCCGGCTAGAGCCGCGCCTCGGCGCGCACTTTATGTGCAGTGCAACAGAAATGCTGCGCTCCGTTGTGCAGCAAAGAAGCCGGCGGTGACCTTTGTTGCAGAAGAAAACTTGGTGTAGGTTTGACCCACTTGGGGTGGGGGATTTCGGCAATGTTGCAAACGTCTTCACAGGCGGAGTCCGTCCAGTCGGGCGTGACCGCCAAGGTCAAATGGTTCAATCATGCTAAGGGTTTTGGTTTCGTTGCTCCCATGGATGGGACGACGGATGCGTTCCTTCATGTGTCGGTCGTGCAGCGCGCGGGACTTCGCACGCTGCGTCAGGGCGCGACGATCATCTGCGATCTCACGCATGGGCCACGCGGACCGCAAGTGGCGATCATCGACCGCGTCGATGACTCCACGGTCGCCGACGACATGCCGCCCGCGGACGGCGACGAGAGCGTGCTCGACGGCGAGATCAAGTTCTTCGCGGTCGATAAGGGTTATGGCTTCGGCATGCCCATCGGCGGCGGCGCCGATGTCTTCATCGGTATCGGCGCGCTACAGCGCTCCAATCTCGATCGTTTGGGATCCGGTCAGCAGGTGCGCATGTACGTGCGCCCCGGCAAGAAGGGGCCCATGGCCGTGCGCATCGAAATACTCGGTCAGCCGAGTTACGACCCGCACGCATAGGCTTCACCCCCACAGCAACGTTACATCGCGTTACCGCAAACGCCGGTGCCTCGCGGTGCTGTGAATATGCGCGCCGCGCCCGTGACAGTATTTTTAACTCCAGGCCGTAGTCGCGACACATTCCCGCGCGATCTTGCGTCATGCCATCTAGGAGCCCCCCTCCGCTGATGGAGATCCCTTCGGGGATCATCGGTGGACCGTCCCGGTCGCTATCCCTTCCCCCTCATCCCCAGCGGCTTGGCGGTCCACCACCCCTCTCCTGGCGGAGCTGGCTTTCGTGGCTGTTAGCCCGATGTGCCAGCGGCGACGTTTGGCCCTCTCTTTTTATTCCTTATAAGGTGCTGATTTCTTGCATAGGTTGGCCCAAAACCCCTGATGGATCAGGGGCTTCCAGGGTTCTGCCTGCACAGTTAATGCAAGTTTCCCTTCAAACAGTCCGGAAATAGGCTTAACTTCGAGCTATGGATATATGTCCGGGGGCTATCCCAGCTCCAGACACGCTGAAGGCAGAATGCTGCAACGATTGGGCGATCATGCGCGCAAAAAAGACCTCCACGGCTGATCTCACGGTTCTGGAACGTCTGCGGTCTTCGGGCCTGCGGCCGACGCGCCAGCGCTTGGCCCTGGCGAAGCTGCTGTTTTCGCAGGGCGACCGCCATGTCACCGCCGAAGCCCTGTTCAACGAGGCCAAGGACAATCGCGTCGATGTGTCGCTGGCCACGGTTTACAACGCGCTGCACGATTTCACCGAGAAGGATCTGCTGCGCGAGATCTCGATCGATTCCAGCCGCTCTTACTTCGACACCAATGTAGGCGACCACTATCACTTCTATTTCGAGACGTCCGGCAGGCTGATGGACATCCCCGCAGAACGTATCGCCATCGCCAACCTGCCCGAAGCGCCCGGCGGCGCCGAAGTGGCCCGGGTCGATGTCATCATCCGGATCAAAGACTGATCCCCCGCTTCGTGGGCCGCATTGCGCCCGCGGCTTCAGCTTGGCTCATCTTAAATTAGATCGATTCTAAACTGCTTGACTTGCAGTGTTGCTCTGCGTACAACTGGGCATGCTGAACGGTCTCTTGCTTGGCGGTTTGGCATGCACGGCACTCACGACTGCCCCACTCACGACTGAAGGAGCGAGACATGGCCCAACTCCGCGGCTCCAAGACCGAAGGAAACCTTAAAGCTGCGTTCGCCGGCGAGAGCCAGGCAAACCGGCGCTATCTCTATTTCGCGCAGAAGGCCGACGTTGAAGGCCAGAACGAAGTGTCCGCCCTGTTCCGCTCCACCGCGGAAGGCGAGACCGGCCATGCCTTCGGCCATCTCGAATATCTGGAAGCGGTCGGCGACCCGGCCACCGGCCATCCCATCGGCGACACCCGCCTCAATCTGAAGGCGTCGGTAGCCGGTGAAACCCACGAGTACACCGACATGTATCCCGGCATGGCCAAAGCCGCCCGCGAAGAAGGCTTCGACGAGATCGCGGACTGGTTCGAAACCCTCGCCAAGGCCGAGAAGTCCCACGCCGGACGTTTCCAGAAGGCTCTCGATACCCTGAGCTAAGCGTTCGACAGACCGCTGCAAAAACCGGCCGAGTCCTATAGCAGGATCGGCCGGTTTTATTTCCATCTACGATATGGGTGAACCGTGAGAGAAGGCAGTCTCGAAGCGCCGACCCGGCACGTCATTGACTGGAAGAATCCGGAGTACATCGACGCGGACAAACTCGACGCCGAGATGCGCCGCCAGTTCGACGTCTGCCACGGCTGCCGCCGCTGCTTCAATTTGTGCGACTCCTTCCCGCGCCTGTTCGACCTGGTAGACGCGGCCGGTGACGACGAACTGCACGGCGTCAAAAGCACGGACTTCAAGCCGGTCGTGGATGCCTGCACGCTCTGCGACATGTGCTTCATGACCAAGTGTCCCTACGTGCCGCCGCACGCCTTCAACATCGACTTCCCCCATCTCATGCTGCGCTACAGGGCGGCGGAGCGCGCCAAGGACGGCGCCGACTTCTTCGACGCGCAACTGGCCGAGACCGATCGCAACGGCAAGCTCGGCGGCGCCGTCGCCAGCCTCGCCAACTGGGCGACACAGCGCGGCAATGGTCTGACACGTCCGGTGATGGAAGCTGTCGCCGGCATCGACAAAAACGCCGCGCTGCCCAAATTCCACAGCAAGACCTTTGTCGCCCGCGCCAAAGACTCACCGCCTGCGGTGAACCGCGCGGCGCCTGCTTTTGGCAAACGCGATGCGGTGATCTACGCCACCTGTTTCGCCAACTACAATAACCCCGCCATCGGCGAGGCTGCACTCGGCGTGCTGGCCAAGAACGGCGTCAAAGCTGAAGTGGTTTATCCCGGCTGCTGCGGCATGCCGCAGTTGGAGCAGGCGGACCTTGCGCGCGTCGCAGAGAAGGCCAAGAGCACCGCACAGTTCTTCAAGCCCTATATCGAAGCCGGCAAGGACATCGTCGCCCTGGTGCCATCCTGCGCCCTGATGCTGAAATTCGAATGGCCGCTGATCGTGCCCGACGATCCCGATGTCAAAGCCCTGGCCCGGGCCACATTCGATATCACCGAATATGTGGTGGCCATTGCCGACAGCGAGGGCATCGCCCCCGGCCTGGAGCCGCTCGCCGGGGGTGTGGCGGTTCACATTCCCTGCCACGCCCGGGCCCAGAACATGGGCGCCATGGGTGCGGAGATGCTGCGGCTGATTCCCGAGACCGATGTGGCGGTGATCGAGCGCTGCTCGGGCCACGGTGGTTCCTGGGGCGTAAAGAAGGGCAACTTCGAAGTCGCCACAAAATTCGCCAAGGCCACTGTGCGCCGCGCCGCCGACGCCAACAAGACCCATCTCGCATCCGAGTGCCCGCTTGCGGGCAAGCATCTCGCGCAGGGGTTCGAAGCCGTCGAAGGCGCCGGACCGAGAGAAGCCTTCCACCCTATCCAGCTCCTCGCCAAGGCTTATGGACTCTAACGATATGACCCCGAACCGCCGTGAAATCACCCGCGCCGACCTGATGCCGGTGGCGGACTATGCCAAGATCCGCCGCGAACACCGCCGCAAGCTGGTGGAGATAAAGCAGAAGCGCCGCATCCACATCGGCCCCGTCATCACGCTCTATTTCGAGAGCTACGACACCATGTGGGCCCAGGTGCAGGAAATGCTCTACATCGAGGCCGGCGGCGAAGAGCAGGTCGAGGGCGAGCTCTCCGCTTACAACCCGCTCATTCCTCAGGGCTCGGAGTTGGTCGCGACCATGATGATCGAGATCGAGGACGAGGGCGTGCGCCGCCGCACCCTCGCCCAGCTCGGCCGTGTAGAAGACACCGTTTATCTGAGTTTCACCGGGCACACCGTAAAAGGCGTGCCGGAAGACGACATCGACCGCACCACGCCGGACGGCAAGACGTCGGCGGTGCACTTCCTGCACTTTACCTTCACGCCCGAACAGGCGACGGCGTTCCGCACCGCCGGCACGCAAGTGATCGCCGGCATCTCCCACGCCAACTACGGCCACATGGCCGCATTGCCCGACGCCAGCCGGGCCGCCCTCGCAGAAGACCTGGCCGGCTAGCTACTGAAGGGTCTCGGTCGGATACACGCCCCAGACCTGGTCGCGCTTGAGCCAGCCTTGAATGCCGCTCACTTCCACCCGGCAGTAGTCGGTGCTGGCCGGGCAGCGTTGGACGCTGACGATCACGCCCTTCTCGATGGTGGCGATGGCCTCGGCGGTGTCCGTACCTTCGCGGCGTAAGGGCGCCGACGCGGCTTTGATCACAGCGGTACGCCGGCCCGACAGCATGGTCTGGTGGACCCAGCCCTCGGCGCCGTCGGGGTCGCGGATCTGGCGCCAGGTATAGAACTCGGCGATCACTTCCACCGGCAGGCGGCGGCGGACATAGACCCAATCCACCGGATAGCGCACGCCAGGACCGGTGCGGAGATTGATGGGGTCTGTGCGCAACGACACAAACCGCGGGATCGGCAGCGAAGAACCCGCGCGCGGGGATTCTTCCTTGCTCTCGGCCTTCTCGTCTTCAGGCGCCACGTCGCTGGCGGCGGGCGCTGTCGTCGGCGCGGCTTCCTGAGGGCGCGGCGCCGCAGCCGCGGCTTTAGGGGGCGGGGGCGCCTTCTCAGCCGCGAAAGCCGTAACGCCGAGCGCGCTCAAACCTGCCAGGAAAGTAAGCGAAAGAACGGTGTGCCTCATGGCAATCTTTTTGCCCCGGATTTGCGTCTTTGGCAACGGCGGCGCGGCGCAGAAACCGGCGCGTTGCTAGACAAGCCCGGAGGCGGCTGCTACGCCTTTCAAAATACGCATATCGATCATCGGCAGACCCGCACGCGGACAAGCATGACGCGGACCAGACCCACTGTTGTAGTGACCCGCAAGCTCCCCGACGTCGTCGAGACGCGGATGATGGAGCTGTTCGACGTTCGCCTCAACGACAACGACCATCCGTTTAGCGCCGGCGAAATCGCGGATGCGCTGCAAGCTTGCGACGTGCTGGTCCCGACCCTGACAGATCACATCGACGCGAGCGTTCTGGCCAAGGCCGGTCCCCGGCTCAAGCTGATCGCCAACTTCGGCAACGGCGTCGACCACATCGATCTCGCCGCCGCCCAGGCGCGCGGGATCACGGTGTCCAACACGCCCGACGTGCTGACCGAGGACACGGCCGATATGGCCATGGCCCTCATGGTGGCGGTGCCGCGCCGCCTGCTGGAAGGCGCCGCCCTGATCCGCGACGGTAAATTCACCGGCTGGAGCCCCACCCACATGTTGGGCCAGCGGCTCTCGGGAAAAAGACTGGGCATCATCGGCATGGGACGCATCGGTACCGCCGTCGCCCGCCGCGCCCGGGGCTTCGGCATGGCGATCCACTATCACAACCGCCGCCGCCTGCGCCCCGAGTTGGAAGCCGAGGTCGAAGCCACATATTGGGAAAGCCTCGACCAGATGCTGGCCCGCATGGACGTCATCTCGATCCACTGCCCCCATACGCCGGCGACGTTCCACCTGCTGTCCGAACGCCGCCTGAAGCTGCTGAAGCCCACCGCCTACCTGGTGAATGTGGCCCGCGGCGAGATCGTCGATGAAACGGCGCTGATCTCCATGCTGGAGCGCGGTCAGTTGGCCGGCGCGGCGCTCGACGTATTCGAACATGAGCCTGCGGTGAATCCGAAACTGCTGGCCATGCCGAATGTCATCCTGCTGCCCCACATGAGTTCCGCCACCATCGAGGGCCGCATCGCCATGGGCGAGCGGGTGATCATCAACATCAAGACATTCTGCGATGGCCACGTGGCGCCCAATCGCGTTCTGCCGCCGAGCATCTAGTTCTCGCCGTCGTGGGCCCTGTCGTTGTTTCTATTCCCTACCGCAACACGGTGGCGGCTTTCGCGCCGCTGGCGGCCGAAGACATGTCCGTGCTGCTGGAGAGCGCTTTGCCATCGCCGCAAGGACGGTATTCTTATATCGCGCGTGATCCATTCCGGGTCATCCGCTGCACAGCCGCGCCGTGGCAGGTCAGCATCGACGGCCGTCCTTGCGCAGGTGACCCATTCTCGGTTCTGGCCCGTGAACTGGCGCTGTTTTCGGATAGAGCCGCCGGGCCGGCGCCCTTCGCGGGCGGGGCTATCGGTTTCTTGTCCTATGAATTGGGCGGTGTCATCGAGCGCCTGCCCGCGCCGCGCAGCACGCCATATCCCGCCGATATGGTCGTAGGACTTTATGACGTCGTCGCGGCCTTCGATCACAACAAACGCGAGGCCTGGATCGTCTCCACCGGCTTTCCTGCCGAAGGAGCTGCGCGCGCGGATCGCGCAAAGGCCCGGGCCGAGGCGCTGGCCGCTGCTCTCGGAACCCAAAACCCCGCCGCGCCAAAGCGGCCGGACGCGCGTTGGACTGCAGAATCCACCCGCGCTGCACATGAATCCCGCGTTGCGCAGGCCCAAAGCGCCATCGGCGCCGGGGACATCTATCAGGCCAATATCACCCAGCGGTTCCTGGCTCGCCTGCCTGCCGGCACCCAACCGTTCGACCTCTACCGCCTGCTACGGGCCACGTCGCCCGCGCCCTTCGCGGCGTTCCTCAATGCCGGTGACATGGCGCTGATGTCCGCATCGCCCGAACGCTATCTGTCGCTGGACGCCGAAGGCCGTGTGGAAACCCGCCCCATCAAAGGCACACGGCCGCGCGGCAAGACGCCGGCGGAAGACGCTGCCCTGGCGCAAGAACTCCTGCATAGCGCCAAGGACCGGGCCGAGAACCTGATGATCGTCGATTTGCTGCGCAACGACCTGTCGCGGGTGTGCGCGCCGGGCTCCATCCGCGTGCCGGAACTCTGCGCCCTCGAGAGCTTTCCCGCCGTGCATCACCTCGTATCGAGCGTCACCGGGCACATGCGACCCGGCCTCGGCGCCGTAGACCTGCTGCGCGCGGCCTTCCCCGGCGGCTCCATCACCGGCGCACCCAAGATCCATGCCATGGAGATCATTCACGCCCTGGAGCCCGGACCCCGCGGCCCTTATTGTGGGGCGATCGCCTGGATGGGGTTTAACGGCGCGATGGATTCCTCGATCACGATCCGCACTTTGGTCAAAGCCGGCGACACACTCATCGCCCAGGCCGGCGGCGGCATTGTCGCGGATTCCGTCCCGGCCCAGGAATATGACGAGACCCTGACCAAGGTGGCGGCGCTACTTTCCGTGCTGGACGAAGGGTCTGCCTCGTGAAGATCAGTCTGAACGGTCAGCTCGTCGATGCAGACACCGCCAGAATTGATCCCTCTGATCGCGGCCTGACCCTGGGCGATGGGTTGTTTGAAACCATCGCGCTGCGCAAAGGCAAACTGCGGCGCCTCCCCGCGCACTTCGCGCGGTTGCGCATGAGCGCCACAGCGCTGGGCATCCCGCTGACCTATGACGATACGGCGCTGAATGGCCTGATAGCAGACCTTGTCGCGGCCAATGACCTGACCGATGGCGTGCTGCGGGTCACCCTCACCCGCGGGCCCGGACCGCGCGGCTTGGCGCTTCCCGCCGCACCGCGGCCCACTTTGCTCATCTCAGCAGCACCCGCCGCACCCGAGCCGGAACCTGCGCGCATGATCATCGCCACCGTGACGCGGCGGAACGAGTTGTCGCCGTTGACCCGATTCAAAACCCTCAACTACCTCGACAATGTTATCGCCCGAGACGAAGCAACCCTTGCCGGCGCCGACGACGCCTTTCTGCTCAACACCCAGGGGCGGGTGGCGGAAGCCACCGCCGCCAATGTCTTCTTGCTGGTGAATGGCGGTCTGATCACGCCGCCCATCGCCGAGGGCGCCCTTCCCGGCGTGGCGCGCGCCGATGCCATCCGCCTCACCCACGCGGAAGAGCGGCCCGTGACCGTGGAGATCCTCGCCAAAGCGAGCGAGGTTTTTCTGACAAATGCTCTGGGGGTACGTCCTGTGATCCGGATCGGCGACGCGACTGTCGGTGACGGAGAGCCGGGACTCATTACCCAGCTTGTGGCGACGCGTATTTAGCTTAGGGCTTCTTACACGTGTCGCCGATGGCCTTATAGGCCGCGCCGAAGCCGTTCAGCGAGAAGGTGTCCGTGGTCGGTGTGCCGCGGTTCGATGTGCCTTTGATGACGGCGGTGCTGCTCTTGATCAGTTGCTGCACCACGGCGCCGTCGGTCTTGGCGTCCCGGGCCCAGGCGCGGTCGGCATTGGTGAACAGCCGGAAGGTCTGGCCGCCCGCCGTCACCACCGCATCGGTGTCGGGCATATACTGATAGCCGGCCACCATGCTGACCACGTCGAAGGCCTTTTCGGCCGGGCGATGAGTGATGAGCAGCAGCGCCTCGCCGCGCGCTTTATAGGAGCCTTCGGATTTGTCGGGCTTGGCGGAGATATAGCACACCGGCTTGCCCTTCTCGGCGTAGGTGAACGCCACCCATTTGCCGAAGGTGCCAAGGGCTTTGACCTCCTGGGCGTGGGCGCCGGATGCCGAAACCAGCGCGGCGATGAGCGCAACAGACTTCAAAAACCGGGTCATCATGCGGCTCCGATTGTGGGAAACCTCAGGCACCCTTGCAAGCGTCTCGTCATCGGTCCGGATCCTCTCCGTCGCGTTCGGCCAGGGCCACTTCCGCCAGCGGCGGCTTTGAGCGGAACCGCTGCTCCAGGCCGCCCGGCCCGCCGGGCATGATGGGGCGCGGCGGAAACCGGCCCCGGCCCATGGTCAGGAGGCGGTCGTACATGACCACCACCCCGGCGATCCCCACGTTGAGACAGAATTTTGTCGGAATTCGGATGAGGTGATCGCAACGCGCCACCAGGGCCGGCGACAGCGACGCGCGCTCGGGCCCCAGCACATAGGCCGCGCAGCGCGGATGCGTAAAACTCGGCAACTCGGTGGCGTCATCATGCAGTTCCACCCCCACCAGAGCACAGCCTTTGGGCAGCAGGAGATCGGGGAGGGTCGGGAAGCTGTAGAAGGGAAGATTGCCGAGGGCGTCCGAGGTGTCGGTCTGGGCGCCGTCCGACCGTTTATAGGTGGCGGCGACGGTGAATACGAAACTGGCATCGAACGCATGGGCAGATCTGAACAGATTGCCCACATTGAAGGGCTTGCTGATGCCCTCGACGCCAATACCGAAATAGCCGCGCATTAGAGATCACTCCTGTGGCGTTCAATATCATGTTGTTCGGATTAGTGAAATGTAGTCGACTCGCCCCACTTTCAGGCTGAGTGAGGGGCCAATGGCCGGACTGTTCTTCGAGGAATTCACAGTTGGAATGAAATTCCAGCATCCCATCCGCCGGACCATCACCGAGGCGGACAACGTGTTTTTCTCCGCCCTCACCCACAATCCCGCCGCCCTGCACCTGGACGAGGAAGCCTCCAAAAAGACCGAATACGGCGCCCGTATCGTCAATAGCTGCCTGACCCTGGCCTTCATGGTGGGCATCTCCGTAGGCGAAACCACTCTGGGCACCGCCGTCGCCAACCTGGGCTGGGACGACGTGCGGTTCCCCAAGCCACTGTTCCATGGCGACACCATCCGCATCGAGACCGAGGTGCTGGAGCTGCGGGAGAGCAAATCCCGCCCCGACAACGGCATCGTTATTTTCACCCATCGCTGCTTCAACCAGCGCGATGAACTGGTGGGAGTGTGCAAGCGCTCGGCCCTCATGAAGCGTAAGGGCGCTTAAGTATGCTTTTGCGGTCGATGCTGTTCATCCCCGGCGACAGCGAGAAAAAACTCGCCAAGGCTGCGGACGTTACAGCCGACGCCATCATCATCGACCTTGAGGATTCTGTGGCGGCGCCGCGCAAGGACGCCGCGCGCAAGCTGGCGCTCGATTTCCTCAAAAGCCACCCCCTGGCCGCGCGCCGGTCCAAGGTCTTCGTCCGCATCAATCCGTTGGAGGCTGGCGTGCTGGGCGTTGATCTCGCCGGCGTCATGCCTGGTGCGCCCGACGGGATCGTGTTTCCCAAGGCGTCTGGGTCCGCATCGGTGGATACGGTGTCCCATGTGATGGACGCTTTGGAAAAGCGCGAAGGCCTGGCGGCTGCGTCCACCAAGATCGTCGCCATCGCCGGCGAGTCCGCCCTCGGCGCACTGACCCTGGCGGAATACGCCAGGTCCAAGCCGGCGCGTCTCATCGGCTTATCGTGGGGACCCTGGGACCTGGCGGCGGACCTCGGCGCCAGCACCAACCGCGATGCCGATGGCGCCTTTGGATTCACCTACCGCCTGGCCATGTCCATGACCTTGCTCGGCGCCAAAGCCGCCGGACTGTTGGCCATCGACACGCCCCATACGGATTTCAAGGACGAGCAGGGCTTGCTGGCCCTGTGCAAAACCATCCGGCGCGACGGCTGGAACGGCAAGCTGGCCATTCACCCGGCGCAGGTGGATGTCATCAACGAAGGGTTCAAGCCGACGCCCGAAGAGATCACCCACGCCGAACGTGTGATCGCGGCCTTCGACGGCCTCGCCGACGGCGTCGCGTCGCTGGACGGCGTGATGCTGGACTTGCCGCACCTCAAGCAAGCCCGCAACGTTCTCGCTTTGCGAGACGCGTCTAAATAGCTATCTGACGCTCGCGGCGATCTTAAAATCCGGCCCGGTCTTGGCGCGGATTTCATCGACGTTCACCCCCGGCGCGATGTCCACCAGGGTCAGCCCCGGACGCGCCACCTCGAATACACACAGATCCGTGACGATCAGATGCGCGACGCCTTTGCCGGTGAGCGGCAGGGTGCATTCCTTGAGAATCTTCTTCTCGTCGCCCTTGGCCACATGTTCCATGAGGATGACCACCCGCGGCACGCCGGCCACCAGGTCCATGGCGCCGCCCATGCCTTTGACCATCTTGCCGGGGATCATCCAGTTGGCCAGGTCGCCGTTCTCCGCCACCTGAAGGGCGCCGAGAATGGAGAGATGGATATGCCCACCGCGAATCATGCCGAAGGACGCGGCACTGTCGAAGAAGCTGGTGGTGGGCAGGGTGGTGATGGTTTGCTTGCCCGCATTCACCAGATCGGGATCTTCCTCGCCTTCGTAAGGGAACGGGCCCATGCCGAGCATGCCGTTCTCGCTCTGGAGCTGGATCGACATACCGGGCGGCACATGGTTCGCCACCAGCGTCGGAATGCCGATCCCAAGATTGACGTAGAAACCGTCCTTCAGTTCCTTCGCGGCGCGCGCAGCCATTTCGTCTCTGTTCCAGGCCATGACTGTTCTCCTATTCCGCTGCTGCGCGTTTGCGGGTGGTGCGTTGCTCGATGCGTTTCACCGGGTTGTCGAGTTTGATAATCCGCTGCACGAAAATCCCCGGCGTATGGATGTGGTCGGGATTGAGCGACCCTTGCGGCGCCAGGTGCTCCACTTCCGCGACGGTCATCTTGGCGGCGGTGGCCATGATGGGATTGAAATTCCGCGCGGTCATGCGGAACTGCAGATTGCCTTCCGGGTCGGCGGTGTGGGCGTGCACGATGGCGAGATCGGCCACCAGGCCCGTCTCCATCACATAGTGACGGCCGCCGAACTCGCGTGTCTCTTTACCTTCGGCCACTTGGGTGCCGTAGCCGGTGGCGGTGAAGAACGCCGGAATACCGGCGCCGCCGGCGCGGATGCGCTCGGCCAGTGTGCCCTGCGGATTGAATTCGATCTCCAGTTCCCCGGCCAGGTACTGCTTGGCGAAGATGGCGTTTTCGCCGACGTAGGAGCTGATCATCTTTTTGATCTGGCGGGTGGCGAGCAGCACCCCCAGGCCCACGTCATCGATCCCGGCGTTGTTGGAGATAAAGGTAAGCCCCTTGACCCCGGACTCGCGGATGGCGCCGATCAGGACTTCGGGGATGCCGCAGAGGCCGAAGCCGCCGGACATGATGACCATGTCGTCGCGCAACAGGCCCGCCAGGGCGGCCGTCGCATTGGGATAAATCTTGGTGCTCACGTCCCCTCGCTTATTTCGTTTGAAGTGAAGCAGTGGCGTTCATAAAGCGCGCCATGGCGATGTCGCGTTCGGATACGCCGTTGCAGTCATGGGTCGCAAGGGTTACTTCGACCCGGTTGTAGACATTGAACCATTCCGGATGGTGGTCCATTTTCTCGGCCAGCAGCGCCACGCGGCCCATGAAGCCGAAAGCGGCATTGAAATCGGTGAATGAAAACGTCCGCTGGATGGCGTCGCGGCCATGCACGTCCTTCCAGCCCTCAAGTTGAGCCAGGGCCGCGGCGCGCGCCCCCGCGTCGAGCTTTTGAATCATCTCTCGCCTTTCGCCAACAGGCTTATTATCTACCATGAAAGCCGCGCGCTCTAAGAGCAATACTGTTGCACAGGACCTATGACAAAGCCCAACACCTCAAATTACATCGGGCCGCCCACCCTGACCGATATCGACGCCATGGCCAAAGCAGCACTTGCGTCGCTGCCCGAGGAATTAAGGTCATTTACGGCCGACGTGGTCGTACTGGTTCAGGAATTTCCGGACGAGGACGTGTGCCGGGAGATGGAGCTGGAGAGCCCCTTCGACATCCTCGGCCTTTATCAAGGGGTCTCGCTGGCCGACAAGCAGATCGAGTCCTCGGGCAACATGCCCGATATCGTGTTCATCTACCGGCGGCCGATCCTGGACTACTGGTGCGAAACCGGTGAGGACCTGGGCCATGTGATGCGCCACGTCCTGATCCACGAGATCGGCCATCACTTCGGCTTCTCCGACGAAACCATGGAAGCCATCGAAGAGGCGGCTGAAGCGGAAGAGTCTAGCTCACAAGCTTAGCGACGCGCCGGCGTAAGACCGGCAGCAGATCTTCGGTGAACCAGGGGTTTTTCTTTACCCATCCGGTATTGCGCCAGCTTGGGTGCGGCAACGGCAGCGTCAGCGGCCCATAGTCGCGCCAAGCCGCAATGGTATCCGTCATGGTCTTCCGGCGCGTATCTTTCAGGTAGTAGGCCTGGGCGTAGCTGCCCACCAGCAGCACCAGTTCCACATTCTTGAGCAGGGGCCGGATGCGCGGGTGCCACGTGGGCGCACACTCCAGGCGTGGCGGCAGGTCGCCGCCCTTGGCGTCGCGGCCGGGGTAGCAGAACCCCATGCTGACCACCGCGACCCGGGACTCGTCGTAAAAAATGTCGCGATCGATGCCCATCCAGGTTCTGAGCTGATCCCCGGAACGATCATCGAACGACAAGCCGCTCACATGAGCCTTGGTGCCCGGCGCCTGGCTCACAATCAGGATCTTGGCGCTGGCCATGCCGCGCACAAGGGGGCGCGGCCCGAGCGGCAGATGCGCCGCGCAGAGCGTACAGCTGCGCGCTTCCTTCATGACCGCGGTGAACTTGCTCATATGGCTTTCAGAAGCGCATCCACATAGGCCGGCACGGTGACCGTGGCCGGGCCATAGTGGGCTTCGGCGAACAGGCTGGCGCCGGCGGAGGGTTCCAGATTCAACTCCGCCGTATGGCAGCCGTGGCGCTGCGCCACCTGCACGAAGCCGGCTGCCGGATAAACATTCCCCGAGGTGCCGATGGAGACGAACAGGTCGCAATCCCTGAGTGCGTCGGAAATCTTGTCCAGATACATGGGCGTTTCGCCGAACCACACCACGTTGGGCCGCATGCCGCCGGGCTGACTGCAGCCTTCACAGATATCCTGCATGGACATATCGCCGGACCATTCGACCACGTGGCCGCAGTGGTTACAGCGCGCCTGGGCGTGGAGGCCGTGCATATGCAGCAGATTTTTTGTGCCGGCCCGTTCGTGCAGTGTGTCCACGTTCTGGGTGATGATCAGCACCTGTCCGGGCCAGGAGGCTTCCAGCCGCGCCAGCGCCACATGCGCGGCGTTGGGCTGCAGATCGAGCGACTTATTGCGGGCGCGGCGCATATTGTAAAAGGCGTGGACCTTGTCCGGATCGCGCGCGAAAGCTTCCGGTGTCGCCACATCCTGCCAGCGCACCCGCGACCAGATGCCGTCGGCGTCGCGGAAGGTATCGAGGCCGGATTCTTTCGAAATCCCCGCGCCGGTGAGGATGACGATGTGGCTGCCGCGCGGCGGGATGGATTTCGGAGAAATATCGGATTTTGAAAGATCAGGCATGGGTCATATGGTAATCAGCCGCACATGAAGATTCTATTCGTCTGCACCGGGAATATCTGCCGCTCGCCCACGGCCGAGGGGGTCTTCCGTCATATGGTGCAGGACGCCGGTCTTGGAAAGGCCATCACAACGGACTCCGCCGGCACCCACGGCTATCACATCGGCGATCCACCCGATCACCGCAGTTGCGCGGCCGCCGCAGCGCGGGGTTTCGACCTTACCAGCTTGCGGGCGCGCAAGGTCACCGCCCGCGATTTCCACGACTTCGACCTGATTCTGGCCATGGATCAGGGCCACCTGTCCGACCTCGCAGCCTTGCGGCCCAAGGACGCCACCGCGGATTTGAAACTGTTCCTGGCCTTCCATCCGTCCACGCGCGTCAAAGATGTGCCCGACCCTTATTACGGCGGGCCGGAGGGATTCACCGAAGTCCTGGATATGGTCGAGGCCACGAGCAGGGCCCTGCTGGCTCACGCCAAGGGCAAGCTCAGCGCATAGTCTTCCAGCGCCGTGTAGACCGGACCGCCATTGCCGGGCGCACTCTCATAGAGGGTGAAGTTCTCCACCTGGAACGGTCCCGCCTGGAACAGGCCGTTGCCCTCGATGAAATGCTGCATGCGGATGAGATCGGGACGCGTCATGCGGGCGATGGTGACGTGGGGCTTGAACTTGCGCTCCTCTGCCGGCAGCCCCGCACGCACGATGGCGGACTCCACCTTGGCCTGAAGATGGCTGAGGGCCGGCGATGGCCCCACACCAACCCATAAGGTGTGTTCCTTGCCGTGCTTGCCGAACGTGCCGAGACCCGAGAGCGTGAGATCGAAGGCATCGTCCTGGATTTGGCGCAGGGCGTAGTCGATTTCCTCCGCCGCCGGTTCGTCCACCTCGCCGATAAAGCGCAAGGTCAGGTGTAGATTCTCCGGCTCCACCCACCGGGCGCCGGGAATGCCGCTGCACATGATGTTGAGCCGGGCGATGACGCCATCGGGCAGGCCCAGGCCCACAAACAGGCGGAACACGGGGCTAGCGCCTGGCGCGGGCGGCTTCCGCCTGCACAACGAGCTTCTCCGCCAGCGGCAGGATGCGTTCGACGATAATGGCGACGCCCTTGGCCGTCGGGTGAATGCGGTCGCCCTGGTTCAACTCCGGAATCGCCGCCACGCCGTCGAGGAAGAACGGATACAGCAGCGCGCCGCTCTCCTTGGCCAGGGTGGGGAAGATCTTGTTGAACCTGTCGCTGTAATCGCGCCCGAGATTGGGCGGCGCCATCATGCCGGCCAGGAGTACCGGCACCTGGGCCTCACCCAGCCGTTTGACGATGAAGCTGAGGTTGTCGGCGGTCAGTTTGGGATCGATGGCGCGCAGCGCATCATTGGCGCCAAGTTCCAGGATCACAGCGTCGGGCTTGCTCGCCAGAGACCAGTCGAGGCGGGTGCGGCCGCCGGTGGTGGTGTCGCCGGAGATGCCGCCCTGGATCACGGAAATGTTATGTCCCTTGGCTTTCAGCGCCCGCTCCAACTGCGCCGGGAACGCATCGGCGGGGTTATTGAGGCCATAGCCCGCGGTCAGGCTGTCGCCGAACGCCAGGATCCGCAGTGGAGTTGTGTCGGCCGCAGATGACGAAGCCGAAAACAACAGCAGGAGGCCCGCAATAGCGGCCCCGAGCGGCTTTTGTAAGCTGCCTGCCAATGCTAACAATCGGTGCGGATGCATAGGGAACATGTTGGATGCCGATGGACCAAGCGCAAGCTGTGATCGCAGATGATGGCGCGAAGATGACCGCGCCCGCTGCGATCGAGATGGAGGGCGTTCATCTCACTTTGGCGGGGCCGGCGGGGCCGGTCAACATCCTGCGCGGCGTTGACCTCACGGTACCGCAAGGCTCTGCCGTAGGCATTGTCGGCCCGTCGGGTTCGGGCAAGACCACCATGCTGATGGTGGTCGCGGGACTCGAGCATGTATCCAAGGGCCGTGTCGTCATCGCCGGCACCGACTACAACGGCAAGAGCGAAGACCAGCTCTCCCTGTTCCGCCGCGAGAACGTGGGCATCGTGTTCCAGTCGTTCCACCTCATCCCGACCATGAGCGCACTGGAGAACGTTGCAGTGCCGCTTGAGTTCGCCGGGCGCGCCGACGCGTTCGATCGCGCGGAGGCGGAGCTCAAGACCGTCGGCCTCGGCCACCGCATCGACCACTACCCCGGCCAGCTCTCCGGCGGCGAGCAGCAGCGCGTGGCCTTGGCGCGCGCCTTTGCCGTGCGGCCGAAGATCCTGCTTGCCGACGAACCCACCGGCAATCTCGACGGCGGCACCGGCCAGCAGATCATAGACCTGCTGTTCTCCCTGCATCGTCATCACGGCACGACCTTGGTGCTGATCACACACGACCTGGGTCTGGCGCGCAAATGCGGCCGCATCGTGCGCATCGCCGACGGGATCATCGCCGGCGAAGGGTTGCCTTAGCTCATGACCACCTTCGCCCGCAGCCTGCCGCTGGCTTTGCGCTTTGCCCTGCGCGAGCTGCGCGGCGGCGTGAGGGGCTTTCGCATCTTCCTGGCCTGTATCGCCATCGGCGTCGCGGCCATCGCCGGCGCCACGTCGCTCAATCAATCGGTCGAGGCCGGCATTGAGGGTGACGCCCAACCCCTGCTCGGCGGCGACATCCAGGTGCGCCTCGCCTCGCGCCCGGTCAACGCCGAGGAACGCGACGCGTTGAGCCGCGCCGGCGACCTGAGCGCGCTGGTGCAGATGCGATCCATGGCGCGGGTGGAAGACAGCGCCGGCGAAGTGACCGGCCGCACTTTGATCGAGCTGAAGGCCGTGGACGGCGCCTACCCGCTGTACGGCAGCATCGACCTGCAGCCGGCGATGCCGCTGGCCGATGCGTTGGCGGAAAAGGATGGCCATTGGGGCGCCGCCATCGATGCCGGCCTTCTTACGCGTTTGCACATTGAGCTTGGCGATCTGGTGAAGATCGGCGAGGCCACCATCCAGGTGCGCGCCGTGATTTTGCGCGAGCCCGACAAGGCCATCACCTTCGCTACGGCCGGCCCGCGGCTGATGATTTCATCCGGCGCGCTGCCGGCGACGGAACTGGTGCAGACCGGCAGCCTCGGCGAATACACATATAATGTCAGGCTCACCGGCAGTGAGACCAGCGATCAGGCCCGCACCCGGCTGCTGGCTGAATTCCCGCGCGCCGGCTGGCGTATCCGCGGCCTCAACCAGGCCGCCCAAGGCCTCGACGGCTTTCTCGACAACGTTACGCTGTTCCTGACTCTCATTGGACTGACAGCTTTGCTCACCGGCGGAATCGGCGTCGCCAACGCCGTGCGCGCCCATCTCGCCAGCCGTATGAACACCATCGCCACCTTGAAGTGCCTGGGCGCCCCGGCCGATACGGTGTTTTCGATCTACCTGATCCAGCTCGGCATTCTCGCCGCCGTCGGCATCATCATTGGCTTAATCCTGGGCGCAGCCGTCCCGCTGGTGGCCGCGCAGGGCCTCGCCGGCATGCTGCCGGTGCAGATCAAGTTCGGCCTCTATCCCTCCGCTCTCGGCCAGGCGGCGACCTTCGGCGTGTTGACCTCGGCGCTGTTTGGTCTGTGGCCCTTGGCGCGCGCCCGCGATATTCCGCCGGTGGCCCTGTTCCGCAACATCTTCGCGGCCAGCACCGCCTGGCCGCGGCCCAAATATGTGGTGATGGTCGGTCTCGTCGCCATCGCGCTATGTGTGTTCACCGTCGTCACTGCCGACCGGGAGATGTTCGCGCTGTACTTTGTGCTGGGCTCCATCGCGGCCCTCGGTCTGTTTCGCTTGGCGGCATCCTTGGTCATGCGCCTCGCCGCGCGGCTGTCATCCGGTTCGCGCGGCCCTGCCGCCGGGCGGCCGTCTTTACGTTTAGCGCTCGCCAATCTCTACCGGCCCGGCGCGCCGACCACCACCGTCGTCCTGTCGCTCGGCCTCGGGCTCTCGGTGCTGGTGGCCATCGCCCTTCTGGAAACCAACCTGCGGTCCCAGATCGACAACGGATTACCCAAAGACGCACCGAGCATGTTCCTGGTGGATATCCAGCCGCAGCAGGTGGAGGACTTCAAGAATCTGGTCACGCCCATGCCCGGCGTGAACAAAGTGCTGGCCGCAGCCATGATCCGCGGCCGCATCAGCAAGATCAAAGGCGTGCCGGCAGAAGATGCGCAAGTGGAGCCCGGCAGCCGTTGGGCCATTCGCGGCGAGCGCGGATTGTCTTACGCCGCGACGCCGCCGGAGAACGCCAAGATCACCGCCGGCGCCTGGTGGGCGCCCGACCACAGCGGCGACAATCTCGTCTCCATCGACGAGGGCGTGGCCCGCGATCTGCACCTGGCTCTGGGGGACGAGATCTCGGTGGATATTCTGGGCCGCGAGATCACTGCCAAGGTCGCGAGCTTCCGCGACATCCGCTGGCAATCGGCGACCATGAACTTCGCGCTGATTTTCTCGCCCAATGCCCTCGCAGGCGCGCCCGGCTACTACATCGCCACCATCAACACCGATGCCGGGACCGAGGATAAAATCGAGAACGCTGTCCTCAAGGCCATGCCCAATGTCACCATCATCCAGGTGCGCGAGGCCCTCGAGATGCTACGCAATGTCCTTGGCACCCTCGGTGTCGCCGTGCGTCTCACCGCTGCAGTTGCCCTGGTGGCCGGCGCCCTGGTGCTGGCGGGCGCCATCGCCGCCGGCCATGCCCGGCGCATTTACGAGTCCATCGTCCTCAAGGTCCTGGGGGCCACCCGGCGCGATGTGCTCAAGGCCTTCGTCTTCGAATACCTGCTGCTCGGGGCGGCCACCGGAATCATCGCCGCCGTGGTCGGCAGCATGGCCGCCTGGGCCATCGTCACCCAGGTCATGCGGATCGGCTGGGCCATTAATTACACGCTGATTGGCGGGGTAATCTTGAGTTGTATTTTTGTGACCCTGCTCGCCGGATTTACCGGCACCTGGCGTGCCATGGGCACCAAGGCCGCGCCCTATCTCCGCAATGAATAGCGGTCGATAACCTGCTGTAACTCCAATGTAACTTACAGAGCGAAACGTACATTACGTCTTCGCGAGCAGGGTCCGATTGCTATTGCGGCTGGCAGGCATTGGCCCAATATAGACGCGGTCCCTGAAAGCTTTGGCAGGGATGTGAATTAATGAGGGAATCAAATGGCTGTCGAAATTGATCGCAGCGGTCTTAGCCGCCCGTATGCCGGCGTAGGCGCCACGGCGGCGGAAATCGACGTCGGTCTGCGTCAGTACATGCTGCGGGTTTACAACTACATGGCCTCCGGCCTGTTCCTGTCGGGCCTGGTGGCGCTGCTGGTCGCCAACAACGAAACGCTGCTCGGCCTGTTCTTCCAGCAGACCGCGACGGGCCGCGTCTCCTACACCGGCCTCGGTCTGGTGGCGGTGTTCGCGCCGATCGGCCTGATCCTGGCAATGAGCTTCGGCGCCAGCCGCATGAAGGCCGGGACCCTGCAGGCGATCTACTGGGCGTTCGTCGCCACTATGGGCATCAGCCTGACGTCCGTGCTGTTGCTCTATACCGGCGTCAGCGTCACCCGTGTGTTCTTCATCACCGCCATCTCCTTCGGCGGCCTGAGCCTGTTCGGCTATCTCACCAAGCGCGACCTGTCGGGCATGGGCACCTTCCTCATGATGGGCATGATCGGCCTGGTCGCGGCGGGGCTGGTGAACATGTTCCTCAAGAGCACGGGCATGCAGTTTGTGATGTCGGCGGTGGGCGTGCTGTTGTTCGCGGGCATGACCGCCTACGACACCCAGCGCATCAAGAACACCTACTTCCAGGCCGGCGGCATGTCCGAGCATTCGGCGATCATGGGCGCGGTCACCCTGTACCTGGACTTCATCAACCTGTTCCAGTTCCTGCTGTACTTCATGGGCGGCCGCCGCGACTAAGCGGCAGCATCCCGAGCGAACAAAACCCCGGACAGCAATGTCCGGGGTTTTTTGTTGTAGAGTGAGTTTCTGTTGCCCCTTGAGACTTCGCGACTCTCCGCGAAGGCGGCAACAGCAATTGAGAGGTGCGGTAAGGCATGTCAGACCGAGTTTCCGATCCACTTGAGCCCGCGAAGCCGTCTCCGGATTGTGGCGCCTGTGCCGATGGATTTTCGACGGCCTTCACCATGGCGTTTCAGCCGATCATAGACGTGAAGCTCAAGCGCATTTATGCCTATGAAGCCCTCGTGCGCGGTCCCGAGGGTCAACCCGCATCCACCATCCTGTCGGAGGTCACCGCCGAGAACCGCTATGCGTTCGACCAGGCCTGCCGCGTCAAGGCCATCGAACAAGCCGCGGCCCTTGGTCTTGACCGTAGGCTGAGCATCAATTTCATGCCGAACGCGGTCTACGACCCCAAAGCCTGCATCCGCGCCACGCTGGCGGCAGCGACCCGCGTACAGTTTCTCCTGGATCAAATAACGTTCGAGATCACTGAAGACGAGCGCATTACCGATACGGCGCACCTGTCGGGGATCATCTCGGAATACCGCCGCCACGGATTCCGCGTGGCGCTGGATGACTTTGGGTCCGAGTACGCCGGCCTCAACAGTTTGATTGCGCTGACCGCGGATATCATAAAACTCGATATCGGCCTCGTGCGAGACATTGACCGCAATGAACGCCAACGCATCATCACCCTGGGCATGATTGATGTATGCCAGAGGCTGGACATCGACGTCGTCGCCGAGGGCGTTGAGCGCCGCGAGGAACTCGACGTTTTGACCGGGGCCGGGGTCAAATACGTTCAGGGCTACCTGTTTGCGCGTCCGACGTTGAACAGGCTGCTAAAGGATGAGGATATCGCCTTTCCGAAGGGGCCCTAGAAGCCGGCGCCGGGCGCCGCGCCCGATCGCGCGGCTGCCAAGGGCCTCCCTCAGGACAACCCCGTGGCAGGGGTTATTGTGTACGCGCCGCCGTTACGATGGCTTTCGCCGCCCGGGCCTCCTGGGCGAGACGGGCAAAATCCACCTTGTTCCAGGGCTCGCTCCAGACACGCTCTCCGGCAATAAAAACCGGGCCGTCCTGCAGCTTCAGGCCGCTCGCGAATTTGACATTGGCCTCCACGGCAGCTGCGACTTGCGGGCTTTCGAAGTCGGTTTGAAAACGATCCCAGTTGAGTCCAACCAGGGGCGCCATGTTGCGGATGGAAAGCCAGGTATGAGAGCCCGGGTCATGCAGAAGGGCGTCGTGGAGTTCCGCGAATTTTCCCTGACGGGCGGCCGCATATGCGGCTTTGGCGGTCATAGTCGACAATGGCCCGCGCTGAGCTAAAGGCCGGACCACGAGCTGGATATCCGGGTTGCGGCGGGTGAATTCCTTGAGCTTCTCGCCGATCAACTGCGTGCCCACATCTTCGTAGTCGAGGAGCGCGAGAACGGTGACTTCCCCGCCGGGATTGGCGGCCACAAGCCCCTCGCGTGAAGCTGGGATAGCCGCCGGTGGAACCCCCTCGGACATATTCAGATTCGGGGAACTGAGCGCCGGACCGGGAATGGCCGTGCATGC
>CANISR010000003.1 GCA_947470105.1 Fidelibacterota bacterium | reverse complement strand
GCCCCCGAACTTGGATCGCCACTTGTAGAACGTGGCGTCGCTGACGCCGTGTTTGCGGCACAGATCACCAGCCGACACTCCGGCCTGGTGCTCCTTTAAGAACCCGATGATCTGCTCTTCCGTGAACCTGCTCTTGCGCATCGTCTGTCTCCTTCATGGAGAACAGAACCCTAACCCAAAATCGGGGGCGTTTCAGGGGAGCAGGTCAGCAGCCACGCGTTCCCCCCGTGAACCTGTTTTGATCTCATCGCGATCAGACAATGTATGCCTGGGTCTATAGAAGTCACGCCGCCGCTCGCAGGACATAATGTATTCCTCGTGACCGGGTTGCTTGTCGCCGTAGAAAATGCGGTACACACTGTGAAAATACAACGATGCCAGGGATTCTGATGTGGTCGTTAACCCGACAACCGTTCTCCTCTTATCCTCAGTGTCCTCTGCAGTGGTCAGTAATCCGCGCGAGACGAGGCGATAAACCATTCTTGAAACAGTTGATGGAGAAAGGCCCTTTTCCGCCGCGAGAGATTTTATCGTTGTTCGACCGCCGCGGTGAGCCGTCATCGCGACTTGAAGTACAAGCAATGAGAACGGTGGGGAACAGTACGGCCCGAATAGCCGGTCGCGAATCTCCTGCGAGCGCTCGATCCTCGATGCCATCGCCGCAATATCGCCGGTCTCGAGGTGGAAAGATGCAATCCGTGGCGACTCAATTCTCATTGACTGTTTTTCCTTAGTAAAGCGAACCCGCCATATAGTTCGACGTGACCACCGCTTATTGGCAGCCTGGCTGGCAACACTCGACGGCTAAGGCGAGAGCGGCTGCCTTCCTACCCGCAATTTGGAACAATGCAGTGATCCATGCCCCCCTTAAGTGAGGGGGGGGGGGACGAATTAGGTGGCCGACTGGCATAAACGCTAGCTATGCCACCAGTATTTTACTGCAGCCGCCCAGTGATGTTGGAGACCATCACCACGGCCAGAACGACGGTGGCGGTAACCATGATAAAGTGCAGCACCTCTGCGACCGATGGGAGCAGAAGCGTCAAAACACTGACCGCGCTAAGTAAGATCACCACAGCGGTCATAGTGCGGGAAGTTCCCAGCATTTACTTTCTCCATTTTTTACTGCGAGGAAGAAGTCATAATCTCCCCACTGCCGTAGCGGCTGGAGCAGAAAATTGTAAAGTGTTGTATGCGCGGACAAGCGCTTGCCAGCAGCACCCAGTTAAATCATATCTCTGTGCCGCCAATAATCTAAGGAGCGCGGACCTTGGATAAGCTGAGAATTCTTGTCGCTGAGGATGATCTTGGGCTCGCCAGCGCCATGGATGAAATGCTGAGATACATGGGCTACGCCGTTGTGGGGCCCTATCACACACTCGAGTCTGCACTCTCTGGGGCAGAGCTGGAGGAATTCGATGCGGCGATCCTGGACGTCAACCTTGGCGGTGAGAAGGTTTTTGAATTGGCAGCCATGCTGGAAATTGAACAAACACCGTTCCTCTTCATGTCAGAACTCTCCGATAGCCTGCCTGAAAATCTGGCGAAGCTTTACCAATGCGTGGACAAGGGCACGCTCGTAGAAGATCTAGAGGCGCAGGTTAGCAGGCTCGTGAATACGCATATTGATTAGCCGCTGCCTGAACGAAGGCATCACTGCGCAGGATGGCGCTCGACAGTGAATGTGAAGGAAGCCTCATGGCAACTTGGCGGGGAGCGAGAGTGTTTGTAAATTTTGTAAATGCATATGGCATGCGATGTGTGCGCTGGGAGCTTGTATTTGTACCCGAACAAGCCGACCCTGCAGCGCTAAGGGCTCTTCTTCGCCGCTTACACTCCAACTGGGTCAATATAGAAGTGGAGCGCATTTTGTGGGCGTAACAGGCCGGCTGTCTGTAGCCGGCTAATGGGTGGAGCATCCCGTCGAATCAAATTCTTCGAGTGGGAGCTATCTCCGCGGAAACGCGCTGACTATCGAAGAGCGATTATTGTCGGCAGCTTTGGCCAAAGAAGCGGATTAATTCGCGCAAATCCGCTTCCCGATCGGCTTGAAATTCTATGTATGTGAGGAGAGCGCCAATGCGCTTAATCTTTACTGCTAAATAAATGTTTACGGCGATGGAAGTTGCCAGGGCGATTGGCGGGATTGCGTCATGAACATGACTCCGGGCGAACAAGGAGAGGCCGGCGGCGGTGCCAATAAGAAGGAGGGGGGGATGAATTGGGCGAAATGCATCCGACTAGTCTTCTGATGGACCGACTTCTCCGGAGAATCCGGGCCACTTAAATCGCAGGGCACGACGTTATTATTCCCGATATGCACTTTATCGCTCCTGAATCCAGGTGGGCCGCTTTCAATGAATCGTCGGTACGCTCTGCGTGGTTTGCCACCCGGATGCAGGTGACGGGCGCTTGTAAAGAGAGGGCGTCTCTGTCTGGCTCGGCTTCTCTACTGTAATGGCGTCGAGGCGGTGCGTTTCACGCAGTAGCGAGGCGTTCATAGTGCGGTAAATAAAAATGAATGGAATGCCGCACCGGATATGCTCGTACCGGCCCTCCCGCACATCTTTCAGGAAGGTCAGGTCCTGATCTCTAACGCTATCAGTGTCATAAAGGATAAGACTTACTGGCTCAGATGAACTGCTGCCAACGTTCTTTACTGCCCCCCAATCCGCGCAGACGGAAACCGGTATCGGCCCTCGCTGTAGAATCTTCTGTAATGCGTTACGAATAGTATGGGCGCCACTAACGATCAGGATCATTGTGTTTTCTCCTCGCCATTCCAACAAGGCCTGACTGTTCCAATGACAATCGCTGTTATTTTTCGAACGAACGAGGCCCTCGTTGCGGATACCTGACTCTAACTCCGAGTCGAGGTCTCTTGCTGGTTGATACTGCGCGTAAGACAGCCGCGCATAGCTAGGTCAATAAGGGCTGTCGTGATGTCCTGCCGTGGGAAAGCCCAATCGGCTCCGAGCGCTTTCGCGACCTCCAGAAACGATGGGCCCTTCGAAAACCTACCCAGAGCACCACCGCCAGAGTACGCAACGATTTTGGGTGGGTTCTCGATTTTTTTCGCCTCCAGAATGAGCTCGATGCCATCCATGCGTGGAAGGAGGATATCCGTTACTAATGCATCATAGTCACCGCGCTTGAGATTGCTCACCGCATCGAAGGCGTTTCGCGTTATGGCCACCTCACAGGTGAAGGATGAAACCAGCGTATCCCCAATGACGCGGCCCATTAGCGCATCGTCGTCGCAGACAAGGATGCGCGCTGTTTTGTCGTTCCTGGAGCCAGCGGTGTTATTCATTCGATGTCTCCGGCCGTACGAGCGCGGGCCCGCCGAGCCTCTGCATGACGGCGCGATAAAGGGCCTCCGCCGTCACCACCGGTCCAGATCCAAATCTCAAGCCGGTTATGGACGTGGCCGGACCGCAAATGAAGTCGGCACCAGCGCCGAGTGAGGTCGTCAGTGCATGCAGGCTACCAACACTGAGGACCAAGGCGGTTATACCCAGATCATGTGCTATGGATATAGATCGGGCCAGCTCAGGCTCTCGTCCGACCATGGAGCCTACTTGATTAAAGTCGATCGTGATGGCCTTGACACCGATAGCTCGCAGTCTGCTGCTGACCTCTTCCGATCGCTGGACCCGGATCATAACCTGCTTAACGACGTTCGATAGACTACGCACCTTCTCGAGAAGGAGATGGTTGGGGTGCCCGCGAGGAATATCCACTAGGTCTATTACCAGGCACTTCGAAACTGCCAAAGGCAGTTCCTTGATCGCGCGAACGAGGGCATAAAACCGTGTCGGCCGACGTACGACCTCATAGTTCACGGGTAGCAAAAGTGCTGTTGACCCGCTTCCGGCAGGCGCTTGCTCAGCAAATGTCTTTAGCCGCGATAACGCAATTTGGAGATCGTCGACCTCACCGGACCGGCGCCAAATTCCCGCGGCATCCTTAAATCCATAGAGGAAGTATCCTACGTAGGCTTCGTGCTCCACATTCCACAACGGTGCAACGCAGACCCCATGTGGCGACCCCAGATAGCGCTGAAAATCCGGAGGAATAGGGGATGAAACGACGTCCGCCCGACTGCCTTGCAAAGTGCCAATACTAGATTTCGCGTTCATTCAGTTCTCTGCCCGATACGAGCTGGAACCTACGGCACTCGCGCATGCAGCGGGCATCCCATAATTGTCAAGTTTTGCTAAGCTCATCCACGTGTGCATCTGAAACGATGCGTGCCAATCGGAAAGCGCACGCTCTACCGTGGAGTTCTTTACAAAAGTTTACGCCGATGTGTGGGGAGGCTGTGCGAATTTATCTATCCTCGCTGCCTAGGCGTGGGTCCAAAGGCATCGCGAATCTAAAAAGTTGAATGAGGCGCGACACGACGTCATGACTTTCTCGCTACTTTCCTTCTTTAGATCCAGCCAGCCAGCTTCTACCAGCGAGCCGGACGATGAGCGGGATACTAAGAAGTTTATTGTCGAGAAAATTACTGTTTCGCGCGAAAAAGTAGCTCTTCCGTCATTCGTGCTGGATGGAGTTCGCAGTGCTGACGGAAAAATAAAGCCCGCGCTTCTTAGGTTCTCCAGACTGCGTATCCAGATAAGAAGCTTGTCTGAGGAAAGAAGCCTAACGGTAGTAGGCAGGAGCGTCAGTGTCCTGATACGACTGGCGACAATGATCTCCGGAGAGGTAGAGCGTGTGCCGGCCTTCTTATTCCCCAACTGTCGCGTCAAGACTGATTGGACCAAAATATGGAAAGCCGCACTTTCCGCCACCCTTAAGCAAAATAGGGAGGAGCAGTGGATCAGAATTTACCTTGATGGCGTGCTGGAGTTTGCTGAGAAAAACGACCAGGCATTCTACGACGTCCTGGAGGGCAGCGTGTGTGGCGGCGAACTACTGGAAGAAAATATTCAATCCGCGGCCTCCAAAGCCGTCAATTCGCAGGAGGCGGTACCGGCGCGCTACACGGGCCAAACGTATCTCGTAGTCTCTCGTAGCGGGCACTTGTATCGTGGCGCATTTACCAATCGGCATGATCGACATAATGAAACACTGTTTGCCTATGCCCCGATGACAATTGAAGAACGTTCGATAAGAATGAGCCGATTCGTTTCATTCTGCGCGGATGTTGTCGACGCGCTCGTAGTGAAGCCGATACTTGCGGGGCTGAAGGCGCTACCGGATGACCAGCGTAAGGTCAAAATCGACGCATTATTGGACACTGCTGAGCACCAAGCGGGATCGCTCACCCGAGTTGTAGCATTTGAGCGAGGGCATCGTGTTCAATTCAGGCCGGAGCGACCTATGCTCGACTGACCGTGGCAGCGGGCAAAGCTGGGATTGATAAAACCAGTGTTGTTTTTTGGGCTTCGCTTGCGACGTAGAAGTCACCACGGTGACTGTCGGCCACCGCTGACCCGAATTGAACGGTTAAGTTGAGTTGGAAAAAGCCCTCCCCGAGAAACTCGGGGGCACTTCGCCGCTCAGTATCTAAACCTGTATGGGGAGCGCTTACATCTGGCGGAGTGAATGAAACGCCCACCTCGTGTCGAATCTCCGCGCCCCGCGTGGCAATTTGACTGCAAACGGCGACTTGGTCACTTCCCCGCGAATACTTGATTGCGCTCTTGATTAGAAAACGAAAGAGCATCTTTACAAGGGTGGGGTCTGCATGGAGCCGCCATGGACAGTCCTCCTTGTGCAGATTTATGCCAAGAATTGTTGCCTGCCGCCCCAATTCTGAAAACAGTTCTTCGATCAAGGCGCTAAACGAGAACGCCTCGATATCGATTCCACTCCGCTCGTCTTCCGCCTTGCTCACAAAAAGCGCAATTTCAGCAAGGTCATTCAGGTGCCGAGCCGCGGTGGATATGTCCGCAATCGCGCAGAGGAGTTGATTTTCCCGCATGGGCCGACGGCTGCTGGCGAAGTTCGCAAGAGCCATAATGGAAGCAAGCGGCGAGCGGAGATCGTGTAGAAGCGGCCGTATCATGCTCGCCGGCTGAATTGGGGAACCTGTACCGGCGCTCACATTCTGACCTTGCATCGTTGAGTTCAAGTACTCAGAAGCCGAGACGACTTATTAGTCCAGAAGTAATGTGTTCATTTTGCAACCATTGACCTGCTCCCCTGAAACGCCCCCGATTTTGGGTTAGGGTTCTGTTCTCCATGAAGGAGACAGACGATGCGCAAGAGCAGGTTCACGGAAGAGCAGATCATCGGGTTCTTGAAGGAGCACCAGGCCGGAGTGTCGGCTGGTGATCTGTGCCGCAAACACGGCGTCAGCGACGCCACGTTCTACAAGTGGCGATCCAAGTTCGGGGGCATGGAGGTCTCCGATGCCCGCAAGCTGAAGGGGCTGGAGGACGAGAACCGGAAGCTAAAGAAGCTCCTGGCTGAGTCGATGGTGGACAACGCCACGCTCAAGGAGATGCTCACAAAAAACTTCTAACGCCCAGATTACGGAGAGCGGCTGTGAGCTGGGCGATCCGGGAGAAGGACTACTCTCAACGCAAGGCGTGTGCGCTGGTGGGGATGGAACCGAAGACGTTCCGCCACACATCAACGCGGCCTGACGATGAGCCGATCCGGCGCCGTCTGCGGGAGCTTGCGTCCCAACGCCGGCGGTTCGGCTATCGGCGCCTTGGGCTCTTGCTCTGCAGGGAAGGCATCGTGCTGAACCACAAGAAGCTCTATCGGCTGTACCGCGAGGAACGGCTGATGGTGCGCAAGCGCGGTGGACGCAAGCGCGCCCTCGGCACCCGAGCGCCGATGGCGTTACCTCAGGGACCGAACCAACGGTGGTCCCTGGACTTCGTCAGCGATGCCCTGGCTAACAGCCGCCGCTTCCGCGTGCTGACGTTGGTTGATGACTTCACGCGGGAGTGCTTGGCTCTGGTGGTCGATAACTCGCTGTCCGGGACCCGCGTGGCGCGGGAACTGGACCGGGTCGCGGAGTTCCGCGGCCACCCCTGCATGATCGTCAGCGATAACGGAACCGAACTGACCTCGCACGCCATCCTTGCTTGGCAGGAGGAACATCGGGTCGAGAGGCACTACATCGCGCCGGGCAAGCCGATGCAGAACGGCTTCGTTGAATCGTTCAATGGTCGGCTGCGCGACGAGTGCCTCAATGAGCACCTGTTTAAAAATCTGCCGGAGGCCCGCCGGTTGATCGAAGAATGGAGGACCGACTACAACACCAACAGACCGCACACGAGCCTCGGAGGGCTCACACCGACTGAGTTCGCAAACCGCCCCAGTCAGGGGCAAAACCAGAACAGACTCTCCTCATAAACGAGGGCATACAGGGGAGCAGGTCACTTTGCCTAGGATCAGCTTATCAAGGGCCCGCCTGGCGTCCTCACCGCATGGGACGCAGGGAGAAGGCCCTGGCGCGTGGATCGCATCCACCCTGCAGGCCTGACGAAGCTCGGGGGCGTCGATGCCGAACACGCGGATCTTCGTGGTGCCGTCGATCGTGAAGGTGTCGCCGTCGTGCACCGCGGTGACCGTTCCGGTGATCGCTAGGGCAGGAGCCGCGAACAGGATCGCTGCAACGGTGATCGCGATCCGGGCGAGATGGCGGCGAGGCCGCGGCATGATCGAGCGGCAGCAAAGGGGGCGGTACATGGGCCCCCTTTTGACGCGGCGGAAGGGGACGCTACCAGCCTCATCATCGCGACTCAGGCGCCGTTGCGTCGCATCTGGAGCGGAGGCTGGCGGTTTAGCGCCCCTTGGGGGACAGCCGGGGGACAAAGCCGGATTCTGGCCTTTCGGCACTGCCCCAAAATTGACCTAAGTCATTGGTGTCCCCGGCGCGATTTGAACGCACGACCCCCAGATTAGGAATCTGGTGCTCTATCCAGCTGAGCTACGGGGACTTCGCCTGACGGCAAGACGCGGGGGCGTTATAGCACGCACTTCGCGCGCGCGAAAACGCCTCCGGTGCGAGGCACCGGAGGCGTGGAGTCTCCTAAAAGCCGCGTGTCGCTTTAGTGGACGCGCATGGGCTGCAGGTTATGTTCGCGGACGGCGGCCCAGGCCTGATCGAAGCTTCCCGCGGCGCCCAAGGGATCGCCGGCGGCGCTGAAGATGCCCCACATGGGCATGTCGTTCACCACGGTCTCGCGGATGTACGCCATCTGCGTAATACCGAGCCGGGCGAAGTCTACCGGCGTAGACGCCACGGCGTTGGTCAGCGCGGTTTGAACATCGGGGCCTGCGGCTCCATCCTCGTCGGTGTCGTCCGACGCCAGCTCTTCGAACTCTTCGAATTCAGATTCAATTTCCGAGTCGTGCTTTCTATCAATCATGTGATCCTCCTAATGAGCGATCGGGTCGGACAGTCCCAATATGGCAACCGTCCACGGCTTTCTTATGTCTTTTTCACGTCTGCTTTTGTCTCAATTGGCGCACTTTTCTATCGCTGCGGCTCTACGTCTATGGTGCGCAAAGCCGGCTTTTTCTTAGCGGCGCTGCGGATTTCGATTTGAGTCACTTTGGGTTGCGGAACCGGCCGTTCAAGGTCCACATGCAGCAGCCCGTTCACGATCTCGGCACCACGTACCTCAATGCCCTCGGCCAGGACGAAGCTGCGGGTGAACTGGCGGGCGGCGATGCCGCGATGCAGGTAGATACGATTGCCGCTGTCGTCCTGCTGCTTACCGCGGATGACGAGCTGGTTGTCCTCGACGCTGACGGCGAGATCGTCCTCGGAGAAGCCGGCGACCGCCAGCGTAATGCGCAAGCGATGCTCGCCGGTCTGCTCGATGTTGTAGGGCGGATAGCCTTCGGCGGCGGTTTTATTGACGCGGTCGAGCACACGCTCGATATGGTCGAAGCCCAGCAAAAGCGGGCTTGAGAAAACGGATACCCTGGTCACCTGTCGTGTCTCCTCTGAGAGCGAGAACGCTGATCACGCCCGCACGCGGCGCATGATCGTCACGTCCCATATTTCGGGCGTCGGCAGGCCGCCGTCAAGCCCCCCCGGCGTCTAAATTGCGGCGTTAAGGCTTTGTTATTGCTTGGGAAAATATCGCCGAGCGGCCGGAATGAGCAAGGCGGCCGCGGGAACGATCAGGCCGGCGGCCAGAACGAAGGGCGCTGCCAGGCCAAGCGCCACATAAACTGTGCCGGAGATGGCCGGCCCCACAAACCGGGCCAGTGCGGTGGCGCTTTGATAGGCGCCGAGCACCACACCCTGATCCTGGGCGCCGGCCTGTTTGGAGATCAGGCTCGACAGCGTCGGTGTGAAGAATGCCGAGCCCGCCGCAAGCAACACGGCCGCGGCCAGCAGCAGCGGCAGGCCTTCGGTCCGGGCCAGCACGAGATACCCAGCGGCCATCATCAGAAGGGCGGCAAGGGCGACACGCTGTTCGCCGAAACGGCGGGAGGTGGCGCCCATGGCGCCGGCTTGAATCACCGCGCTGACGATACCCATGAAGGTCAGCAGGAAGCCCACCTGGCGCGGTCCGTATTGGAGCACGGCATTGGCCCAGAGTCCGAACACGGTTTCAAACTGCGCCCAGCCGCAGATTACCAGGAAACCGCAGGCGATGAGCATGAGCAGCGCCGGGCGTCCCGCCATAATGTCCAGGCGCAGATAGCCGCGCACGCGCGCCGGCGCAGCACGCAACGCCGGCGGCAGGCTCTCCTTGAGAAAAAGCACGGCGCCGACGGCGGCGATGAAAGACAGTACGGCGGCGGCGTAAGCGGGTGCGGCGTAGTTTGCGGTGGCCGGGTCGTTGCCGCCGAGGATGCCGCCCATGGCCGGGCCGAATACAAAGCCGAGGCCGAAGGCCGCACCGATCAGGCCCATGCCCTTGGCGCGGTTTTCCGGCGTGGTGGTATCGCTCACATAGGCCTGCGCGGCGGCGGTGTTGCCGGCCATGAGGCCGCCGAACACCCGGCTCACTACCAGCAGCCACAGGGTGTCCGCTTCCGCCAGAGCGACGAAGGACAACGCGAACCCGACACTGGTCACCGCCAGAACCGGCTTACGCCCAAACCGATCGCTCACCCGTCCCCACACCGGCGCCGCGAAGAACTGCGCCAACGAATAAAGCCCCAGCACGGCGGTGATGACTTCCGGGCCTTCACCGACCCGCTGCACGTAGAACGGCAGCAGGGGGATGACGAGGCCGAACCCCACCATGTCGAGAAAAACGATCAGAAAGAGGATGGCCATGGGGTCCATTCAAGTGCCCGCGGGCGGGCGGCGGGAGGCGGCGCACCATAGGAGCGCAAGGTGAAAAAGTCACCAGATGCGACCTGCGCCTTGCGCAGATTCAGGTCGATATTCCGGGGCCATCGCGGTTAAATGCGTGCCGCAATTATCGGGAGGCTGCCCCATCGCTGCTCTAGAGCATCCAGGAAGCGCTGCACGCACGCCGGGACGAACGGACGATCATCCGTTGTTCCCGCCGCTGGATTCCTATGCCAGCGGTATGCTGGATGTAGGGCCGCCGCACCGCATCTATTGGGAGCAATCGGGCAATCCCAAGGGCACGCCCATCGTGTTTCTGCACGGCGGTCCGGGGGCGGGCACCGCGCCGGCCTACCGGCGGTTCTTCGATCCGGCGCGCTATCGCATTGTACTGTTCGACCAGCGCGGCGCGGGCCGTTCCACGCCCGAGGCCAGCGTTGTCGACAACACCACACAGCATCTGATCGCAGACCTGGAAGCGTTGCGCGTTCATCTCAAGATCGAGCGCTGGACAGTGTTCGGCGGCTCGTGGGGATCGACGCTGGCGCTTGCCTATGGCCAGGCGCACCCCGACCGCTGCATCGGGTTCATTCTGCGGGGGGTGTTTCTGTTCAGCGACGATGAGGTGGACTGGTTCATCGGCGCCCCCGGCCAGGGTATGGGGCGGTTTTTCCCCGAAGCCCGCCGCGCCTTCGCTGCGGCCATCCCCGTGGCCGAACAGGCCGATATTCTGGGCGCCTACTATCGCAGGCTGACCGATGCGGACCCTGCGATTCATAAACCGGCCGCCGCGGCGTGGTGCGCCTATGAAAATGCCTGTTCGCGGCTGATTCCCACTGCGCGGTCCCGTACCGACAACAGCGACCCGTTCTACAGCGGCGCATTGGCCATGGCGCGGATCGAAGCCCACTACATGATTAACCGCGGCTTCCTGGCCCCTGGACAGTTGCTTGGCGGCTTGGATGTCCTCGCCAAGCATCCGGCGGTCATCGTCCAAGGCCGCTACGATATGGTCTGCCCCATCACCGCCGCCGATCTTCTGGCCCGGGCCTGGCCGGGGGCGCAGTACCGCGTCGTGTCCGATGCAGGGCACTCGTCGATGGAACCCGGCATCCGCGCCGCACTCGTGCGCGCGACCGAAGACTTCAAGCACTACGTTTAGCCTCACCTGTCAGAACAAACAGGGATGCGGGCGGGCCGACCTGTCAATTCTCGCAGGTCGCACGGCGCGCGGGCCGTGGCACAAACAGGACGTGCCGCACCCGCGACGGTCGGTACAGACAAGTTCCATTACCCAAAACTCAATACCCCGCGCTCGCGGGGTATTTTTTTGCCCGGTTACCGCCGCTACGGGTCCCGCGCGCCGATATTCGTGCAAGCTTGTGCAACAGCGCGGGCGAAGCTTGGTCCCAGGGCCCATGTCCACCGCTAGGAACCATAAGATCCAATATTTACAATGACTTGATTTGATTTGTAGCTCTTAGGGCCTGGCGCTGAAAGGTTCAGGCGGCATTTTGGGCCGATTCCGACCCCCAAAGTGTGCCGCCGAGGACCCGTTTCGGCCCAGTTTCAAAGGCGAACAGCCCCAGTGTTGCATAAGGTTACACGGATGCTTGTGGCTTCATATATAGGCGCTGTGTATAACGCCTCAGCCGATAGGTGCCTTGCATGCAACCAATAGGGTGCGTTGCGGCCGGAACCTAACCTCCGGCACGGAAAGGCTTTTTGCCGGATGGCGCTGCAGACTTCACCGCTTAAACTCGTTGTGGCCGGACTCGCGGTACTCGCGGTTGCGTTCGGAGGCTGGCGCCTGCTTGGTTCCAAGTCGGATACTGCACCGCAATCGGGTCCTCAGGCCGGACAGCAGGCGGGCGGTCCGCGCGGTCCGGGGCCGGGCCGCGGTGCGCAGGGTGCTAAAACCGTGGTGGCGGAGAAAGTCCGCCGTGAAACCATCGGTGACCGTCTCGAAGCCATCGGCACGATCTACGCCAATGAATCCGTAACCGTCACCGCCAAGACGCAGGGCATCATCCGCACCATCGCCTTCGATGACGGCCAGACCGTCAAGAAGGGCGAAGAGATCGCGGCCATCGACGCCGGCGTCGAGGACGCGGCGGTCAATGTGGAACTTGCGAACCTGGAGCAGCAGCGCAAGGAACTGGCGCGCATCCAGTCGCTGGCCGCCAGCAACAACATCGCGCTATCGCGCCTCGACGAGATCACCGCCTCCGTCAAGAAAGCCGAAGCCAACGTCGCCGCCGCGCGTGTGCGCTCCACCGACCGCCGCATCGTGGCGCCGTTCTCCGGCATCGTCGGCACGCGGCGCATTTCCGTGGGTGCGCTGGTGTCGCCGGGAACGGCGGTTGCGACGCTCGATGACATCTCGGTGGTGAAGCTGGACTTCTCCATCCCGGAAACGTTCATGTCTTCGCTGCATCCCGGCCTCGAGATCGAAGCCGCCGCCAGCGCCTACAAAGGCCACGTGTTCAAGGGCAAGGTGATCGCGGTTGATGCGCGCGTCGATGCGACGACCCGTTCCGTCAACGTGCGCGCCCTGATCCCGAACGAAGACCTTCTGCTGCGCCCCGGCATGCTGATGATCGTCGACCTCATCAATGATCCGCGCGACGCGCTGATGGTCTCCGAGGCGGCGGTGGTGCCTGAGAACGGCGTCCAGTACCTGTATGTGGTCAGCGCCGATAACGTGGCCAATCGCATGCCGGTCACCATCGGCACGCGCCGCAACGGTCTGGTCGAGATCGTCAAGGGCGTCAAGGAAGGCGATCTGGTGATCAAGGAAGGCATGCAGGACATGCGTCCCAATACCCGCGTCAATATCGTCAACGCCAACGAGCTTAAAGGCGAGGCGATGGATCCCGCCTCCGAAGCCGCGCGTCAATTGAACAACGGCCGGCCCAGCCCGAGCTGAGCCTCGCCGGGCCTTACCGCCCAGGCAAAAAGGCCAAGGAACACGAGAACGCCATGGTCATCTCCGATTTCTCCGTCCGCCGTCCCGTCGTCGCCATCGTCGCCAGCATTCTCCTGGTGGTGTTCGGCGTCTATGCGGTGTTCGAAATGCCGGTGCGCGAAAGCCCGAACATCGACCGGCCCAATGTCTCGGTGACGGTGTTCTACCAGGGCGCTGCCTCGGAAGTGATCGAGTCGAAGGTCGTCAAGATCATCGAAGACCAGATCAGCGGCATTTCGGGCATCAAGACCATCTCGTCCATGTCCCGCGATAACTTCGGGATGATCAATCTGGAATTCGAGGAAACCCGGAGGATCGAGGACGCCACCAACGATATTCGCGATCAGGTCAGCAAGGTCGTCAATCGCCTGCCGGAAGACGCCCAGCCGCCGGTGATCTCGAAGGCGGACTCCGATTCCGATCCGATGATGTTCATCACCCTGTCTTCGCCAACCCGCAGCGCGCTTGAACTGACCGACTACGCGATCCTGACCATCCAGCCGCGGCTCACTTCGCTCGACGGCGTGGCGCTGATCAACCTGCAGGGCGACCGCAAGAAGGCCATGCGCGTATGGCTCGACCGGCGCGCCATGGCCGCCCGCGGCCTGACCGAACAGGACATCGAAACGGCGCTGCGGCGCGAGAACGTCGAGCTCGGCGCCGGGCAGATCGAGTCCAAGGACCGCAATTTCACCATGCGCACCATCCGCGCCTTCCAGACGGCCGAGGATTTCGGCCAAATGGTGGTGGGCCGCGGCGCCAACAATTACATGATCCGTCTCGCCGAAGTCGCCACGGTCGAGCTCGGTCCAGTGGACATCTACTCCATCTCGCGCGCCAATGGCGAATACGGCATCCGCCTCGAAGTCATCAAGCAGCCGGGCGCATCGACCCTCGACGTCGCCAAGAAGCTGCGCGCCGAAGTGGCGGCGATCGGAAAAATCCTGCCGCCCGACGTCAAATTCGAAATCACCCAGGACACCTCCACCTACATCGAAGTGGCCCTGCGCGAAGTGACCATCGCCATGGTGGTCGCCGCCCTCCTGGTGATGACCGTGATCTACCTGTTCCTGGGGACGATCCGCGCGGCCCTAATTCCGGCCGTCACCGTGCCCATCTCTCTGGTGGCCGCCGCCATCGTCATGTGGCCGGCCGGCTTCTCGGTCAACATCCTGACGCTGCTGGCCATGGTGCTGGCCATCGGCCTTGTGGTCGACGACGCCATCATCATGCTCGAGAACATCCACCGCCGCATGCACGAGGGCGAACCGCCATTGCTGGCTGCCGTGCGCGGCGCCAAACAGGTCGGCGCGGCAGTGGTCGCGACAAGTACCGTGCTGGCCGCGACCTTCGTGCCCATCGCCCTGCTCAAAGGGTCCGCCGGCGCGTTGTTCAAGGAATTCGCCGTGGCCATGGCGGTCGCGGTACTGTTCTCCATGTTCGTCTCGCTCACCCTCACCCCGGTGATGTGCAGCAAGATCCTGACGCCGTCCCTCGACGACAGCAAACTCTCACGCCTCGCCACGCGGCTGTTTGATCGGCTCAAGGCGGCCTATAACCGCCGCCTCAACCAGGCGCTCGATCATCCCAAGGTCATCGTCGCCATTTTCGGCGCGGTGCTGGTGGCCGCGGGCCTGATGTTCGGGCTCGTCCCGCAGGAATTCACGCCCCGTGAAGACCGCGGCTTCTTCAATATCCAGGTGCGCGGCCCCGAGGGTGCGACCACCGAATACGCCGACCGCCAGATGCGGGCGACCGCGGCGCTGCTCGCGCCCTACCGCGCCTCAGGCGAAGTCCTCAAGGTGCTTGAAGGCGGCGGGCGCGGCGGCGGCGGCGGCATCACCGTCATCCTGCCCGACTGGAGCGATCCCAAGCATCGCTCCGCCATGGACATCGCCCGCGAACTCGGTCCCAAGCTGCAGCAGATCACCGGCGCACAGGTGGCCGCGTCCTTCCCGGCCGGCCTTGGCCGTCAGGGCGGCGGCGGTGGCGGCGGCGGCGGCGGCGGCGGTGGCGGTTCCATCAACGTCTCCATCGCCGGCCAGGACTACGATCAGCTCCGCAAGTGGCGCGACCTCATGATGGATGGTCTCGCCGGCAATCCGCTGCTCAATCAGGTGCGCAATAATTTCGTCGAAACCACGCCCCAGGTTCTGATCCGCATTGATCGCAACCGGGCGGGCGACCTTGGCGTGTCCATCAACACCATCGGTCAGACGCTTGCGGCCATGCTGGGATCGCGCAAAGTGACGACCTTCGTCGAGAAGGGCGAGCAGTACGACGTCATCCTTCAGGGGCAGATTGAAGACCGCCGCACGCCCACGGACGTGTCAAATATCTATGTGCGCTCCGACACCACCAAACAGCTCATCCCGCTGTCCAGTGTCGTGACCATGGAGGAAAGCTCCTACGTCAACGGCCTCAATCGCCTCAACCGTCAGCGCAACATTCAGCTCTTCATGTTCCCCAAGCCCGAGGCCCTGCTGGGTGACGTGATCAAAGAGGTCGAGCGCGTCGCCCTCGAGAAATTGCCGCCTGAGGCGGTGCTGGTGTGGCGCGGCGAGGCCGGCGACTTCAAGGACAACAGCACGGCCATCTATTTCAGCTTCGCCCTGGCCCTGGTGGTGGTGTTCCTGGTGCTGGCCGCCCAGTTCGAAAGTTTCCTCCACCCCCTTGTCATCATGATGACCGTGCCTTTGGCGGTGACGGGGGCGCTGGTGGGGCTCTTGCTGTTTGGCCAAAGCATGAACCTCTATTCCCAAATCGGGATCATCGTGCTGGTGGGCTTGGCCGCCAAGAACGGGATTCTGATCGTGGAGTTCACCAATCAGTTGCGCGACGAAGGCCGTGAATTCCGAGAAGCAGTGGTGGAAGCCGCCCTGACCCGGTTCCGGCCCATTGTCATGACCGCGCTCGCCACCGTTATGGGGGCGTTGCCGCTGGTGCTGGCCCACGGCGCCGGCGCCGAAAGCCGCCGCCCCATCGGGGTGGTGATCGCCATGGGCGTGTCCTTCGCTACCCTCATCACCCTGTTCGTGGTGCCGACCTTCTACATGCTCATGGCGCGGCGTACCGGCTCGCCGGGCCGGGTCGCCGCGCGGCTGAAGGAAGAGGAAGCGAAATTCCCGACCGGCAGTGACCACGGCCATCAGCCGGCCGAATAGGCTTTCCCCAAACCCGCGCCTCAGTCGTACTGCCGCAAATTAGTCTTTTGACGGCATCGGTCCCGCACGTATCCTGTGTAACAGCGGCGCGCTTCGACCGCTGTCGTGCTGCTGGGAGCTCACTTGAAAGAAAAAGAGTTACGCTTCGCACTGGTCTGCTACGGCGGGGTATCCCTTGCGGTTTATATGCATGGGATCACCAAAGAAATTCTAAAACTCACCCGCGCTTCGCGCGACTTCCACGCCTACACTAACCGCCGGCATCCCTCCGTTGTATATGACGACGTGGCGGCCAAGCGCGATGACTCCGTGGACACCGAGCGGGTCTATTTCGATCTGTTGCGCGAGATCGGCCGTACCCTCGACCTGCGCGTGGTGGTGGACATCATTGCCGGCGCGTCGGCCGGCGGCATCAACGGCGTGATTCTCGCCCGTGCGCTCGCCCACGACCTCAACATCAAGCCTTTGCGCGATTTCTGGTTGAAGCATTCCGATGTGACCCAGCTCATGCCGGAGTACGTCAAGGCCGGCCCCTGGCAGAAATGGTACTTCATGCCGGTGGTGTGGTTCATCATGTGGCGCTTCCGGGAAAATTTCGGCAACAACGCCGAGCTGAAGCAGAAACTCTCCATGTTCCTGCGCTCGCGCTGGTTCAAGCCGCCGTTCGATGGTTACGGCCTGACCAAAGTGTTCTACGAGGCGTTTTCGGCCATGGGCGATCCGGTGGAACCGGGCAGCTCCCTGGTGCCGGCGGGACTTCGGCTTGATCTGTTTGTGACCGTGACGGATTTCCACGGCTTCGTCACCGCGACGCCGATCCACGACCCGCCGCTGATCCAGGATCGCGAGCATCGCCAGATGCTGCGCATGTCCTATCGCCACTGGCCCAAGACCGTTGAGACCTCCAATTTCGATCGCGAGAGTCTGCCGGCCCTGGTGTTCGCGGCGCGCGCCACGTCGTCTTTCCCCGGCGCTTTCCCGCCCATGCAATTCAGCGAGATCGACCGCCTGATCGCCGAGAAAAATCTCTCATGGCGCTCGCGGGTGGATTTTCTTTACCGCAATTTCCGCGCCTATTTCACGGCGCGCGCCAATCCCGCCGAGGCCTCGTTCATCGACGGCAGCGTGCTCAACAACAAGCCCTTTGCCCAGGCCATCGAGGCCATCCGCGGGCGCCCGGCCTATCGCCATGTGGACCGCAGGCTGCTGTACGTCGACCCGCATCCCCAGACGGCCGCCGACCGGGCCAGCATGCGGGCGCCCGGATTTTTCGCCACGCTTAAAGGCGCGTTGTCGGATATTCCGCGCAACGAACCGATCCACGACGACCTGGCCTGGGTGAATACCCACAATTCCGAAGTGCGCCGGCTGCAGATGGTGGTCGAGGGTGCCCGCATGCACATCCACGCCATTGCCGAAGCCATTGCCGGCCATGCGCTCGACGGTCCGCTGAACGGGCCGCTGGTGGGCCAGTTCCGGCAGCTCGCCAACAACCGTGCCCGGGCCCAGACCGGCTTTGCCTATGAAGGCTATCTGCGTCTCAAGCTGACCGCGGTGATCGAGGATGTGGCCGCGGTGGTCGCCGAGATCTGCGGCTACGGCCGCGAGAGCATCGAAGCCCAACGCATCATCAATATCATCCAGCGTTGGGCGACATTGACCGGCGTATCGCCCTCGCACGAGGAGTTGAACCGCACGGAAGGCGACCTCACCGCCGCGCCGCCGCCCTGGGTGAGATTCCTGCTGCGGTTCGATGTGCGCTACCGCCAACGGCGCATCCGTTTCGTGGTGCGCGCGGTGAACCAGCTCTATATGCGCCTGGCGGAGCCGGAATTCGAGGGGCTCAAGGCCGAGCGTCTCGACCGCATCAAGGCCGGGCTCTATGACGCTCTGGGGCTGCTGCAGCCCATGACCGCCCGTGCCGCCGCCACCCATGGCGTGACGGGTCTCGCCAGTTCCACCATCGACACTGTGAAGTCGGTGGTGCGCGACATCGCCGAAGCCATCGCAGCAGATGTGGCGCTGGCGGCGGACCCGGATGCGGTGGCCCAGAAATTCGTCAAACAGATCGGCGATGCCCTGGCGTTGCTCGGGGATGATCTGGCGCTCGAGGACGACAACCCACGCACCGACGCTCTTTTGGTGACGCTGGTGGACGGCGGCAGCGGCCTCAGCGCGCTGCCAAAGCCGGCCCGGCGCGAATTGATCGAGCATTACATCGGCTTCGCGGTGTGGGACGTGCTGACCTTCTCCATCACCAATTGGCGCGACCTCGATGAGTTCGATGAGATCCGCGTCGACCGCCTCAGCCCGGACGACTCTCAGACACTGCGCAAAGGCGACGCCAGCGCCACTTTGCGCGGCGTGCGGTTTCACCATTTTGGGGCGTTTTTCTCGCTGGAGTACCGCCAGAACGACTACCTCTGGGGTCGCCTCCATGCCTCCGAGCGCCTGATCGATATTGTGCTGGATGCTGCCAAGATCGAAGGCGCGGGACATGATATAGATGCCTTGGGGCTCAAAATTCGTGCCTTCAACGCCATTCTCGACGAGGAAGAACGCGAACTCACTCAGTGCAGCGACTTGATCAAGCAGCTTCGCGTCGAAGTTGCCGCCCTGCGCAAGGCGGCGTGAACGTGCGCGGCCGGATAATCGCCGCCGCGATGGCAGTGGCGGGGTCACACCCGGCCGCGGCGCAGGATTCCTTCGCCGATGCATTCTGGGATTTCAGCGTCCGCAGCGGGTTTGATTTTTCCTCGGGTCTCTACGGCGCGGCCAAGCCGACGGAAATCCTGTCCGTGCCGCTGTCCCTGAAGACAGTCAAAGGCCCTTGGACCATGCGCGCGGATCTATCGTGGCTGCGGATCAGCGGCCCGGCAATCCTGCTCGATGCCGGCGGTACGGCGTTGGGTGTGCGCACCTCGGGCCACGCCTCCGGTGTCGGCGACGTTCACCTCTATGGGACATATTCCGTCGAAAGCCTGTGGGCCAGCGGGTGGTTCGTCGACCTGACGGCGCGGGTCAAGGCGCCCACCGCCAGTTTCGCCAAGGGCCTCGGCACCGGCGCCTGGGATGGCGGCGCGCAAGTGGACGTGGCCAAGACCCTGGGCGCGCTGATTCCGTTTCTGCAGGTCGGATACCGGCTCACGGGCAGCCCGGCCGGCTACACGTTGCGCAATATTTTCTACGGCAGCGTCGGCGTTCAATACAGCTGGAACGAACGTGTTGTGACGGGCATAGCCTATGACATCCGCCAGGCAGCGTTGGCGACCGCAAAGACACCGCGGGAAGGCACGGCTTATGTGAACTATAAGCTGAACGACCGCTGGTCGGTGAACGTCTACGGCACCGCGGGCTTCTCACCCAACAGCCCGTCCGGCGGCGGCGGCGTCGCCATCACTTTTAGAGGTTTTTAGCGGGCAGAGGCTTCTAGCGGCCCGCATCCTTAGGCGGTGGGCCGCTCGATCTGCGGTCTGGTGATTTCCGGCTTTTCCGGAACGACTGACTGCGGACGCTCGGGCCGCGGCTGCGGATTCACACGCTCAAAGCGCGGCACATCGGGGCGAACCGCGGCAGGCCGGGCAGAGCCTTGGGCCTGCAGCACAGTCACCATGGTGCGGACCTTGGCGATGGCAGCTGCGGCGACTTTATCCGGTCCGTCGATCTTGCCGGTGACGATGATGCGGTCGTTGGTCACGGTGCCCGGCGGTAGGGCAGCGCCGGTGATGTTGACGCCGTGGATGGACAGCGGTCCGCTGCTGCCTGCATTCACCGGCGCATAAGCTTCCAGGGAAACATCGGCGACCGTGGCGCCGCTGAAGGGCAGGGCGGCGCCGCCATTGATGACGTCGGGGGCGAACTGGCCGTTGATCATGCGGCCCGAGACAAACACGCGGCCGCCGGCCTTGGGCGCGGAGACGGTGGTGTCGGGCGCCATGGGCACATCCAGCTCGCCGATGCGCACGGCGGTGGCGGTAAGGCCGTTGACGTCGCCGCGCACCACGACACGTCCGTCGTCGTGTTTCTGGTCGACGCGGGTGGCGATGATGGTGCCGTCGGCGAGGCGCTGGCCGGAGACGCTGACCACGTCGCCCGCCTGCAAGGTCTTGAAGGCGTCGAGGGCGGCCTTATCGCCGCCGAGGTTGAGGCGGATGCGCTGGCCCAGGACCGTCATGGTCTGCGCGGCCTGATCGACCGCCGTGATGGGTCCTGTAACAGCGTGCTGGATGTCGAGGGTATCGAGGGTGAGTTTGCCGTCGCGTGTACGCGCGACGCCCTGCACCACCTGGCCTACACGCAGATCCTGCAGCGATGCCGGGCGGCCGTCGGAGACGACGGCGGTCGTGGTGTTGAACTCGAGTTCCAGGCCGTTGACGATGATGGAGCCGAAGCCGGTGATGGTGCCGACAATTCCGGTGCCGCCGATGCCATCGCCGCGTGGATTGGCTTCGGCGACTTTAATACCAGTCCCGCCGAGGCCGTCGCCGTTCTTGGGATCGTGCGCAACCTGTTGCGGCGCCGATGCGCAGGCGCCGAGCAGAGTCAGTAACGCTGCCGTCGCGGTCGCCCGCAACGTGCTCAGCCTCATGACTGGCTTAGCGTCTGCCCCGTTCATCATGCCCCTGCCACTAAATCGCGAAATGCGATTCAGTTATTTCGCGGTCGGCTCTTCCGACGACCCGTCGTCCTCAAGCCGTAAGTCATTGAAACTTGTAGGACCCTTGAAGAAATACATGCCGAAGTTAACCCTTCTGGTCGCGTTGGCGATATCTTTATCTTTGGCCGACAGCTCCAGGGCCATGCGGTTCAATGCCAGCAGGGATTGCATCCCTGTCCGCTCCGCTGCCGCCTGTAGTGCATCCGCCGATTCAGGCGAGAGATTGCTGTAATGAACGCTCCGGTCGAGCAATGGGCTGCCGTCGGCCAACAGATTGTGAGCGCCGGCAGCTAAATGATCGTGAACGTTGCGGCCGAAGTAGAAGGCTTTCTCCTGGAAACCCTTCTCCGGCACGAAAGCGAGCTGGTTCAGCACCACCCGGCCCGCGTCGTCGAGACGCGCGACTCCGAGGCGGATCCACTCATCCAGCACCGCGCGCGGGCGGACGTCCTTGGAAACCTGCTCCACCAGCGCATCGAAGGACGGCTGGCCTGGCCTGGCGGGCTGGCGCGGCAGGGCAAGCGGCAGCCCATCCGAATCGGTGGTTTCCTTGGATCCAACCCAGCGCGCCACCAACTGAGCGCCGAGCCCGATGGTCTTGGGCGCGGTGATCGGGCGGCGCTTCTGGGTGCGCAGCCGCTTGACATCTTTGCGGTGGACGCCGGTGAGCAGGCTGATGCGGCTGTCGGTCTGTTTTTTCTCGCCGACTGGAAATTCATTCATCGCCACATCCACATAGGCGTCCTTCACCAGCTCCATGAAAGCGGGCAGGCCGACTCCCTTGGCGATCAGCAGACGCACCAAGGGTCTCAACAGGGCGCGGACGGCGGCGACCAGAGTTTTAGGAGGAGCGGTGACGGGTTCAGACGATGGCATATCAAGGGTATAGACGATTGTGGGAAAAATTCCCACTTTTTTATTGACGTCGGCGGGATTGATGAATTACGATCCATCTTGTCAGTGGGAAATATTCCCACACCATTATAGGAGCGTAGCAACCTTATAGGCACATGCCAACCTCGAGACCGTGTTCAGGAATACCTTGTGATACGGCCTCGCTCGTCATTGTCCACGAGTCGATCCTACCCCGATGACAGCTGAGGCTTTTATCTTCTCCCGCCCCCCGAGGGGCTAAAGGCCGCCGAAGGGCGGTCCCCAAAAGGGGGCGGGAGAAGATCTTTTCTTGGAAAGGTTCTGGAAGAACACGGGGAAATTAAGGTCAGGGTCGAGCTTTCGACCATCAATTATGCCCGTCAGCGTAGATGGAAGCTTGAAATTCGGCTCTGACCTCAGCTTCTCCACTCCGAAATCAGTCCACCCAGAAATTAAAGTGTGCCGCCGACCTAAAATGTCGGCGGCATACCTATTTTGGGCGTTTGAGATCGCGGATGAGGAAGCGGGCGGGATGCAGCGCGGCTGCCAGATCGCGTTCCAGGGGCCACGGCTCGCCGGTGACGTGGCAGGCGAGGAGTTCCGCCGCCAGCGGCGCCAGCACCAGCCCGTGAGATCCAAAGCCGGCCATGATGAAGCGGCCCGATTCGTAGGTGGCCGGCGGGTAGTTCACCCAATGCTGGCCGTGCCGCAGCGGCGCGTAGTCGCGGACGAAGGCCTCCCGGTCCGGAAGGGGCCCCACAACGGGCAAGTGATCGGGCGAGGTCCATCGGACCCCGGCCCAGGAGTCTCCTACCGACTCGAAGCCGGAAGCCAGCTCCGGCAACACGTTTCTGAGCGCCGCGAGATTGCGGTCATCATCGGCGGTGTCGCGGGCATCGGCCTGCATGCCGTCCTTCATACAATCAAAAGTAGCCCCCACATGATGCGCCCCGCCCTGCGCCGGCGTCAGGGTGCCGCCGTAGGCCAGGACGCAGCGCAAGGCGGCACTAGCGTCGGTGCCGGCGACGCGGGTGATCTGGCCGCGCCGCGCCGTAAGCGGCAATCCGCCGCCCAAGGACTCCGGGCCGCGGCCGTTGGCGAAGATCACGACATCGGCCGTGCAGATCACGCTGTCGGCATCCATGAGTGCCCATGCATCGCCGTGGCGCCGCACAGCGGAGACATGGCGCCCGAAGATGAGGCCCGCATCCGCCGCCAATGCTGTGCATAACGCGCCCGTGTCTACACAGCCACCGCCGGGAAAATGCAGCGCGTTATATGGCAGTGGGCATCCCGCGACGTTCGTGGCCGCGCTGGACTCGAGGCGCTGCACAGCGACGTCAGGCAGTAACCCGCCTTCGACAACCAGCGCCTGTCTCCTGTCTTCGGCTTCATCGGTTGCAAGCTGCAGCACACCGCACGGGTTATAGAACGGGCGACCTGACCAACTCTGCACGGCATAGCGCCACGCCCCGGCATGGATGCGGCCATCAATGGCCGGCCCCGCCGTCAGTCGCGGCATCACAACACCTGATGGGGTTCCAGAAGCCTCCGCCGCGAGCGACCCGCGGCGCTCGACAATTGTTGTCTGCCATCCCCTCCGCGCCAGCGCCGCGGCGACGGCGGTGCCCGCGATGCCACCGCCGATGATCGCGGCCTGGCCCGCCATCATGGCGGGCCCCTGGGCGAACCACGGCTCCGCTATCGCATGGGTGCCGCCGGCATACCGCGCCCGGATCATCTCGCGCTTGCGCCCGAATCCCTCCTCCACCTCAACCGAAAAACCGGCGGCCACCAGCCCGCGCCGCACGGACCCGGCGGCGGTATAGGTCGCCACCGTGGTCGCGGGGCCGCGCGAGAGCCGCGCCATTTCCCGGAAGATCTCCTCGGACCACATGGCGGGGTTCTTGGCCGGGGCAAAGCCATCCAGGTACCAGGCATCGATCGGCGCTTGCGCCTCTTGAAGCATCCTGGCCGCATCGCCGCACAGCAGCGTCAGCACGACCCCGGGGGCCGGATGCAGGCGGTGGAACCCTGCCTGGGGCTCCGGGTACACCTGTGCCAGGGCGGCCGCCTGGAGCGCCAGTTCGGGCCAAGCAGCGAGGCACCGGCCCAGCTCTCGCCGCGTCAACGGATGACCCTCAACGGCTAGATAATGAAGCACGGCGCCCGGTGCGGCGGTTTGCGCCCACAGCCGCCACGTCAGGAGAAAATTGAGACCCGTGCCAAAACCCAGCTCACAGACCGTGAACCGCTCCCGTCCGCACCAGGCGTCAGGCAGGCCGGAGCCGCCGAGAAACACGCGGCTCTTCTCGGCCAGGCCGCCATCGCGGCTGTAGTAGACGTCGCCAAAGCGCGCGGACGCCGGCGTTTCATCCGCCTCCCAATGAAGGGCGGGTGCGTCGAGGCGTTGCTTTGCGTCGGGAAGACTCACCCGCTATTCTCCGCCGCGCGCGGCTTCTGGGGGTTGGATTCAAGCGACATGGAACTTTTACGCGACTGGTACAATATCATCGCTCGCAACAACCAGCTCGCAATGCTGCTGGTGCTGTTGGCGGTGGGTACGGCCTTCGTGGTCGTTACCGCCGGAATTCTCGCTCCGTTCTATGGCGCGGTCACCATCGCCTATGTGATGGATGTCGCCATGCGCGGGCTGCAGCGCCGCGGCGTGTCGCGCGGCGGCTCCCTGACGATCGTCTACGGGATCTTCGTCGCGGTCATTCTGGCGCTGTTCGGACTGCTTCCCGTCCTCGGCCGCCAGCTGGCCCAGTTCGCCAGCCAAATTCCCCAGTTCATCGCCACGTTCCAAGAGATGGTCCACCACCTTCCGGAACGCTACCCTGCCCTGCTGACTCCGCAACAACTCGAAGACGGCCTCAACGAACTGCGCGGTGAAATGTTGGGGATGAGCCAAAATCTCGCACACTACCTGCGCGGCACGGTGATCGGTCTGGTGACCGCGCTGGTGTACCTCATCATCATCCCGGTGATGATCTTCTTCCTGCTCAAGGACAAGGACCGCATCATCGCCTGGCTCGCATCCTTTCTGCCGGCGCATCATGAACTCGCGGGCACGGTCTGGCGTGATGTGAACCGCCAACTGCAGAGTTTCGTCGGCGGCAAGGTCCTGCAGATGGTGATCGTCGGCGTGGTGACCTATGTGGTCTTCGCACTCATCCACCTGAACTATGCCCCGCTGCTGGCGGTAATCGTCGCGGTGGCGGTGATGATCCCTTACGTTGGCGCGGCGGCCGCCACGGTGCCGGTGGCGGCGGTGGCGTTGCTGCAATGGGGCGTAGGCCTGGACGCGGCCATCGCGGTGGGCGCTTATCTGGTCATCCACGCGCTCGATGGCAATGTGTTGGTGCCGCTGCTGTTCTCGGAAGCTGTCGCCATCCATCCGGTGGCCATCATTGTCGCCATCTTATTCTTCGGCGGTATCTGGGGCGTATGGGGCGTGTTCTTCGCCATCCCGCTAGCGGTACTGGTGAAGGCCGTGATCACGGCCTGGCCCATCAAGAAAATCCCCGCGGGTCATGTCTAGCGCGTTGACGCCGCAAGAACTGCTGGCGCGGTTGGACGAGCTCGGGATTCCCTCCAGCACCATCGAGCATCCACCGGCCTTCACCGTGGCCGAGGGCGAAGCGGTCATGGGCCATCTCCCCGGTGTGCACATCAAGAATCTGTTCCTGTGCGACGCCAAGGAGGTCATGTGGCTGGTAGTGGCGCCGTGGGACCGGGTGATCGACCTGAAGAAGCTTCCGGCGCTGATCGGTTCCGCGCGGATTTCGTTCGGCTCGGCGGCGCGGCTGCAGCGCGTTTTGGGCGTCCAGCCCGGATCAGTGACGCCGTTCGCCGTGATCAACGACACCACGCATCAGGTCAAGGTGATCCTCGATGCCTGGATGATGAGCCAGGAGATCATCAACGCCCACCCCCTCATCAATTCCATGACCACGTCGCTCAAGAGCGATGATCTCATGAAGTTCTTCGCCGCCACCGGCCATGAACCGCGGCTGGTGAATCTGGCGGGCTAGGCAAACACCGCGGCGATATCCGCAGGGGTCATCAACCGGTAGTCGCCGGGCGCCAGATCTGCAGGCAGGGCGAGGGCGCCGATCCGGTCGCGGTGCAGGGCATTCACATGATTGCCGACCGCTGCGAACATGCGCCGCACCTGGTGATAGCGGCCTTCGGTAACGATAAGGCGGGCGCTCGTCGGCGACAGCGGCTCGAACACCGCGGGCGCCAGAGGTTTGTCTTCACCATCGAGCATGAGCGTGCCCGCTGCGAACCGCGCGCCCTCATCGCCCTGGAGCGGCCGCGCCAGCGTCGCCACATAGCTTTTGGCCACATGGTGCTTGGGGGAAATAATGCGGTGCAAGAGAGCGCCGTCATCGGTGAGCAGCAGGAGGCCGGAGCTCTCCTTGTCCAGGCGTCCGACCGTTGAGATGGTCGGCTCTCGCCGCCGCCAACGCCCCGGCAGCAATTCATAGACCAGCGCCCCGGATTCCTTGTGGGAGCAGGTCACGCCCACCGGTTTGTGCAGCATGAGCGCCAAGCCCGGCGGCGGATCGATCGCCGCGCTTTCGATGAACAGGCGCGCGGGCAAATCCGGCGTGACCACGATTTTCATATCCGCCTCGGTCACCACCGCGCCGTCGAGCACCACCGCACCCGCGCGTACGCGCTGCTGCACCTCGCGTCGGGACCCGTAGCCCATATTGGCCAGCAGCCGGTCGAGTCTGAACGTCGCGCTCATTTCCGGGCCTCATAAACCTTGAAGCCGTGGGCTTCGGCGCGCAGCGTGACCGTAGCGAATGACGTTTTCATGACGCCCTCATAGGGCAGATGGCGGTTGGCCACCAGCCATGTCGTCCCCCCTTGGCGCAGGATCTGATGCGCGCGGCGCAGAAACGCCTGGCCCAGACTCCTGTCCTCGGCGCCGCCGTCGTGGAAGGGCGGATTCATCACCACGAAATCCAACCCCTCAAGCTGAGGGTTGATGCGTGCATCGGCCCAATGAAACGCGGCCCGCTTGTCTCGGATGTTGCGCCGCGCGCACGCCACAGCGCGCCGATCCATGTCAACCAAGTCGAGATGCGTGACGTCCGGATTGGCCAGCGCTGCCGCCGCCAGCAAACCCACACCGCACCCGAGATCCGCGCCGCGCCCAGCAAGCGGCGGCAAAGTGGCCACCAGCAGCAGGGTTCCGGGATCCAGCGCATCCCAACTGAACACCCCCGGCTGACTCCATTGACCCAGCGCCTCAACAAAGCGCGGTCCGCCGGTGTCGATTGCCACAGCCAGCGCGGCGTCATCCAACATCGCCGGCCGCACAGTCCGACACACGCGGTGATGCCGCTTGCTGGACGCGCTAACCGTGCATCCGAAACTTTCCAGCTCCTTGCTCAGCCGGCTGCCGCCCTTCTCATTGGGCGCCAGCGCCGTCAACGGCGCCCCCGGCGTCAACGCGCGCAGAGCCAACGCCAGCCCATACCGTCTCTCCATCGTCCCCGGCGGCGCCGCGACGACAGCGCCGGACAGCGAGCCCGGCGCCATATCCTCAAGCGCTTGGGACCCAGGCACTAACGGCGACACTTGCACTGCGCCGGACGCAACGTCAGCTAATTCGGAGAGAGGGCTGCCGTAGACGCAAAACACGCGATCAGCGCTCATTGAGATCACGGGAAGGACGCGAACCCCCCAGCGGCCCGCAAAGCGGGTCAGCGTCGCTAAATACGAAGAGGGTACGGCGCAGTCCCTCACGAACCATGAGGAGACTCGGGGTCAAAAATTGGCGGAGGAGGAGGGATTCGAACCCTCGATACGCTTTTGGCGTATACACACTTTCCAGGCGTGCGCCTTCAACCACTCGGCCACCCCTCCGTTCGGTGCATTTGTCGCAATGCCCGTTAATTTTGAAGGCGGGAACCTAACTGACACGCCCCCCTGCGGCAACGTCAGACCCGCCTATTTCGCTCAAATAACGACTCGCGGCGCTCCGAACTTCTCCCGAGTCTCTCAGAATCGCTCCGGTTGCAGCCCAGCCTAGAGTCGGGTGGCCTAACTAGCCGCCAACCTGTTCAGCTAAAACGCGCAATCGCTAAGCGGTAGATTATCCCCGTTTTCCAAAGGCTTAGGCTCACTTGTAGCCTTTGCAACTAAAGCGTTAACAGTTCTTACTCGAAATGACCCAAAATTATCCTGTGATAAAAGGGCATTATCAAGTATAGATCACCCCACGGGGTAAGATACGACTCGATGGTCATGGGGTTCCAATGATATTCGGGAGGACCGCTGGCTGGATGCTGGTCATCCTGGCCATTGTAATGGCCTCGGCTGAGGCCGTGATGGCCTTGGGGATCGGCACCTATAATGGGCTGGCGACGGCGGACGTCTGGACGCTGCTGGTCGGCCAATCGCCGTCCTTCGCGGGCGACGCCAGCGCGTCGCAAGCACTCTCGGTTGCCGGCGCCATCGTCATGCAGCTTCCGGCCTGGGCTGTGTTTGGCGCCATCGGCGTTTTCCTCGCCCACATCTGCCGCCAGCGGCCGCACCGCCGCCGGATTTTCCGTCACGGACGGTAAGCGCTCCCCGCTAACGCGGACTCTCCAGAAAACTCCTACTCATCCGCCATCTTCAGCGCGTTGATGAAGGCCGACTGCGGGATGTCGACGCTGCCGAACTGGCGCATGCGCTTTTTGCCTTCCTTCTGCTTGTCGAGAAGTTTGCGCTTACGCGAGATGTCGCCGCCGTAGCATTTCGCGGTCACGTCTTTTCGCAGCGCGCTGATGGTTTCGCGCGCGATGACCTTGGCGCCGATGGCGGCCTGGATCGGAATCTTGAACAAGTGCCGTGGAATCAGTTCTTTCAGGCGCGCGCAGATCTGCCGCGCGCGGGCTTCGACCTGAGTGCGGTGGGCCATGAAGGCCAGCGCGTCGACCGGTTCGGCATTCACCAGAATGTTGACCTTCACCAGATCGGATTCACGGTAATCGGCGACTTCGTAGTCGAAGCTGGCGTAGCCGCGTGAGATGGACTTCAGGCGGTCGTAGAAATCGAACACGATTTCATTGAGCGGCAATTCGTAAACCACCATGGCTCGGTTGCCGACGTAGGTCAGGTCTTTCTGATCGCCGCGCCGGTCGGTGCAGAGCTTCAGCACCGGGCCGAGATATTCATCGGGCACCAGGATGGTGGCTTTCACCCACGGCTCCTCGATCATGCGGATGCGCGTCACATCGGGCATGTCGGCGGGATTGTGCAGTTCCTTCAACGTATCGTCGGTGCCGTAGATGCGGTAGACGACCGACGGCGCAGTGGTGATGAGGTCGAGATCGAACTCGCGTTCCAAACGCTCCTGGATGATCTCCATGTGCAAGAGACCCAGGAATCCGCACCGGAAGCCGAATCCTAGGGCCGCCGAGCTCTCCATCTGGAAGTGGAAGCTGGCGTCGTTGAGCCGCAGTTTGGCGAGGCTCTCGCGCAGAATTTCGAATTGGGCCGCATCGGTGGGGAATAGGCCGCACCACACCACCGGAACGCTGGGCTTGAAACCGGGCAGCGGCTCTGAAGCCGGCCGGCCTTCTTCGGTGACGGTGTCGCCGACGGAGGTATCGGCCACCGCTTTGATGCTCGCGGTCAGGAAACCCAGCTCGCCGGGATTGAGGGCGGCGACTTCCAGACGCTTGGGCGTGAACACACCGACCCGGTCCACCTGGTAGACGGTGCCGGTGGACATGAACTGGATCTGCGTGCCCTTGCGGATGGAGCCGTGCTTGATGCGTACCAGGATAACGACGCCGAGATAGATGTCGTACCAGGAGTCCACCAACAGCGCCTGCAATGGGGCGCCCGCATCACCCACCGGTGGCGGCAAACGCTTAACGATGGCTTCGAGCACGTCCTTGATGCCGATGCCGGTCTTCGCGGAGGTCAGCACGGCGTCGGAGGCATCGATACCGATGACGTCTTCGATCTGCTGGCGGACGCGCTCCGGCTCCGCCGCCGGCAGATCGACTTTGTTGAGGACCGGGACGATCTCGTGGTTGGAATTGATGGCCTGATAGACGTTGGCAAGGGTCTGGGCTTCCACGCCTTGTGAGGCATCGACCACCAGGATCGAACCTTCGCAGGCGGCCAGCGACCGGCTGACTTCGTAGGCGAAGTCCACGTGGCCGGGGGTGTCGACCAGATTGAGCTGATAGGTCTTGCCGTCATCGGCGGGGTAGGTGAGGCGCACGGTCTGCGCCTTGATGGTGATGCCGCGCTCGCGCTCGATATCCATGGAATCGAGCACCTGCTCGGTCATCTCGCGAGCTTGGAGTCCGCCGCAGAACTGGATCAGGCGGTCAGCCAGCGTCGACTTGCCGTGGTCGATGTGGGCGATGATCGCGAAGTTACGGATATTGGAAAGGTCGGTCATTTAGTCTCAATACTCGGTTACATCATGCGCGGAGGTGGCCACCGGTGGTCTTCTCGACAGCAGCCACGATCTTGCGCGATACGGCTTCTATTTCAGCGTCGGTGAGAGTCGCGTCCTTGGGCTGCAGGGTGACGGAAATCGCCACCGACTTCCGGCCCTCGCCCAGGTGAGGGCCCTGATAGATATCGAACACGCCGACGTCGGTGATGAGATCGCGCTCGGCCCCGCGGGCGGCTTTGAGCACCGCTTCGGCGGCGACGCCAGCGTCCACCACAAAAGCGAAGTCGCGTTCCACCGGCTGCAACGCGGAGGCTTTGAGCAGGGGACGCGCAGCGCCCGCCGTCTTTTTCTTCGGCAGCGGAATGCGTTCCAAAAATACTTCACAGGCCACCATCGGGCCATCGACGTCGAGGGCCTTGGCCGTGCGCGGGTGAACGGCTCCGAAAGTTGCGATCACCTGGTTACCAAGCTTGAGCACGCCCGAGAGGCCCGGGTGGTACCAGGACGGCGCGCCGGACACGGTCTGCAGCCCTATCGGGTTGAGACCGGCGGCTTCCAGAATTGCAACTGCATCGGCCTTGGCATCCATGGCGTCCACGGGGCGGCGGGTGCCCGCCCAGTGACGGGCGCTGGTGTGGCCGGCGCGCAAGGTCGCGGCCATGTTGACTTGCTGGCCGGGGGCGCCGCCTTCGAAACGCGGGCCTACTTCGAATATGGCGCAGTCGCTCAAGCCGCGCGCGGCATTGCGGCCGGCGGCGGTGATGAGGTTCGGCAACAGCGACGGACGCATGGCATCCAGGTCGGAGCTGATGGGGTTGGCGAGGGTCACTAATGGTAAATCGCCCCGGCATAGCTCGGCCTGGGCGCTGGGCAGGAAGGCCCAGGTGACCGTCTCATTCAGACCCCGGCCGGCGAGCACACGGCGGGCGAAATTCACCTGCCGCTGCTGCGGAGAGAGTACGGACTTAGGCATCGGCGGCCGCGGCATGGGGATGGCCGGGATGTTGTCATAGCCGTGCACGCGCAGGACTTCTTCCACCAGGTCCTGCCAGGCATCCACGTCGGAGCGCCAGGACGGCGGCGTCACGGACCAGGCGGCCCCAGTAGCGGACACCTGGAAGCCGAGGCGTTCGAGGATGCCTTGAATTTCGCTGGCCGGAATTTCGACACCGCCCAGGGACTTCACGCGCGCCGGATCGAAATCGATGGTGCGATGATGGTCGGGCGCGGTCCCGCCCGCGACGATCTCGCTGGGTTCGCCGCCACAGAGCGCCAGGATCATGCGGGTGGCGACTTCGATGCCCCATACGGCGGACGCAGGGTCCACGCCACGCTCGAAGGCGTAGCGGGCGTCGGTGTTGATCTGCAGCTTGCGGCCCGTGGCGCCGACATTGCGCGGATCGAACAGCGCCGATTCCAGGAACACGGACGTGGTGCCCTCGGTGACGCTCGAGGGCTCGCCGCCCATGATGCCGCCGATGCCGAGGGCGGCCGCGTCATCGGCAATCGCCACCGTGGTCTCGTCGAAGGTGTAGGTCTTGCCGTTGAGGGCGGCGACGGTCTCGCCGGCCTTTGCCAGGCGCGGGCCGATCTCGCCGCTGAGCTTGGCGTCGTCGAAAGCGTGCAGCGGGCGGCCCAGGTCGATGGTGAGGTACTGGGTGATATCCACCAGCACCGATACGGCGCGCAGGCCGATGGCGTTGAGGCGGTCCTTCAGCCAACGGGGGCTTTCACCGTTCTTCACACCGCGGATCAGGCGTCCGGCGAATTGCGGGCATTTATGGGCGTCGCCGGCAGGCAGGCCCATTTTCACTTTGCGCGGGCTCGGGAATTTTCCGGCGGTGGGCGCATCGTCGAGGGGCTTAAGCTTGCCCATACCGGCGGCGGCGAGGTCACGGGCAATACCGCGCACACCCAGCGCATCGACGCGGTTGGGCGTGAGGTTGATCTCGATGACCGGGTCCAGGTTCATCACCTGGGTCACCGGCGTGCCGATGGCGGTGTCGGCGGGCAGCTCGATGATGCCCTCGTGGTCTTCGCCGAGTTTCAACTCGCGGGCCGAGCACAACATGCCCTGGCTCTCGACGCCGCGGATGCTGCCCTTCTTCAGGACCTCACCGGTGATGGGAATGGTCACGCCGGGGCGCGCCAGAACCACCTTCATATCCGTATGGGCATTGGGCGCGCCGCAAACCACCTGGAGGATTTCCGTGCCGGTGTTCACCGTGCACAGGCGCAAACGATCGGCATTGGGGTGCTGCTTGGCCTCGGTCACATGGGCGACGATGAAGTCCTCGAGCCCTTTGGCCGGGTTGTCGACGCTTTCCACTTCCAGGCCCAACGCCGTGAGCTTGGACGTGATCTCATCAAGGCCCGCCGTGGTGTCCAGGTGGTCCTTCAGCCAGGAGAGGGTGAATTTCATTGCGCACCTCCCGTCAGCTTCTCGATCACACGGAAGCGCTCGCAAATCAGCAGCATGTCGGGTGAGAAATAGCCCTGACTTTCGAACAGCTTCTTGTGGGTCTTCTGCCAGTGCTTCAGGTCGCCTTCGCCTTCGGCGGCGGCGAATGCGGCATCCACTTCGTCGAAGGGCACGGCTTCGGCTTCGGTGCATTCGATGACGCACCGGGCGCGGCCGCTGCCGTCGAGAATAACGCTGCGGTTGCCCGGCTCGGGCATGGGCTGATCATCGAGCTCATAGGTATAGAGCGCGGTGACGATGGCGGTCTTCTTGCCCGACAGCACCAGGCCGCAGAGGGCGTCGGCCAAATCCTTGGACTCGCCGAAGGCCCACTGGGGGAGGTGTTCGTAGGCTTCAGGTACGGGGGCGGGCTTCATCGGGACAACCCTCCGGTCACCGAGGGAACATCGAGCGCGGCGAATCCATAGTGCCGCAGCCAGCGCAGGTCGGATTCGAAGAAGGTGCGCAGGTCGGGGATGCCGTACTTGAGCATGGCGATACGTTCAATGCCCATGCCGGCGGCAAAGCCCTGATAGACATCGGGATCAAGACCGCAGGCCTTGATGACATTGGGATGGATCATGCCGCAGCCCAGGATCTCCAGCCAGTCGCCGTAATTGCCGATCTTAAGCTCCCCGCCTGAACGCGAGCAGCCGATGTCCATTTCCGCCGACGGTTCGGTGAAGGGGAAATAAGACGGGCGGAAGCGGGTGGTGAGATCATCGACGCCAAAATAGGTGCGCACGAATTCCTGCAGGCAGCCGCGCAGGTGGCTCATGTTGGTCTCGGTGTCGATCACCAGAAGTTCCACCTGGTGGAACATGGGCGTGTGAGTCATGTCGTAGTCGCAGCGGTAAGTGCGGCCCGGAATGATCACACGGATCGGCGGCTTCTGGCTCATCATGGTGCGGATCTGTACCGGCGAGGTGTGCGTGCGCAGCAGATACCGTTCGCCCTTTTCATTCTCCGGCAGGAAGAACGTGTCGTGCATCTCGCGCGCCGGATGGCCGGGCGGGAAATTGAGCGCGGTGAAATTGTGGAAATCGTCCTCAATGTCCGGGCCGTCGGCGATGTCGAATCCCATGACGCCGAAGATGGCGGCGATTTCGTCCATGGTCTGGCTGATGGGGTGGATGCTGCCCTTGGCTTCGGGGCGCACCGGCAGCGACACATCCATGCGTTCCTGGGCGAGCTTGGCGTCCAGTTCGGCGCCGGCGAGGGTCGCTTTCTTGGCGTCCAGCGCCGCGGTCGCTTCATCGCGCAGGGTGTTGACCTGCTGGCCGAAGGCTTTGCGCTCCTCGGGCGGCATGGTGCCGAGGTCCTTCATGAGCGCCGTGAGGCTACCCTTCTTGCCCAGCGCTGCGACGCGCACGGCTTCGAGCGCGTTCACATCCGCGGCGGCGGCGCAGGCGCCCCGGATCTCGCTCCGCAACTGTTCGATCTTGTCGTTGGCCATCAGAATTACTCGAATCCGCGAATCAGAAAAAATGAAGGGGCCTGCCTTGTGCAGGCGGCCCCTTCACGCATCACAATTCGAAGGTGATGTTAAGCGAGAGCGGCTTGAGCCTGCTTCACCAGGTTCTCGAAGGTCGCCGGTTCGCGCAGGGCGAGATCGGCGAGGACCTTGCGGTCCAGTTCGACACCGGCCTTCTTGAGCCCATTGATAAATCGCGAATAGGTGAGACCGAACGCGCGGACGCCGGCGTTGATGCGCTGGATCCAAAGGGCGCGGAAGTCGCGCTTCTTCAGACGGCGATCGCGGTAGGCGTAGCGCATCGCCTTTTCCAGGCGGTTGCGGGCCGGCTTGTAGGCTTTGGAGTGGCGGCCGCGGAAGCCCTTGGTTTGCTCAAGGACTTTCTTGTGGCGGGCGTGTTTGGTTACGCCGCGTTTAACGCGTGACATGGGTGTGCTCCGTCAGAATTCTAAGATCTAGCCGTAAGGCATGAAGTTGCGCTTGATGATGATGCCGTCCGCTTTCGCGAGCACCATGGTGCCGCGCGACGTACGTTTCATCTTCTGCGGCTTCGTGCTCATGCAGTGGCGTTTGAAGGCGTTGCCCGCCTTCACTTTGCCGGTGCCGGTGATCTTGAACCGTTTCTTGGCGGCGCTTTTGGTCTTCATCTTGGGCATTTTTTTATCCTTTCGTGCGCAGGCTCCGATTGACTCGGAGCATTAATTAACCCGACCGGAGGCATGCCCTAAAAGCCTGATATCGTTGGCTTTCCGCCCTTTGGCCGGTGGACCTGGACATAGCGCCAGCCCCAATGGTTTTCCAGCGCCGGAAGCGGGTCCCGGCGGGAAGCCGTGGCTTATACCCGCGAGCCTCCGCAATTGCAAGAAAGCCCACTGTTTAGAGGTATTCGCCCTAAACGGAGGGCGCGCGGCGGGCCGCCAGGGCCGAATCGGCGCTCCAGGGGCCGCCGCCGGCACAGGCCATATAGAGAAAGAGGAAGCAGAACAGGATGGCGGCGTCGCCTCCGTTCAAGGCCGGGAAAAAGCCACGGGAACCGTGGGCCACGAAGTAGGCCACCGCCATCATGCCCGACAGCACAAATGCTACCGGGCGGGTGAAAAGCCCGAACGCCATCAAGATCCCGCCCACCACTTCCAGTGCTCCGGCCGCCAGCAGCATGGGCGGCAGGGGACTCGGCATTGCCTGCATCGGCGGGGGAAAGCCGAACAGCTTCTGGGTGCCGTGCTCCAGGAACAGCAGGGCGGCCATGATGCGTAGAATACTGAGAACCCTGGGCGCCCAAGGGGTTAACCGGTCCATGGCTGTCTCCTGTGGTAGGTTGGGGCGCCAACTCTAACACCGGCCCGACGAGTCTCACGTACTCTGCTTGACAGAGTTCTCTAGGCATAATACAAACGACCAACTCTGCAATTCAGAGTTCTCTGAAAAGGACGAGTCGTCATGAACCTCTCTCCCACCGAAGCCGCCGACGCGTTGCGGGACATCGATGCCACGGCCGCGCGGTCTCGTGAGTTCAAAGGCTACCGAATCGCCGCGCCCCATTTTTTCCTCTGGGGCGCCATATGGATTCTCGGTTACGGCGCCACCGGCGTGTCGCAAGACGCCGGCCGCCTGTGGCTGCCGCTCACCATTATCGGCATGGCGGGCAGCGCTTATATCGGCTGGCGCAATCGCACCACGGCCGGCGCCGGCAAGGTTTACGGCCAGCGTATGTGGATGACGTTCGTCGCCTTCGCGGTATTCATCGCCGCGACCTACGCCATCCTGCCGCCGCACAGCGTCGATCAGATGAACGCCTTTCCGGCGCTGCTGACAGGACTGGCCTACACGATGGCCGGCATCTGGGCGTCACGCCGCTACTTGTGGCTCGGCGCCGGCGTCATTGCCGCCACCATGCTCGGGTTCATCTACCTCACACCCTGGTTCGCATTTTGGATGGCTGCGGTGGGGGGCGGCGGACTCATTCTCACAGGCATCTGGATGAGGAAAGCCTGATGGAAGCCCCCACCGAATCAAATGAGATCATCCATCAGTCGGTCAGGCTCAAGATCATGTCGGCACTCAACGCGCTCGTGGATGGCGAAGCGATCGACTTCGTGCGGCTCAAAGTCATCGCTGGCGCCACCGACGGCAATCTCGGCGCTCACCTCTCGACCCTCGAGAATGCCGGCTACGTGCAGATCGACAAGGACTTCGTCGGCAAGAAGCCGCGCACCCGCGTGACAATGACCAAAGCCGGCCGCAAGGCCTTTGCCCGCCATGTCGCCTACCTCAAAGATGTGATCGAAAACGCCAATCTGACGGAAGGAACGCAGTCATGAGTTTTTCCCCTGTCGGTAAAGCCGTGGGCGGAATCTTTGTGACCGTCGCCGGCGCCAGTCTGGTCGCCGTCGCGGCGAACTGGCCGTCCCACGCACTGCAACTCTTCCATGCTGGAACCGCCGGCGGCGTCATGGCGGTGATCGCGGTCCGGTTCGGCCTGCGCGGTCCGGCGCAAACACCGTCGCGGCTGGATATGGGCCTTTTCGTTGGCGCGATAATCGCGCAAGCCGTGGCCATGCCCACAATCCTGCCGCGTCTGCACGGCGACCTCCGCCTGATCTGGCTCACCGTGCTTGCCATCGCCGCGCTCCACTTCCTGCCCATGGGTCGGCCCTTGGGCCGATGGGTCGTTTTGCTGGGGGCTGCGGGCCTCGGCGTCACCGCGCTTGGTTATCTTGTGCCGGTCATCCCGGTCCAGACGGTCATTGCGGCGTTTGGCGTGCTGGAAATCGCTGCGGGGGCGGCTGCCGCCGCGCGCTTCTGGCCACGGCCTGTACGCGCCACGGCCACTATTTGACCGAAAACAAAGGAGAACACGATGGTGTTTGGCATTTCCATTTTGGGTTGGCTGCATTCACTGGTTTGCACAGTGGCCTTGGTTGCGGGTCCGGTCGCATTGGTCATGACCAAAGGCACAGGCCTGCATAAGAAAGCCGGATATGTGTACGGCGTGTCGATGCTGATCGGCTGCGCCACAGCATTAGGCCTTTACGCTCCGATTCCCGGCCTTCCGACTTTCAATCGCTTCCACTGGATGTCGATTGCGACCTTGGTGATGGTGGCTTTCGCCATCTGGGCTGCGCCGCGCCAGCGCGAACGTCTCGGGGCCTATGGGCATCCCATGGCGATGATCGCCAGCTACTACATGCTGCTGGGCGCCACCATCAACGAAGCCTTTGCGCGCATTGAGCCGTTACGCACTTACGCCATTGCTTCGACACCCGGCGCGCAAACCGTCCTGCAGAGCCGCCTGCTCAACATGGCGCAGGGAATCGGCATGCTCATCATGGTCATCGTGGCGGTGTATTTTGCGGCGAAGGTCGCGCGCACACGTCGCCGCACGCCCGCCCTCGCGACGGCCTAAGCTCTGAAATAAAAAACGGCGCCGAACGTCTTCGGCGCCGTTTTCATTTTTAGTGAGAGGGTTCGCTATCGCGGCGCGAGGACCATCACGATCTGGCGGCCTTCAGAGCGCGGCTCCGACTCAACCTTGGCCTCACCTTCGAAGTCGGCCTTCACCCGGTTCAGCAACCGGTGACCCAGCTCCACGTGCGCCATTTCACGGCCGCGGAAACGCAAGGTGACCTTCACCTTGTCGCCTTCCTCCAGGAACCGCTTGGTGGCGCGCATCTTCACGTCGTAATCGTGATCGTCGATGTTCGGGCGGAGCTTGATCTCCTTGACCTCGATCACCTTCTGTTTCTTGCGCGCCTCATTCTTGCGCTTCTGTTCCTCGTATTTGTACTTGCCGATATCGAGGACTTTACACACCGGCGGGTCGGCGTTCGGAGAGATCTCGACGAGATCCAGACCCGCTTCATCGGCTTTGCCGAGGGCGAACGCGCGGTCCACCACTCCATAATTTTCTCCATCTGCACCGATCAAACGTACAGTTTTGTTATCGATCTGATGGTTGGTGCGCGGTCCATCCTTGGACGCGGGCGCCGGTTGGTCGAATCTAGCTATGTAGCAGTCTCCTGTTGTGGTTGGTCCGGCTCTCGAAAGCCCCTCAAATAAAAACCACGGCCCGGAAGGTTAAGTTCCGGGAACCGCGGCTTCTTTAGTAAGTCTATCGGTTGCCTCTGTAAGCGCAAGAATTTCCTGGTTTTGGCCGCCTAAACGACGCAACGCCACGCTTTGGCCCTCGGCCTCTTTCTTGCCGACGACCACCAGCACCGGCACCTTGGCCAGGGAGTGCTCGCGCACTTTGTAGTTGATCTTCTCGTTGGCCAAATCGGTCTCGACCCTGAGGCCGGCGGCCTTCATTTTCGCAGCAACTTCCTCGGCATAGGGCTTGGCGTCGTCGGTGATGGTGCAGACCACGGCCTGCACCGGCGCCAGCCAAAGCGGGAACTTGCCGGCGTAGTTTTCCACAAGCATGCCGATAAACCGCTCGAACGAGCCCAGAATCGCCCGGTGCAGCATCACCGGCACGTGTTTAGCCCCATCCTCGCCGATGTAATGGGCGCCAAGGCGCTCCGGCAGCACGAAATCCGCCTGCAGGGTGCCGCACTGCCAATCGCGGCCGATGGCGTCCTTAAGCACAAATTCCAGCTTCGGACCGTAAAAAGCGCCTTCGCCGGGGTTAAGGGTCCATTCCAGGCCCGCCGCCTCGGTGGCTTCGCGCAGCGCGGCTTCGGCCTTGTCCCAGGTGGCGTCGGAACCGGCGCGCACAGGGGGTCTATCGGAGAACTTCACCCGGATCTCGGTAAAGCCCAGGTCGGTGTAAACGCTGCGCAGCAGGTCGATGAACTTTTTGGTCTCTCCCCGCACCTGGTCCTCAGTGCAGAAAATGTGGGCGTCGTCCTGGGTAAAGGCGCGCACGCGCATGAGACCGTGCAGCGCGCCCGAAGGCTCGTTGCGGTGGCAACAGCCGAACTCGGCCATGCGTAGCGGTAGCTCGCGGTAGCTGCGGATGCCCTGGTTGAAGATCTGCACGTGGCCCGGGCAGTTCATGGGCTTCACGGCGAGATGGCGTTCCTCAGACTCAGAGGTGAACATGTTCTTGGCGCCGAACTTGTCCCAGTGGCCGGAGCGCTCCCACAGCACTTTGTCCATCAGCAGCGGGGTGTTCACCTCCACATAGTCGGCAGCTTCCAGCCGCCGGCGGATGTAGCTCAGCAGGGTGCGGTAAAGAGTCCAGCCCTTGGGGTGCCAGAACACGGCGCCCCGGGCCTCTTCCTGCAGATGGAACAGGTTCATTTCCTGGCCGATCTTGCGGTGGTCGCGCTTCTCGGCCTCTTCGAGCATGGTGATATGGGCCGCGAGCTGCTTCTCGTCGGCCCAGGCGGTGCCGTAGATGCGATGAAGCATGGGGTTGTTGGAATCGCCGCGCCAATAGGCGCCCGCCAGCTTCATCAGCTTGAAGGCCTTGCCCAGCTTGCCGGTAGACGGCAGGTGCGGACCCCGGCAAAGGTCGAGCCACTTGTCGCCCTGGGTATAGATGCCGATGGGGTCGCCCGCGGGCAGGCCACGGATCAGCTCGGCTTTGTATTTCTCGCCGATGGATTCGAAATGCGCGATGGCCTTTTCGCGGTCCCAGACTTCGCGGCGGATCGGCTCGTCGCGGTCGACGATCTCGCGCATCTTGGCTTCGATCTTCGGCAAGTCGTCCAGGGTGAACGGCTGGTCGCGGGCGAAGTCGTAATAGAAGCCGTTCTCGATGGCCGGACCGATGGTCACCTGGGTGCCGGGGAACAGCTCCTGCACGGCTTCCGCCATGACGTGGGCGGCGTCGTGCCGCAGCAGCTCGAGGGCGTCCTCGTCCTTCTTGGTGACGATCGAAACGTTTGCATCGGTCGTGAGGGGAGTGAGCAGGTCCATCATCTTGCCGTCGATGCGAATCGCAAGGGCGGCCTTGGCGAGGCCCGGGCCGATATCGGCGGCAAGGTCCGCGCCGGTAATGGCGCGGTCAAAACGGCGAACACTGCCGTCGGGAAGGGTGATGGCGACCATAGAAAGACTCACAAAAAGATATGAAAAGCCCGCGGAATCTAGGGAGATTGACGCTCAAGTCAAGCAAACGCCTGGATAAAGCCCCGAAGGGAGCCCCTATATAAAGCCACGCGGGACTCGGGAGGTCCCGGCGGGACGGCCCTTGAGGGCGGCGGCGATGACCTCGCCCACGGGGATATCGGCCAAACGCAGGCGGCGGAGAATGGTGACGGCGCTGCCGCGCTGCCCGACCAGGGCCGGGTCGGAGGATTGGTCAAACAAGACCACGGACTTGCAGCCGGCCACGGCCACCAGATGCATGATCCCGTTGTCGGGCCCCACTGCGGCGGTGGCCGCCCAAGCCAGCAGGATCAACTCGTTCAGGTTGCCCTTGCCGCTGAGGTCGATGCAGGCGGGGTTGTGGGCGGCCATATGTTCAGCGATGTCCGGGCGCGGGCGGTGGTCCAACAGCACCGGGCGCTGGCCTTCGGCGCCCAGCGCCGTCGCCAGTTCGGCGTAGCGCGCGGGCGTCCAGTTCGTCCCGTCGGGTCCGGGCGATGCCGCGACCAGCACGAAAGGATCGGTCATGCGGAACGGCAGGGTGAAGGACTTCACATGCCGCGCCACCCACGACAGGTCAGGGCGCATTGTGGCGGGAATTCCGGCAGCCTTGAGCTGGGCCGCCCAGCGATCCGCGAGGTGCATGGCCTCGCGCCGCGGATCCGTATGCGAAAGCTGGGTCCCGGGCAGGGTGCCGGACCAGGCGATGGCCGCGCGATCCTTGGGAAAGATTCCGTGCATCAGCCTGAACAGAAAGAGGCTATGGCCGTCGCAATCGAGATCGTAGACGCGGGTGAACGGCGTGGCGCGCAGGCGCCGGCGCAGATTGAGGATGTGGGGAATGTCCCAGCCGGCGGCCGTGTGATCCGTCCAGACGTCGTCGAAATAGGGTGCGGTGGCGGCAAAACCGGCGGTCTCGGGCGCGGTGAGGAGGATGATCTGCGCGCCGGTGTGCGAGGCGCGAATGGACGCCATGGCTCCGAGCGCCGGCACGAAACGGCCGAGGCCGCCGGCTGAAATCACCAGGATGGTGCCGGCCTCCGGTGTCATGAGGCGGCTTGGTCTTTCGGCGCTGGATTATTCTGGGCGCGATCTTTCTGAGCGTGGGCCAGGACTTCATTGTAGACCGCGAGAGTCTTGGCGCACATATCGGCCTTTGCGAACAGAGCGCGGGCGCGGGCGGTGGCGGCGTCGGCCAGGCGGATACGCTCGGCCTGGCTCAACGACAGCGCGCGTTCCAGTGCGTCGGCTAACGAAACGCCGTCGCCGGGTGTGAACAGCCAGCCGGTTACGCCGGGGATGATTATTTCCTCTGCGGCGCCATGGGAAGGCGCCACCACCGGACGGCCCATGGCCTGAGCCTCGGCCACGACCCGGCCGAAGGCTTCCGGCCGCGTCGAGGCGGAGACAACGACGTCGGTCGCCATATACGCCGCCGGCAGATCGTTGCAGTCGTGGATGATCTGTACGTTACCCTCGACGCCTTGGGCCGCCGCATAGCGTTCGATGTGGGCGCGGTAGGCGACGCGGCCCTGATCCTGGCCGACCATGAGGCAGCGGATATCGAGCACACCGCCGCGCCGGCGTTTCAGTTCCGCCAGCGCTTCGATCAGCACGTCGTGGCCTTTCCAGGACGTAAGGCGGCCGGGCAGCATGATGACCGACGCGGACTCCGGCAGGCGCCATTTGGAGGCGAGCTGGATCAATCGCGTCGGTGTGACGCTGCTGGGATCGAGCAGCTTCACATCCACGCCCCGGTGAATCACGCGGATGCGCTCCGGCGCGACATTGTATTCAGAGAGCAAGTGGTCGCGGATGAATTCCGAAATCGCGATGACGACTTCGCCCTGGGCCATGACCCGGTTGTAGAGCTTCTTGAGGCCGAAGAATCCGAGACCGTAGACACCGTGGAAGGTGGTGATGAAAGGCGTGCAGGTGCGCAGGCAGGCTTCCCGGGCGCTCCAGGCCGGCGCGCGCGAGCGGGCATGCACCAGGTCGATGCTTTCGGCGCGGATCAAGTCCACAAGGCTGTCTACATTCCGGCGCATGGCGCGCGGATTTTTCGTGTCCAGCGGCATCAGAATATGTTCGGCGCCTACGCGCTCCAGCTCGCGCACCATGGGCCCGCCGCTCGACACCACCAGCGCGCGCCATCCGGCCTGCACCAACGCCTGCGCCACATCGACGGTGCCGCGCTCGACGCCGCCGGTGACCAGTGACGGCAGGACCTGAAGGCCGGTTTTGCGGTGGGGAATGGTATCGGGGCTTGCCATGGATTCGCCGCGCCGCGCGGGCTATTGAGGGGTGTGACGATGGGGGGTTTGTAACACGCCCCTCTTCGCCCCAAGGCGTATATTTTGCACATCTCCCAGCGATTCCCGGGCCTTCCTCATCGCCATGACTTACCAGACCATTTCCCATCCGGACGGCGCTACCGTCGCCTATGAACAGCAAGCGGGCGCGGCGCCCGGCGTCATCTTTCTCCATGGCCTGATGTCGGACCGCGGGGGCACCAAGGCCCGGACTCTGGCGGCGCACTGCGCGGCCAAGGGCTACGGCTACGTCCGCTTCGACATGTTCGGCCATGGCGATTCGTCCGGACGTTTCGAAGATGGCGGCGTCGGCCGCTGGACCGAGGACGCACTCGCGGTGCTCGACCGCGTGACCATGGGTCCGCAGATTCTGGTGGGCTCCAGCATGGGTGGCTGGGTGACGGTGCGCACAGCGATGGCCCGCCCGCACCGCATCGCCGGCGTGGTCGGCATCGCGCCGGCGCCGGATTTCACAGAGGATCAGATGTGGCCCGGCTTTTCGCCCGAGCAGCGCGCGCAGATCATGAGCGCGGGCGTCATTGAGATTCCGAGTGACTATAACGATGGCCCCTACCGCATCAGCCGGCACCTGATCGAGGATGGCCGCGAGCATTTAGTTTTGCAGGGCGATATCCCCATCACCTGTCCTGTACGGCTGATTCATGGGCAGCGCGATGAATCGGTGCCGTGGCAGCGTTCCCTCATGCTCGCCGAAAAAATTACCGGCAAGGACGTAGACGTGCATTTGATCAAGAATGGAGATCACCGCTTATCGTCGCCACAAGAACTGAACCGCATTTGCGAGGCTGTGGACGAACTGGTGAGCCTCGCCCGGAGCAAACAGCAATGAGAATTTTCCCCCTGTTCACGGCCGTCGTTATGGCGGCCTCTGCTCTGGCCGCCCCGGTTTTTGCAGCGAGCGCGCCGCCGCCCAAATCCTTGCAGCCCAGTCCCGATCCCAATCCGGCGGATCCGGCGAAGACTTACGAATACTGCGTGCAGTTATCTAAGGTCCGCCCGGACCAGGCGCTGGAACTGGCGAGCAAATGGAACGCCATCGGCGGTGGTGACGGCGCCAATCATTGCCGCGCGCTGGCGCTGATCGGTCTCAAGGACTACGGCCAGGGTGCTCAGGAGCTGGAGGATCTCGCGCAGAAGTCCAAAGCGGCTGCGACGCTGCGCGCCGACCTTCTTGAGCAGGCCGGCCAGGCGTGGCTGCTGCAAGGGGAGCCGACGCGCGCCTATAACGCGCAGACGGCGGGCCTCAAGCTGGTGACGCCCGAGACACCTCAATATGTCGTGCTGCTGGTGGACCGCGCCGCCACCCTCGCCGAAGGCGCCAGATTCGCGGACGCAATTGTCGACCTGGACGCGGCACTCAAGCTTCAGCCCGGCAATTCCGACGCCTTGGCGTTCCGCGCTACTGCGCACCGCAATCTGAATGAGATCGACCTGGCGCTTGCCGATGCGGAATCGGCGGTGAAAAGCAATCCGCGGAACGTCAACGCGCGTCTCGAGCGCGCCAACATCTACCGCATGAAGGGCAGGCTCAACGATGCGCGGCAAGACTGGGTGCTGATTGCCCAGCTCGCGCCGGACTCGGACGCCGCCAACGCCGCGCGCGCCGACATGGAACGGGCGGACGTGAAGCCTTAAAAATCCAGATCGGTGTAGATCGGCGCGGGGGGGGCGCCGGGGATGGTGTCCCTGAGCAGCGCCCGGAACGACGGGCGGGACTTCATGCGCACATACCATTCCTTCGCTTCCGGATACTGGTCCCACGGCACGTCGCCGGAATAGTCTACCAGCGACAGATTCGCCGCCGCACTCAAGTCGGCGATGCTGAGCTGGTCGCCTGCGAGCCAGCCGCGGCGTTCCTTGAGCCAGGTGATGTATTGCAGATGGGTGTGGATGTTTTCACGTCCGGCCCGCAACGCCCGAGAGTCGGGGGCGGCATTGGCGCTGACCCGGGCGGTCAGCTTTTCGCCCGCGATATGCAGGGTCACTTCCCGGTGAAATTTATCGTCGAACCAGGCGGCGAGCCGGCGCGCCTCGGCCCGCTCGATCGGCGTGCGCCCAATGAGCGAAGGCTCCGCGTAAACTTCGTCCAGATACTCAACGATGGCGCCATGATCGCTGACCACGGTGCCGTCTTCATCCGCCAGCACCGGCAGCTCACCGGTGGGCGTCAGGCCCAACAATTCCTCGTTGGGGCGCCAGGGCTCAATGGAGCGTTCTTCGAAAGCCAGACGCTTCTCATGGAGCGCGAGGCGAACCTTGCGGGCGGAAGCGACGAGAGGGTGATGATAGAGGATGCGCATCGACAGCCAGCCGGAGGAATGAAAGCGGACTGTGTTTAGAAGATCGCGGCGCGATCTTCAACGGCATCTACACGACAATAGTTAGTCGGCGTTGCTGTAGATGGACTTGACCAGCTCGGTCAGGGTGACCCCGATTTTGTCGCCGGACGTGATGACGACTTCGCCGCGGGCAATCAACACGTCGTTGGCGAAGATCTCCACCGGGTCGGAAGTCTTCTGCTCCAGTTCCACCACGGCGCCGCGGCCGAGTTTGAGGAGCTGGTTGACGCGCAGGTTGGCCTGGCCCAGCACGACGGAAATATCGACGTCGACGTTGTAGATCGCCTGTTTGGAATCTTCGTCGTCGTCGTTACGCGCCATAGGTCCAATCCGTCGTGAGCATTAACTATGAGCCACCAACCCAGCCCCAGCAACCCGCATGCTCAATATGGGTCCCCATTCCACCTTAGAAGCCAAAGGTTAAGGAGGGGTAACGGTGGTTTTTACAGCTTTAAGTTCCAGGGCGGCGGCCAGCAGCGCGCGGGTATACGGATCGACAGGGTCGCTGAACACCTGCGCCGTGGCGCCTTTTTCCCGCACCACGCCGTCTTTCATCACCAGCACCGAGTCCGCCAGAGCCCGCACCACCCTGAGATCGTGGCTGATGAACAGGTAGGCAAGACGGTACTTATCTTGCAGGGCGCGCAGCAGGTCGACGATCTGGGCCTGGACCGACACGTCCAGGGCGCTGGTGGGTTCGTCGAGGACGATGAACTTGGGCCGCAGCACGATGGCGCGGGCGATGGCGATGCGCTGGCGCTGGCCGCCGGAAAACTCGTGCGGGTAGCGGTCCAGGATGCGGCCATCCAGCCCCACATCCTTCAGCGCCGCCGCGACCGCGTCCCGGCGCTCGGCGGGGGTTCCGATGCCGTGCACAGCCAGGCCTTCGCCGACGATCTGGCCGATGGACAGGCGCGGGCTCAGGGACCCGAAGGGATCCTGGAACACCACCTGCATATGTTTGCGCAAGGGGCGCATCTCTTTTGCGCTCAGGTTGTCGATGCGCTGACCTTCGAATGTGATGGCGCCTTCGCTCGCGGTCAGGCGCAATAGCGCGAGGCCCAAGGTGGTCTTGCCCGATCCGCTCTCGCCAACCACGCCCAGAGTCTGCCCGGCGCCCAGGCTCAGGGTCACGCCGTCCACCGCCTTGATATGACCGACGGTACGGCGGATGAGGCCGCGCTTGATGGGGAACCACACCTTGAGATCAGTGGCGCTCACAATCTCCGGCACGCTGGTATCCAAAACCGGTGGCGGGCCCTTGGGCTGCGCCGCCATAAGGTGTTTGGTGTAGTCGTGAGTGGGGGCGCCAAAAACGTCCTTAACGTCGCCGTGTTCGACGACGGCGCCGTCCTTCATCACGCACACCCGTCCGCCCAGCCGGCGCACGATGGCGAGGTCGTGGGTGATGAAGAGCATGGCCATGCCCAAACGCGTCTGCAGGTCCGTGAGCAGGGCCAGGATCTGCGCCTGGATGGTGACATCGAGGGCCGTGGTAGGTTCGTCGGCGATGAGGATGTCAGGTTCGAAGGCCAGGGCCATGGCGATCATCACCCGCTGGCGCTGGCCGCCGGAGAGTTCGTGGGGCAGGGCGCCCAGGCGCCGCTCGGCTTCCGGCAGGCCTACCAGATGCAGCAGCTCCAGAACGCGGGTGCGTTTTGCGTCACCGGTCAATCCGCCGTGGATCTCCAGCACCTCGCCCACCTGCTTCTCGATATTGTGCAAGGGATTGAGCGAGGTCATGGGTTCCTGGAACACCATACCGATGCGGTTGCCGCGGATCGTGCGCATGACCGCTTCCGGGGCGCCCACAAGTTCGTCGCCGCGGAATTTAATACTGCCGGTGGGATGAGACGCGCGCGGATAGGGAAGAAGCTGCAGCACCGACAGGGCGGTCACGGTTTTGCCCGAGCCGCTTTCGCCTACGAGGCTGAGGGTCTCGCCCTTCTCCAGGCGAAAGGAAACATGTTTGACCGCAGCAACAATGTCCTGTCCTACGGCGAATTGAACGCTGAGGTCCGTGACTTCAAGCAGGGGGACAGTGTCTGCCATGGATCAGGCGAACGTCTTGCGCGGGTCGAAGGCGTCGCGCACGGCTTCGCCGATGAACACCATCAACGTCAGTGTGGTGGCAACCGTGAAGAACCCGGTGATCGCGATCCACGGCGCCTGGAGGTTCTCCTTACCTTCGCGCAGCAACTCGCCCAGGGAAGGCGAGCCGGGAGGCAATCCGAATCCGAGGAAATCCAGCGACGTCAGCGCGACCACGGAGCCCGACAGGATGAAGGGCAGGAAGGTGACCGTCGCCACCATGGCGTTGGGCAGCACGTGCTTGAAGATGATCATGCGGTCACCCATGCCCAGGGCTTTGGCCGCGCGCACGTAGTCGAAGCTGCGGGCGCGGTAGAACTCGGCGCGCACCACACCCACCAGCGAGGTCCAACTGAACAACAGCAGGACGATGAGCAATGTCCAGAATCCGGGAATGAACACCGACGACACGATGATGAGGATGAAAAGCTGCGGCAGTCCGCTCCAGATTTCGATGAAGCGCTGAAACAGGAGATCGGTGAGACCACCGAAGTAACCTTGGACGGCGCCGGCGGTGACGCCGACCACGGACGACACCACCGACAGCATCAGGCCAAACAGCACCGACAGGCGAAAGCCGTAGATCAGGCGCGCCAGCACGTCGCGTCCTTGTTCATCGGTGCCGAACACATTCACATCGGACGGCGGCGCCGGGGCCGGCACCGGCAGGTTGAAGTTGATGGTGTCGTAGCTGAAGCGGATCAGCGGCCAGGTGATCCAGCCGTCCTTTTCGATGAGCCCCTTGATGGTGGCGTCGCGGTAGTCGGCGGCGGTATCGAAATCGCCGCCGAAGGTGGTCTCGGGATAGTCGCGTAAGACCGGCGAATAGAGCGAGCCCTTGTATGAAATCAGCAGGGGCTTGTCGTTGGCGATGAACTCGGCGAACAGCGACAGCACGAAAAAAACCAGCATGATCCAGAACGCCCAATAACCACGGCGATTGGCGCGGAAATTGGCAAGCCGCCGGCGATTGAGCGCCGACAGCGCCCAGCGGCGCGGCGGAGCCTGGGCAATGATGGCGGCATCACTCATGCGCGGGCCTCGAAGTCGATCCGCGGGTCCACCACATGATAGGCCAGGTCGCTGACGAGATTGAGGGTCAGGCCGATGAGGCTGAAGATGTAGAGCGTGCCGAAGATCACGGGATAGTCCCGGTTGGTCGTGGCTTCAAAGCCGAGCAGGCCGAGGCCATCGAGGGAGAAGATCACCTCGATCAGGACCGACGAGGTGAACAGAATTTCGATAAGGGCGGCGGGGAAGCCGGCGATCACCAGCAGCATGGCGTTGCGGAAAACGTGGCCATAGAGCACACGCTGCTGGCTCAGGCCCTTGGCGCGGGCCGTCAGCACGTACTGCTTGTTGATCTCCTCGAGGAAGCTGTTCTTGGTCAACATGGTCAGGGAGGCAAAGCCGCCGATGGTCATGGCGGTCACCGGCAGCACCAGGTGCCAGAAGTAGTCCTTCACCTTGCCGAAGGTGGACAGCTCCGCCCAGTTGTCGGACGTCAGGCCGCGCAAAGGGAACCAACTGAAATAGCTGCCGCCCGCGAACACCACGATCAGGAAGATCGCGAACAGGAAGGCGGGTACGGCGTAGCCGATGAAGATCACATAGGACGTCGCAACGTCGAAGGTTGATCCATCGCGCACGGCTTTGGCGACGCCGAGCGGAATGGAGACCATGTAGATGATCAAGGTGCTCCAGAGGCCGATGGAGATGGATACCGGCAGTTTGTCCAGGATCAGCGACGTGACTTGTTGGGAGCGGTAATAGCTCTCGCCGAGGTCGAAGGTCAGGTAGCTCTTGATCATCATGACATAGCGTTCGTGCGCCGGCTTATCGAAGCCGAACTGCTTCTCGATGCGCTTGATGAGTTCCGGGTCGAGGCCTTGAGCGCCCCGGTATTTGCCGCCGCCGCCGCCGCCGCTGCCTGCGGCCCGGTCGGCATTGCCGCCGCTCATCTGGGAGCCGGCGGAGGTGTCGATGCCCTGCAGGTGGGCGAGCATGATCTCCACCGGTCCGCCCGGCGCGATCTGCGCAATGACGAAATTGAGCGTGATGATCCCCAGCAACGTCAGGGGGATCAGCGCGAGGCGGCGGACGATATATGCGAACATCTAAAGACGGCGGGAACTGAAACTAATTATTTTTTGGCACCGCGCGCCGCGTCGACTTTTGCCGCTTTGACAGAATCATACCACCACAGCGCCGGATCGGGCCCCTGCATGGGGACTTTTGCGGGTTTGTCGAACTTATTCCAATAGGCGATCCAATCGGACGGTGTGCTGAGCATGGGGATACCGTACCAGTTCCACAGCAGCACCCGGTCCAGAGCCCGCGTGTGGGCCACCAGGGATTCGCGGGTCTTGGCGACGATCAGGTCCTCGACGATGGCGTCCACCACCGGATCCTTGATGCCGCCAACATTGCGGCCGCCTTTCTTGTCAGCCGAGGCCGAGCCCCAATTTTCGCGCTGCTCGTTTCCGGGCGAGATGCTTTCGCCCGGCCCGCCGACCATCATGTCGAATTCAAAGTTGGTGATGCGGTTAATGTACTGGGTGGTGTCCACCACCCGGATGCGGCCCTTGATGCCAAGCTTGGCGAGATTCTGGAAGAAGGGGTTCACCCATTTTTCCATGCTTTGCTGCGCCAGCAGAAACTCGAATTCGAAGGGCTCGCCTTTTGCATTTACCAGCGCACCGTTCTTGACGGTCCATCCCGCAGCGGTCAGCAGCGCCCTGGCCTTTACCAGGTTCTCGCGGTTGTTGCCGCTGGCGTCGGTACGCGGCGGCGTGAACGGCTTGGTGAAGACCTCGTCGGGAATCTTGCCGCGGTATTTCTCCAGGATCGCCAGCTCTTCGCCCTGCGGAAGGCCTGATGACGCGAGTTCGGAGCCCACCCAGTAACTGCTGGTGGGCGCGAACAGGCCGTAGGAGAGGTTCTTGTTGCCCCAGTCGAAATCGAACGCCAGCGCCACGGCTTCGCGCACGCGGCGGTCCGCGAAGATGGGCTTGCGCATGTTCATGACGAAAATCTGCGCACGATCCGGCAAGCCGTCGCGGATGTCTTCCTTCACCATCAGGCCGGAATCGACCACGGATTTGTCGTAGGCCGTCGCCCAGCGCATGGAGACGTTCTCGGTGTGATAGTCGAACTGATAGGCCTTGAAGGCCTCGAAGGCGACATCGTCGTCGCGGTAGTAGTCGATGCGGATTTCGTCGAAGTTGAACGCGCCCTTGGTCACATTGAGATTGCGGCCCCAGTAATTGGGGTCGCGCTTGAACACCACGTAGCGGCCAGCCTCGAACTTATCGAGTTTGTAGGGACCGCTGAACACCGGGATATCCAGCGTCGAGTTGGCGACATCGTGCTTGCTCCACCAGGCTTTGGAAAGCACAGGGAGTTCGCCCATGATACCCGGCAGTTCGGTATTGCCGCCGTCCTTGAAGTGGAACTTCACTTTAAGCGGGCCGGTCTTCTCCGCCTTGGTCACATCGCCCCAATACATTTGATACAGCGGCGCGCCTTTGGTCATCAATTGCTCGAAGGAGAACACGACGTCGTCGGCGGTGACGGGTGAGCCGTCGTGGAATTTGGCCTCGGGGCGCAAGGTGAACTCTTCCCAGGTGCCGTCAGGCGCCACCTCGACGGTCTGGCAAAGCAGACAGTAATTTGACCCGGCTTCATCGGCGCCGCGCACGAACAGGCTCTCGACAAAATACATATAGCTTGCGGCGCCCATGGCTTGGATAAGCCCTGCCGAGGTGCCTTTGACGGCGAAGGGATTGAAGGAGTCGAACGTTCCGAAGCCGGACATGCGGAGCGTTCCGCCCTTGGGCGCAGCCGGATTCACGTAGTCAAAATTCTTGAAGTCAGGTCCGTATTTGGGTTCGCCGTAGATCGAGAGGCCGTGGACCGGTTTGCCGCGAACCATGGCGGAGGCGGGCGAGGACAGCGCCGTAAATGCCAAGGCCGCCGTCAGGGCCGCGTACACAGTCCGCTTCATCGTCATCTCCTCCGCCGTTGCACTCGCCATTTAACTCTAGGGCCAACCAAGGCCCTTTCCAATCAATGATCTATGCCGCGCGCGCGGCTGTGAACGGGCCCCCAAAAGCGCTTCAGCCCCGCCGGGGTTTCCGGCGGGGCTGAAGGATCTTCGAAAGCTGGGAGGCTTAGATTACTGGGCCGGCTCTTATTGAGCAGCGGGCAGCGGCGGCGGATTCTCGGTGGCGCCCATGAGGAACTTGATGACCGCGGCACGGTCTTCCGGCTTCTTCAGGCCGGCGAAGGACATGGAGCCCTTGGGCGCCAGGCGCTTCGGGTCTTCCAGGTAATCTTCCAGGGTGGCGTAATCCCACTTGCCGCCGGCAATGGCCTTGAGGGAATCGGTGGTCTTGAAGCCGTTGCGGTCGCCGATGACATCGCCGACGATGTTGTGAAGGTTCGGGCCGGTCTTGTTGGCGCCGCCCGCTTCGACGGTGTGGCAGGCCGCGCATTTGCGGAACACTTCGGTGCCGGCGGCTGCGGTGGCGTCGGCGATCATGGACACAGCGGACACACGCGCTGCGGGGCCTGCGGCTGCGCCGCCGGCTTCTTCAACCACTTCGATCGGGTAGCCGAACTTGGCTTCGTGGGCGCCGTGCTCCGCTTCTTCCGGCAGGATGTAGCCGTGGAAGACGAAGTTGCCGATGAGGTTGACGATGAGGATGGCGCAGAAGGCGAGCCAGAAGGCGGGAATGGCCCTGTCCCAGAACGGGGAAATGGCAGCCTCGCCGTGACGCTTCGCCTGATCGCTCATAACCGCCCCTATCGTCGTCAAAAGGTCTATGGCGGCCCGCCCAGCCCGGGCACTGGCCGCTTGCGGTTTGATACTGGGTCCCCAAGCAAATCTCAATATAAATCAAGGCTCCGGGGGTGGCCCCGTGGGGGCCGCCGCGGGCCATAAGGCCTTGGAAGGGTGGGGTGGTTCCTGTATGTGTCCCGGCATTCCTGATGGAAAATAAGCTAATGACCGCCCTGATCGTCATTCCCGCCCGCCTCAAGGCCACCCGCCTGCCGGACAAGCCCCTCGCCCTGATTAACGGCGAGCCCATGATTGTGCATGTCTGGCGCCGGGCCGTGGCGGCCCAGGCCGGGCCGGTGATCGTGGCGGTGGGGGACCCGGAAATCGCCGACGCCATCACCAAGGCCGGCGGCATGGCGGTGATGACCGATCCGGATCTGCCGTCCGGGTCCGACCGCGTCCATGCGGCGGCGGAGATTCATGATCCGAAGGGCGCCTTCGACATCGTCGTCAATGTGCAGGGCGATCTGCCGACGCTCGATCCTAAATTGGTGGCCGCGTCCGTGGTGCCCCTGGGCGACCCGGCGGTCGATATCGCCACGGTCGTGGCCCGCATCACCGCCGAGGAAGAACTGTCCGATGCCGCGGTGGTGAAAGCCGCGGTGTCGTTTCAGCCGGGTTCGACCGTAGGGCCGGCGCTGTACTTCAGCCGCAACCTGATTCCGTCGGGGCCCGGCGATCACTATCACCACATCGGCATCTATGCCTTCCGCCGCGCGGCGTTGCGCCGTTTCGTCACCTTGAAGCCGACGATCCTGGAGCAGCGCGAGCGCCTGGAGCAATTGCGCGCGCTGGAGAACGGCATGCGCATGGCGGCGGCACTGGTAGACACCATTCCGCTGGGCGTCGATACGCCGGCGGACCTGGAGCGCGCGCGCCGCTTGCTCGCGCCGGCAAAGTAATGGCCCGGGCACCCGCGTCAAAACCTGCCAATACCATAGCGTTTCAGGGCTTTTTGGGGGCCTATTCGCATATTGCCTGCAAGACGCGGTTTCCGCGTATGACGGCATTACCCTGCGCCGGATTCGAGGATGCTTTCGCCGCCGTGCAACAGGGCCACGCGCGGCTCGCCATGATCCCGGTCGATAATTCGGTCGCCGGCCGTGTCGCCGACATTCACCATCTGCTGCCGCACTCGGGCCTGTTCATCATCGGCGAACACTTCGAGCGGGTGAATCATCACCTGCTGGCCGTGCCGGGCGGGCGGCTCGACAAACTGAAGCGTGTCGAGAGCCACGTGCATGCGCTCGGGCAATGCCGGCGCTTCATCCGCAAGCATCGCCTGAAGGCCATCGTCGGCGCTGACACTGCCGGCTCGGCCCGGGACGTGGCGGAACGCGGTGATCCCACGGTGGCCGCCATTGCCTCCAAACTCGCCGGCGAAATCTATGGTCTGAAGACCTTGGCCTCCGGCATCGAGGACGCCGACCACAACACCACGCGCTTCCTGATCATGTCGCGCACGGCGGCCAAGACTCGCGCCAAAGACGGGCCCCATGTGACGTCGTTCGTGTTCCGGGTGCGCAGCGTGCCGGCCGCGCTCTACAAGGCGCTGGGCGGCTTCGCCACCAACGGCATCAACATGACCAAGCTCGAGAGCTACATGGTCGACGGCAAATTCGAAGCCGCGCAGTTCTACGCCGAAGTCGACGGCCACCCGTCCGAGCGGCCCCTAGCCCTGGCCCTGGAAGAACTCCGATTCTTCTCCAAGGAAGTCAGCATTCTGGGCACCTACCCGGCCCACCCCCAGCGCTTCAAATAAATGTACCTGGTACATTTATTTTATCTCTTATCTATCTGAAATAATTGAATATTGCCGGAAACATAAATGTACCAGGTACATTTACTGAAGCCAGCGGTCCAACAGTAACCGGGCGATGGCGTAGCGGTTGGGCAGCTTGAAGCCGGGCGCGGTGGATGTGCGCTCCTGGAAGGTCAGGATGTCGGCACGGGTAAACCAGCGGCAGTCCTCCAGTTCATTGTCCTTGCGGCGAATCGCGGTGGTGAGGGCGTCGGCGTGGAAGCCGAACATCAGCGAGGCTGGGAACGGCCAGGGCTGCGACGCGATATAGCGAACGTCACCCACCTCCACTCCGGTTTCTTCCTCCGCCTCGCGCCGCACGGCGGCTTCGACGGTTTCGCCCGGCTCCACGAATCCGGCGATGGTTGAATAAATGCCGGGCGCCCAACTCGCCTGACGCCCGAGTAAGCAGCGGTCGCCGTCGGTGATGAGGGTGATCACCACCGGGTCGGTGCGCGGAAAGCTGCGGTAGCCGCAGGCAGCGTTGGTGCACTTGCGGCAATGACCGGCCTCGTCGCTGACCGTCGCCGTGCCGCACCGGCTGCAGTAGCGGTGGTTCTCATGCCAGATCACCATGGCGCGGGCGTAGGCCAGGATCGACGCCTGGTCGCCCGGCATCAACAGCACAACGTCATTGAGCGCGCGGTAGTCGCCGGCGATGGGCGCGGTGTCGGCGGCCGGAAATCCCGCCGCGAACCACGGCGTGTCATCAGCCAGACCCAGGAACACCGTCTGAACGTCGGCGCCCAACATCAGCGCGACTTCGTCGTAGGAAAAAACCCCGGCAGCGCCATCGGACGTAACCAGGTGTCGCTGCTGCCACAGCGGCACGATGCGCGCTTTGCCGCCCGTGAGGTGCGCCTGCACGGCTGCTTCATCGGTCCGCAGAATGCCCGCGCGGTCCAGCGGGCTTACAGTGTAGGTCAGCGGATCGATGGGGCGCGCTATCAAGGGCGGCTCCTTACGCGCGGTGATAGGGATGACCGCTCAAGATACTATGGGCGCGGTAAAGCTGTTCCGCCAGAAGCCCGCGCACCAGCAGATGGGGCCAGGTCAACGCACCCAAAGAAAGCACCAAATCAGCCCGTTTTCTCACGCTTTCATCGAGGCCGTCGGCGCCGCCGATGAGGAACGCAACGGCGCGCACACCGTCATCGCGCCAGCGTCCGAGACGCGTTGCGAAGGCTGCGCTGCCTTCATTCTTGCCGCGCTCATCCAATGCCACCACACGGGCGCCGTCCGGGACTGCACCCAGCAACAGCTCGGCCTCGCGCGCCTTGCGCACATCGGCGGCAAGCTCCTTCTTGATCTCCAGCTCCTTGACCTCAAGCTTCCACGGCAGCCGCGCGCTGTAGGTCTCGAACAGGGCCTGCTCGGGCCCGGAGCGCGCCTTGCCGATGGCGGCGATGACGATATTCATCGCTGTGTCCGGCGGTCAGGCGCGCTTGGTGGATTTCTTGGCGGGGGTGGCGGCGGGTGCTGCCCACAACCGTTCGAGGTCGTAGAACAGCCGCACTTCGGGGCGGAACAGATGCACGATCACATCGCCCGCGTCGATCACGACCCAGTCGCCGTGCTTCTGCCCTTCGCTGTTGGGCATGATGTTGAGCACCTTGAGCTTGATGATGAGATGCTCGGCCATGGCCGCCACCGCGCGGGCCGAGGTGCCCGACGCCAGGATCATGCGATCGGCAATACTGGTCTTCCCTGTGAGGTCGATGGTCAGGATGTCCTGCGCCTTATCGTCATCGAGGGAGGTGAGGATCGTCTCGACGAGCTTGTCGAGCGTGATGGGAGTGTCGCGGATGGTCGTCTCCTAGGTTTGGGTCGGTTTCGCGGCGCGGCGGATTTCAGTGGCGGAGGCCGGATGCCGCCGCATAGCCACATAGCTCCAGGCGGGAACGTCATGCCGCCACAGGGCCCTTATACCGCAACGGACGCTGGAAAAGCGCACAGCAGCGGTGCTTGCCAAGGCTTTGTAAGAATAAGGACTGCGGTCGAAAACCGCAACGCGCGCGGCACGAAAGATGCCGGTCCAGCGCCACCAGCGTGAGATTTCCGCCAGGTTGTCGGCGCCCATGAGCCAAACGAAGGACAGATTGGGGTATCGCATACGTAAACTGCGCAAAGTCTGCGCGGTGCGCTGAAAGCCCAGTCGGCCCTCGATCCCGGTGGCGAGGACGCTTCGGCCCAGGCCTGCCGCCCGGAGCGTCTCGCGCGCGCCGCCCAAACGCGCGCTGAAGCGGGCCATACCGGCGGTGGGCTTGAGGGGATTCTGCGGGCTCACCAGCCACCACACCTGGTCGAGGCCCAGCGTCCGCAGCGCCTCCCGCGTCAGGTGAACATGACCGGCATGGGCGGGATTGAATGATCCACCGAGCAAGCCGATGCGCCCCCGCCGCCGGTCACCGAAAGTGGGAAGGCTAGGGACGGATCTGGCCGTCACCGTGCACCTTGTATTTGAAGGTGGTGAGCTGCTCGACGCCTACGGGGCCGCGGGCGTGCAGTTTGCCGGTGGCGATACCGATCTCGGCGCCCATGCCGAACTCGCCGCCGTCGGCGAACTGGGTCGAGGCATTGTGCATGACAATGGCGCTGTCCAGCGCGCTCATGAAATGTGCGGCAGAGGCATTGTCCTCGGTAATGATGGACTCGGTGTGCGACGACCCGTGCGTGGTGATGTGGTCGATGGCGTCGTCAAGGTTCTTGACGATGCGCACAGCGAGTATGGCGTCGAGGTACTCGGTGTCCCAATCCTCGGCCGTCGCGGGCTTCACGCGCGCATCCAGCTTTTGTACGGCAGCGTCGCCGCGCAGTTCGCAGCCGGCCTTGATGAGGTCGTCGAGGATCGGCGGCAGTTGGGCGGCCGCGACCGCCTCATCCACCAGCAACGTCTCGGTGGCGCCACAGATGCCCGTGCGCCGCATTTTCGCGTTGAGCACGATCTGGCGCGCCTTCACGGGGTCGGCGGCGGAATGAATGTAAGTGTGACACAGGCCGGTGAGGTGTTGGAACGTGGGCACGCGGGATTCGCGCATCACCCTGTCTACAAGCGACTGGCCACCCCGCGGCACGATGACGTCGATATATTTGGTCATGGTCAGCATCTCGCCCACTGCGGCGCGGTCGGATGTGGGCACCATCTGCAGTGCCGCCTCTGGAATCCCGGCGGCGCGTAAACCTGCGTGCAGACATTCCATGATCGCGCGGGACGAATGAAAGCTCTCGGACCCGCCCCGCAGGATGCAGGCATTTCCGGCCTTGAGGCAAAGGGCGGCGGCGTCCGCGGTGACGTTGGGGCGGGATTCATAAATGATGCCGACGACGCCGAGCGGCGTGCGGATGCGTTCAATCTTGAGGCCGTTGGGCCGGGTCCATGCGGCCATCACCTGGCCCACCGGATCGGCCAGGGCCGCGATATCTTCCAGCCCTTTGGCCATGGCCTCGATGCGTTTGTCGTCCAGCGCGAGACGGTCCAGCAGCGCCGGCGTCAGGTTCTTTGCGCGGCCCGCCGCCATGTCGATGGCGTTGGCCTCCTTGATCGCGCCGGCCTTGGCGCGGAGTGATGCGGCCGCGGCGGTCAAAGCCTGGTTCTTGCGAGCGGTGTCGGCCTGGGCGAGGACGCGTGCTGCCTCACGGGCGGCGCGGCCGATCTCGTTCATGAGCGCAGCGATATCACCGGGAGCTTTCGCACCGTCCATGGCTATACCCCGACCACAAGATCGTCGCGGTGAATCGCTTCGGCACGTCCACGATAGCCCAGGATCTCTTCGATCTTCTCGGACTTGTGGCCCATGATCGCGCGGACATCCTGCGTGGCGTAAGCCGACAGCCCCTTGGCGATGCGCCGGCCGTCGCGGGTGCAGACATCGACCGCGTCGCCGCGCTCGAAGGCGCCGGAGACATCGATAATGCCGGCCGGCAGCAAGCTCTTGCCGGCGCGCAACGCGGTCACCGCGCCGTCATCCACCACCAGCATTCCCAGGGTTTGCACACTGCCCGCGATCCAACGCTTGCGCGCCGCGCGCGGCTCGGCGCCGGGCGAGAACCAGGTGCAGCGCCCGCCGTCGATCAGGACTTGCAGCGGATGGCGCGGCTTGCCCGGCGCGATGGCCATGGTGCAGCCAGCGCCCATACAGATTTTCGCCGCCATGATCTTGGTGGTCATGCCGCCGGAGCCGTAGCCGGTGGAACTCACGCCCGCCATGGCTTCGATTTCCGGAGTAACCTCGCGGACTTCCGGCACCAGTTGGGCGTCGGGCTTAACGCGCGGATCGGCGGTGTAGAGGCCGTCGATATCCGAGAGCAGGACCAGGGTGTCGGCGCTGATCATCTGCGCCACGCGGGCGGCCAAGCGGTCGTTGTCGCCGAAGCGGATTTCCGCGGTGGCGACGGAATCATTCTCGTTGATCACAGGTACGGCGCGCAGACGCAACAGCGTATCGAGGGTGTTGCGCGCATTCAGATAGCGCCGGCGGTTCTCGGTATCGTCCAGGGTGATCAGCACCTGGGCGACGGTAAGGCCGTGCCGATCGAGGGAGTTCTGGTAGGCCTGCGTCAGACGCATCTGACCTGTGGCCGCCGCGGCCTGCTTTTCCTCGAGGCGCAGCTTGCGGCCCACCATGCCCAGGGGGCCGCGGCCGATGGCGATAGCGCCGGAGGTGACGATCAGCACTTCCTGGCCGCGGGCGTGGGCGGCGGCGATGTCGTCGCACAGGGCATCCAGCCAGCTTTGGTGCAGCTTGCCGGTTTCATCGTCCACCAGCAGGGCGGAGCCGATTTTCACCACCAGGCGGCGGGAGGCGAGAACCGGAGATGTTGAAACCGTCTGGGCGGCTTCGCTCAAGACGGACCCGCTCATGGCGTCCAGCCTCCGGGCGTCTCCTCGATCTCGTCCTCGTCAGACTCAGGTTCGGGCTCGCCGGTCTCGGAGGCGCGTGCGGAGGCGACGATCTTGGCGATGGCCTTGAGCATGGCGTCGCGGCCTTCGCCCGAAACCCCGGACAGCAGATGCACTTTCTTGCGGCTGGCCTTGGCGAGCGCCGCGGCTTTTTCCGCGCGCGCGTCGTCGTCCAGGGCGTCGATTTTATTGAGCGCCACCAGCTCGCGCTTGCCGGTGAGGCCGCCGCCGTAGGCCTTCAATTCGCGGCGGATGGTTTTGTAGGACGCCGCCACGTCTTCCTCGGTGCCGTCCACCAGATGCAGCAGCACCGCGCAGCGTTCGATGTGACCCAGGAACCGGTCGCCGAGGCCGGCGCCTTCATGGGCGCCTTCGATCAAGCCCGGAATATCGGCGATGACGAATTCCAATTCGCCCACCTGCGCCACACCCAGGTTGGGATGCAGTGTGGTGAACGGATACCCGGCGATCTTCGGGCGCGCGCGGGTGACGATAGACAGGAAGGTGGACTTGCCCGCGTTGGGCAATCCCAGCAGGCCCACGTCGGCGATGAGTTTCAGGCGCAGCCACACCCACATGTCCGGCGCTTCCAGGCCGGGGTTGGCGAAGTCGGGCGCCTGGTTTTTGGGGCCTTTGAAATGCGTATTGCCGAAGCCGCCGTTGCCGCCCTTGAGCAGCACGACGCGCTGGCCGTCCCGGGACAGATCCGCGATCACCTCTTCGCGGTCCTCCGACAAAATCTCGGTGCCCACCGGCACCTTGATCACCAGGTCGTTGCCGTTGCGTCCGGTGCGGTTCTGTCCGCCGCCGTCATCGCCGCGCTCGGCCTTGAAATGCTGGGCATAGCGGAAGTCGATCAGGGTGTTGAGGTTGGTGGCGGCCTCAAACACGATATCGCCGCCGCGGCCGCCATCGCCGCCGTCGGGGCCGCCGAACTCGATGAACTTTTCACGGCGGAAACCGACGCAGCCGTTGCCGCCGTCGCCCGCCTTCAAATAGATCTTGGCCTGGTCTAGGAACTTCATGGGGTCAGTTTATACCTGATTTCGCAAGGTAATCCTCGCGTTTAAGAACGAGACGTATGCAGTCCAGCGCTGCGCCCCGCGCCCGGCTCTCGCAGGCGCCACGGCCGGTGGCCACAAACCCCAATTTGGCCAGAACCCGGGCGGATGCAGCGTTCTCCACGAGGTGGGCTGCGCGCAGATGGTCCCGTACCAGCCATTTGAAGGCGAAGTCCACGACGGCCTGCGCCGCTTCGGTAGCGAAACCTTGGCCCCAGTAAGGAACGCCGACCCAATACCCCAATTCGAGTCCGTTTCCCCGCGGCTCTTCGATGCCGAAGCTGCCGATCAACTCATCGCCGCGGCAAGCCGCGAAGGGATAGGCGCCGGCACGGCGGAGCCGGTCATGTTGCACAATCCAGCTTTCCGCCAAGCCCTCCGGGTAAGGATGGGGAAGGGCCGCGAGCATACTCGCGATCTCCCAGACGCCGGCCAATTGACGGACGCGCGGTGCGTCCTCGAGGCGGAATGGCCGCAGGATCAGGCGTTCGGTTTTGAGTTCGAGTTCCATGGTCGCAGCCAATAAAAAAGGAGACGGCGATCCGTCTCCTTTTTTCTCAACCACGGGACCGCCAGCGTGGATGCCGGCGGTCTGAAATATCCGCCGTATTAGTTGGGCGCCTTCGGCATCGGGGCCACGGAGACGTAGACCTTGCCGCCGGTCGAAGCCTTGAACTCAACGTAGCCATCGGCCACGGCGAAGATGGTGTAGTCGCGGCCCAGGCCGACGTTCTTGCCGGGGTGCCACTTGGTGCCGCGCTGGCGCACGATGATGTTGCCGGAGACAACCGATTCACCGCCGAACTTCTTAATGCCAAGGCGCTTGCCAATGGTATCGCGGCCGTTCGACGACGAGCCGCCTGATTTCTTATGTGCCATCTGAGTACGTCCTCTAGGTCAGGGCGAAGCGACTAGGCTTCGGCCTTCTTTGCAGTTTTCTTAGCCGCGGTCTTCTTTGCGGCGGGCTTTTCAGCGCCTTCGGCGGCGGCGGCTTTCGGCGCGGCGGCCTTCTTGGGCGCGGCGGCGGCTTTGGCCGGCTTGGCGGCAACCGTCGCGATGCCCATGCCCATGTCGGTGATCTTCACCAGGGTCAGGTGCTGGCGATGGCCGTTGCGGCGGCGGTAATGCTTGCGGCGGCGCTTCTTGAAGATGATCTTCTTCTCGTCGCGGAACTGGCGGATGATTTCGCCCACCACCTGGGTGTTGTCGAGGCGGGGCGCGCCGATTTTGTCGCCCAGCATCAGCACTTCACCAAACACGATGGTGCCGCCGGCTTCACCGTCCAGCATTTCGACAGCAATGATGTCGTCCTTGCTGACCTTGTACTGTTTGCCGCCCGTCTTGATTACCGCGAACATGGCCAATTACCCGAAGTCTCTGATAGATAAGGAAAAAGCGTGCGTTCCGAGCCCAGTCCGGCTGTTCCGCCCGCGTGGAAGGGGCGTGAATATACTGTGTGCCCATGTGAGTCAATGCCGCCCCGGCGCTCGTTTTAGACCGCGCAGGAGCCAAAACCATCTTAATTAATGATTATTTTACATAGGCTTAGGTAGCATTAGGCTCGCCCAAAATCGGGCCGGAACCCGGAGTCAGCGCTTTGGAAGGCGGATCAGTACCCCGAACCACGCTCCCGGACCTCACCCCCGACCGCCTGTCGGCCGAGTCCGTCAGCCGCCTGAGCCAGGCCGCCGCCCTCCTCCGTAAGGCGGAGCGGCCGGTGCGGGTTTTACGCGCCGTGGCCTGGGGCCCGGAGGTGGCTGAGCGGTTTTTCGCCGCCGGCGAAACAGAACTCCCCCAGATCACTTATCCCCGCATGAGTGCGGCCCCCGTGCACGAAGTGCTGGCGGCCGCCCGGGCGCTCATCGACGGCGACGGCCCGGTGCAGGCGTGGCTGCGCCGCATCGCCGACGTCATCGCAATCTCGGCCGACATGCTTCAGGCCCTGGGCACCAAGGAATTCCACCGCCTGTCGGTGCAGCTCTACGGCTCGCCCGATACGGACCTGCTGGAATGCGACGTGACGCCGCTGGACCTCGCGCGCCAGCTCGACCAGGTGTTGAGCTCTTTCGTCGGCGTCGAACTCAATCTCGACTCCACCGGCGAAGTGAAGACCAGCGCCGTGGACCTGGGTGCGCGCATGGACGGCATTCTGAAACGCCACTTCGGCGACTCAGCGCCCAAGATCGAGATTGTCGATCATCTGTCGGCCAACGCGCTGGCGGGCTCGCGCTACATCCGTTTGCGCCGCGCGGCGGTGTTCAGCGACCGCGATCTCGCGCAACTGGTGCAGCACGAAGCCTTTGTCCATATCGCCACATCTCTGAACGGCGCGGCGCAAAGCGCTTTTCCCATCCTCGGCGCCGGCCACGCCGGCACCACGCGGACCCAGGAAGGCCTGGCGGTGTTCGCGGAAATCATCTCCGGCGCCATGGACCCGTCGCGCCTCCTGCGCCTCGCCGACCGCGCGCTGGCCATCAAGATGTCCATGGAAGGCGCCAACTTCCTCGAGCTTTACGCCTATTTCCGCGAACGCACGAAGGACAAAGGGGCGGCGTTCGAAAACGCCCGCCGCGTGGTGCGCGGCGGCATGGTCGAAGGGGGCGCGCCCTTCACCAAGGACGGGGTCTATCTCGAAGGCCTGGTGCGCGTGCACAACTTCCTGCGCATCGCCGTGCAGGAAACCCGCGTCGACACCATCCGCCTGCTGTTCGCCGGCAAGATCGACATCGACGACATGCCGGCCATCACCACGCTGGCCGCCAACGGGCTTTGCGTATTTCCGCGCTTCATGCCGCCCTGGGCCAAGGACCTGCGCTTCATGCTGTCCTACATCGCCTACTCGGCGTTCCTGAACCGCATGAACCTGGAGAAGGTGCGCGTGCACTATAAGGACATGCTCTCGCGCTGCGCCCCGCCGGTGGTCGACCGCCCCGGCCCGCAAGCTCCTGACCCCGGCTCCGCCGTGGACCAGACGGCCAGCCCAGCCGGGAAAGACGCCTAAAGGCCCGATTCCAGGGCAAAAAAGCCGTTATTGCGGGGGGTCGCGGCTTCGTTTAGGTTCCGCCCCGCCCGACCAAGTCGCCCGAGAATCAACGGAGAGGTGGCAGAGTGGTCGATTGTACCGCACTCGAAATGCGGCGTGCCTGCAAGGGCACCGTGGGTTCGAATCCCACCCTCTCCGCCATTTATTTCAAGAAAAACTAAAGGTTCCCGCGTGGACGCGTGGAAGGCGCCCATATAGGGCGCTTTTGCGCGGGCCTAAGTCTCCGAGCACAGCTGCGGCCGTCAATTTTGGGATTTTGTCGGTGTTCTTCTCCAGTGCGGTTTCTGCCAATTCCCAAGTCTCCACAGCTACCCGCCCGAGAGCGCAGTCGTGCCAGTCTCCGATGATCCATTCCTAAAGGGGGGCGGCTCAATCGCCAGAAGGTAACCAGCGAGCAATTCATGCTCTGCGCCGGCAAGAAGCAATATCGGGCATTTTGACCTT
>CANISR010000002.1 GCA_947470105.1 Fidelibacterota bacterium | reverse complement strand
GGGCGCCGAGAGACAAGAGCTCGGGCACGTGGCTGGCGAACAGCAGCTGTTCGCCCAGTCCCTGCTCATAGGTCAGCAGTAGCTTCTTCCCGGCAATAGGTTCGCCCTGCCACAGCCTGGATGGAATGGGGCGGCGGCCTTCGGGATAGCTGGCCCAGTGCAGCCGATGACGTTCGCCGTAAGCCGCCCAGGCCTCGTCCCAGCGGCCGAGAGCGAACAGCGCCGCCGTGCGTCCGAGCACCGCATGGATATGCCCCGGCTCGCGCAGCAGCATAGCGTCGAACTGGGTGATAGCTTCGATAGCCCGCCCGGCGCGCTCAAAAGCGCCGGCGAGGTTGTAGCGGAAGAGCTGGTTGCCGGGCTCGATCCTGAGGGCGGCTTCGAACACCGGAATGGCCGCGGCGTCGTCACCCTGGGCCACCAGCACTGCGCCGAGATTGTTGTGCACCCCGGCAATGCCGCGCTCGACTTTCAGCGCGCGGGTGTAGAGGTCCCGCGCCGTGACGAGATTTCCCGCGTTCTGAAGAATTTGCCCGAGGCTGACGAGGGCGGGAACGGAGCGTGGATCGGCGGCGATGACCTGATTGAACAGGCCCGCCGCCTCATCGATCCGCCCTGCTGCCTGAGCCGCGAGCGCGCGGCTCAGGACGTCGCTGGTACTCAAGCCGCCAGGCTGCGCAGCACGTAATGCAGCACGCCGCCGTTGCGGTAGTACTCCAGCTCGCCGTTGTTATCGATGCGGCACTGAACCGTGATGGTCTCGGACTTACCGTCGGCGCGGTGGATCACCACCTGCACATCGCCCAGGGGCTTCAGATCCTTGATGCCGGAGATGTCGAAGGTTTCTGTCCCGTCCAGGTGATAGGTCTTGCGGGTGTCACCATTCTTGAATTGCAGCGGCAACACGCCCATGCCCACCAGGTTGGAGCGGTGGATGCGCTCGAAGCTTTCCACCAGCACGGCGCGCACGCCGAGCAGGTTGGTGCCCTTGGCCGCCCAGTCGCGGGACGAACCAGTGCCGTATTCCTTGCCGCCGATGATCATCAGCGGCGTGCCGGCGGCTTGATACTTCATGGCGGCGTCGTAGATCGGCATGACGTCGCCCGAGGGCTGGTGCTTGCTGATGCCGCCTTCAACGCCGGGCACCATTTCGTTCTTGATGCGGATATTGGCAAAGGTGCCGCGCATCATGACTTCGTGGTGGCCGCGGCGCGCGCCGTAGGAGTTGAAGTCCTTGGGCTCGACACCGTGAGCCATAAGGTACTTGCCGGCGGGGCTATCCTTCTTGATGGAGCCGGCGGGCGAGATGTGGTCGGTGGTGACGGAATCGCCGAGGATGGCGAGGGGCCGCGCGCCCTTGATGTCGTTGACCACTTTCGGGGTCTTGGTCATGCCCACGAAGTACGGCGGGTTGGCGACATAGGTGGAGGCCTTGTCCCAGGCATAGGTCTCGGACTTGTCGGCCTTCACCGCTTGCCACGGGGCCGGGCCCTTGAAAACGTCGGAGTAGCGCGTGGTGAACATGTCCTTGGTCAGGAACTGTTCGATGAACTGGGCGACTTCCGCCTGCGACGGCCAGATGTCTTTCAGGTAAACCGGATTGCCGTTTGTCCCGGTGCCGATGGGGTCCTTGGTGATGTCCCTGCGCATGGAGCCGAACAACGAGTACGCCACCACCAGCGGCGGCGAGGCCAGGTAGTTGGCCTTCACGTGCGGGCTGATGCGGCCTTCGAAGTTGCGATTGCCGGACAGCACGGCGGTGACGACGAGATCGCCGGTCTCGATGGACTTGGCGATGTTGTCATCCAGCGGGCCGGAGTTGCCGATGCAGGTGGTGCAACCGTAGCCGACGGTGTTGAAACCGAGCGCATCAAGATCAGCCTGAAGGCCGGCCTTGGTGAGGTAATCGGTGACCACCTGGCTTCCCGGCGCCAGGGAGGTTTTCACCCACGGCTTGCGGGTCAGGCCGGCGGCGCGCGCCTTGCGCGCCAGCAGCCCGGCGGCGAACAGCACGGCGGGGTTCGAAGTGTTGGTGCAGGACGTGATCGCGGCGATCACCACGTCGCCGTCCTCGAGCGCGTTCTTGGCGCCCGGGCCGGACAAGTCGGCCACCGGCGAGGACACGGGCTCCGGATGCGAGAAGCCCTCCTTGAGCGCCTTTTCGAATTCCACTGCGGCGGCCGAGAGCGCTACGCGGTCCTGCGGGCGCTTCGGTCCGGCGAGGGAGGGCTCCACGGTCGACATGTCGAGCGACAGCGTGTCGGTGTACACGGACTCCGGCGAATTTTCGTCGCGCCACATTCCCTGGGCCTTGGCATAGGCTTCCACCAGGGCGACGCGGCCCGGCTCGCGGCCGGTGAAGGTGAGATAGCGGATGACTTCCTTATCGATGGGGAAGAAGCCGCAGGTGGCGCCGTATTCCGGCGCCATGTTGGCGATGGTGGCGCGGTCCGTGAGCGAGAGGTCGTCGAGGCCGCTGCCGTAGAATTCAACGAACTTGCCGACCACGCCCTTCTTGCGCAGCATCTGGGTGACGGTGAGCACAAGGTCGGTGGCGGTGGTGCCCGGCACCAGCTTGCCGGTGAGTTTGAAGCCGACCACTTCCGGGATCAGCATAGGCGTCGGCTGGCCGAGCATGGCGGCTTCGGCTTCGATGCCGCCCACGCCCCAGCCCAGCACCGCGAGACCGTTGACCATTGTTGTATGACTGTCGGTGCCCACGAGCGTGTCGGGATAGGCGATGGTCTTGCCGCTTTCTTCGCCGGTCCACACCACCTGGGCGAGATACTCGACGTTGACCTGGTGACAGATGCCGGTGCCCGGCGGCACGACGCGGAAATTGTCGAAGCCCATCTGGCCCCAGCGCAGGAACTTGTAGCGCTCGCCATTGCGTTCAAATTCAAGGTCGATGTTCTGCTGCAATGACGTGGAACTGGCATAAGCGTCCACCATCACCGAGTGGTCGATGACGAGATCGACCGGCGAAAGCGGATTGATCTTTTGCGGATCACCGCCGAGGGCCTTGATGGCCTCGCGCATGGCGGCCAGATCGACCACCGCGGGCACGCCGGTGAAGTCCTGCATCAGCACCCGGGCGGGGCGGTAGGCGATTTCCTGGTCGGAGGCTTTGGTCTTGATCCAGGCGGCGAGCGCCTTCACGTGATCTACCGTCACGGACGATCCGTCTTCGAAACGCAGCAGGTTTTCCAGCAGAACCTTGAGCGAAAAGGGCAGGCGGGCGATGTCGCCGATTTTCTCGGCCGCCACGGGCAGGCTGAAGTAGTCGTAGCTCTTGCCCCCCACCGTGAGGCTGCGCCGGCACTTCAGAGTGTCGTGACCACTGAGAGGCATGAGATCCGCTCCTTCGCGTTTGTTTTTATGTTTTATGCGTCCCGATAGGGAGCAGAGGACGGAAACGGCGGACCTGTCCTGCGCGTGGACGCACGCAGATGCCGTTTTGACGTAACCGCTACCCCCCAAGGAAGCTTACCGGCCATAATCCACATTCGCCGCCCAAAGTCCAGGGCGCATCGCCGCGCTTATTTGCGCCAACCCATTGACGGGTATTACAATTTAGCGGGCAGACTGGGCCCAAAAAGTTGCCACATTTGGGGTGTGAAGTGATGGTTATGGGCAATAGCTAGGGGCCCTCGTTCGATAGCGGCCCCTGCATCAGGCAATGCGGTTCCCCCAAACCCTTTGCCGCAGAGGACAGCCCATACAAGACGGCCGGCGCCCCTTCTCCCCCAGAACCCCGGCGCCGGCCGCTTTTTTACCCAACCTCTATATTTTTTGCCCCCGTTACGGCGCGTGGCGGTCTGCTATGGTCCCCCGGATCAATTCGGGGACAGCCTTGAGCCTACAAACCTTTGAGCGCGCCAGCTTTTCCGGCACAGGCCTAGCCTGCCGCCGCGGCGGACGCTTGGTTTTCGCGGGGCTCACCTTCAGTATCAGTTCAGGCGAGGCCGTGGTCCTGCGCGGCCATAATGGCAGCGGCAAGACCACCCTGCTGCGGCTCATGGCGGGACTGAACCGCAAATCCGCGGGTGAATTGGCCTGGAATGGGGCCGAAATCCACGATTTCGAGGCCCATAGCGCGCTTTTGCGCTTTATTGGCCATCTGGATGCGGTCAAACCGGCCCTGACAGTGGCCGAGAACCTGGAATTCTGGCGAAATCTGTGGGGATACCCCCCCGTAGACGTGAAACAGGCGGCCCAAAGGCTCGGTTTGGGGGCGCTTGCGGACTTTCCGGCCCGCCTGCTGTCGGCAGGCCAGCGGCACCGTCTGTCTCTCGCACGGCTGCTGGTGGCGCCGGCGCCCCTGTGGCTGCTGGACGAGCCCGGCAACGCCCTCGACGATGCCTCACTCCAGGCCCTGGCCGGCATCATCGCCGATCACCGGGCGCGGGGCGGCATGGTGGTGATCGCCAGTCACGGCACGACGGTGGTGGAAAACGGCGCGCCCCTGGACGTGGGCGCCTTTACCAACGTTTCGGAAACCCACTGGAGCGAAGCGGTATGAGCGCAGCGGAGCGGAGCCAATGACCGTCTTTGCTGCGGTGCTCAAACGCGATCTGTCCCTCGCCATCCGCCAGAGTGCGGACACGTTCACCGTTCTGGCGTTTTTCGCCATCGCTACCGTGCTGTTTCCGCTCGGCATCGGGCCGGAAACCAACACGCTGGCGCGTATTGCCTCCGGTGTGCTGTGGGTTTCGGCCCTGCTGGCGGCGCTTTTGTCGCTGGACCGGATCTTCGCGGTGGATTTCGAGGACGGCACCCTGGATCAACTGGTGCTCTGCGGCGAACCGCTGGTGTTCGTGGTGCTGGCGAAAACCGCCGCCCACTGGCTGACCACGGGACTACCACTGATCATCCTTTCGCCGGTGCTTGCGGTGACCTTGCATCTGCCGGCGCAAGGGTACGGCGCACTGCTGCTCGCCTTGTTTCTGGGGACACCCACCGTCAGCCTCATCGGCGCCGTCGGCGCCGCCCTGGTGTTGGGCAGCCGCCGCGGCGGCGTGTTGCTGTCGTTCCTGGTGCTGCCGCTTTATGTGCCGATCCTGATCTTCGGAACCCTGAGCGTGGAGGCCGCCATCATCGGGGTCTCCACCAAAGCCACGCTGGCGCTGCTGGGTGCTCTGGCGTTGTTCGCGGTTACCTTGGCGCCCTGGGCCGCCGCTGCTGCACTGCGGCAGGCTGCGGAATAGGGATTCCAATAGTTTGGTGTTGCCCGTTGACGTGACGTATCACGCGAGGAGAGACCGGGAGCGGGGCCGCGCGGCCACGCGCGTACGTGATCCCAGAATCACACGGAAGTTGTCGGACTCCAGCGACTTACGGCTTATATTTAAGTGGATGGGCCGGGGTGCTCCGGATAAACCTGCGTCCAGCCTTAAAACTCCGCCTTCGGCCAGACAAAAGACCAAGCAGAAGACCATGCACAGGTTCGCCAACCCCACCACCTTCATGCGGATCGCCAACGCTGTCTTCCCGTGGGCCGCTGGCCTCGCCGTGGTGTTGTTCCTGGCGGGCCTGCCCATCGCGCTGGTGACGTCACCGCCCGACTACCAGCAGGGCGACACCGTGCGGCTGTTCTACATTCATGTCCCCTCGGCGTGGATCTCGCTCCTGGTCTACGGCAGCATGGCTGTGAGCAGCGCCGCCTTCCTGATCTGGCGTCACCCCATGGCCAATGTCTCCGCCCGCGCCATCGCGCCCATGGGTGCGACCTTCACGGGCCTCGCGCTGATCACCGGCATGCTCTGGGGCCAGCCCATGTGGGGCACCTTTTGGGTGTGGGATGCGCGGCTCACGTCATTCTTGCTGCTGTTCTTCCTCTACCTCGGCTACATCGCCCTCGCGGACGCCTTCGAGGATCCGGAGCGCGGCGACAAAGCCGCCGCCATCCTCGCCGTCGTCGGCTCGGTCAATCTGCCGATCATCCATTTCTCGGTGGAGTGGTGGAACACCCTGCACCAGCCTTCCATCGTGAAAATGGGCGGCTTCACCGTGGACGGCTCGATCCTGCTACCGCTGTTTCTGATGTTGGGCGCCTTCACCTGCTACACCGTCGCCGTCTGGGTCCTGCGCCTGCGCGCCGAACTGCTGGCGGTGAAGCTGCGTAACGCGCGCATGAGCGAAGTCAGCCTCTCGCGCATGCCGGCGGAGTAATCATATGGACGCCGTGACCAAAGTTCTCGAGATGGGCGGTTACGCCATGTGGGTGTGGCCCGCCTACGGAGCTGTGGCGGTCGGATTGATCGGCCTGTTGCTCATCACGCTGCGCAGCCTCAAGGCGCGCGAGCGGGAGTTCGCGGCCGTCCGCCGCAATCGACCCCCCGCACCGGGAGATGCAGCATGACCCGCAAACGCCGCCGGCTTTATTTCGTGATGCTCGGCCTGTTGGGCCTGGGCGGTGGCGTGGCGCTGGCCTTGACCGCGTTCCAGGACAACATTGTTTTCTTCCGCAGCCCCACCGAAGTCGCCGCCGGGAAAGTCGCTGCCAATCAGCGCGTGCGCATCGGCGGCCTGGTGGAAAACGGCAGCCTGGTGAAAAACGGCGAGAACATCAGCTTCTCCGTCACCGACATGAGCAACACGCTCAAGGTCCAATACACCGGCTTGCTGCCGGATCTGTTCCGCGAGGGCCAAGGCATCATCGCCGAAGGCCAGATGAAGGGCGGCGTGTTCGTGGCCAGCGAAGTGCTCGCTAAACACGATGAGAACTACATGCCCAAGGAAGTTGCCGACGCGCTGAAGAAGAGCGGGCATTGGCAGGAAGGCGGCGTTCAAGCGCCGCCGCGGCAAGAAGGCGGCGCCCCTTCCGCGACCCCGGCAAAATAGACAGGCCCACTGATGTTCACCGAACTCGGACACTTCGCGCTCGCTTTGGCGATGGTCGTCGCGCTCATCCAGGCGAGCGTTCCGCTCATCGGCGCCCAGCGTAATAACGCGGCCTGGATGGCGGTGGCCAAGCCCGCCGCCCTCATGCAGTTCGCGCTGGTGGCGCTGTCCTTCGCCGCGCTCACACATGCGTTCCTGGTGTCGGACTTCTCGGTACTCGGGGTCTATCAGAACTCCCACACCGCCAAGCCGCTCCTCTACAAAATCTCCGGCGTGTGGGGAAACCACGAAGGCTCGCTGCTGTTGTGGGTCACCATCCTCGCGGTCTTCGGCGCTGCTGTAGCCGCCTTCGGCGCCAACCTGCCGCCGGCCCTGCGCGCCCGCGCGCTGGCAGTGCAGGGCATGATCAGCGTCGGGTTCCTGGCCTTCATCCTGTTCAGCTCCAATCCCTTCCTGCGGGTGATCCCGGCGCCAGGCCAGGGCCAGGGCCTCAACCCGCTGCTGCAGGATCCGGGCCTCGCCGTGCATCCGCCCATGCTCTACATGGGCTACGTCGGCTTCTCTATGGCCTTCTCCTTCGCCGTCGCCGCGTTGATCGACGGCCGCGTCGACGCCGCCTGGGCGCGCTGGGTGCGCCCGTGGACGCTGGCCGCCTGGGCCTTCCTCACCCTCGGTATCGGCCTCGGCAGCTGGTGGTCCTATTACACCCTGGGCTGGGGCGGTTGGTGGGTGTGGGATCCGGTCGAGAACGCGTCGTTCATGCCGTGGCTCACGGGCACCGCGCTGCTGCATTCCGCGATCGTGGTGGAGAAACGCGAGGCGCTCAAAAGCTGGACCATCTTGCTCGCCATTATCACCTTCTCCCTGTCGCTGCTGGGCACGTTCCTGGTGCGCTCCGGCGTACTGACGTCGGTGCACGCCTTTGCCGCCGACCCCACCCGCGGGATTTTCATTCTGGCGCTGCTGGGTCTCGCCATCGGCGGCTCGCTCACGCTTTACGCCATTCGCGCGCCGCAGCTCGACGGCGGCGGCGCCTTCGCGCCGATCTCGCGGGAAGGCGGCTTGCTCATCAACAACCTGCTGCTCACCACCGCGGCAGCGACGGTGTTGCTCGGCACCTTGTATCCGCTGGTCACCGAAGCGCTGGAAATCGGAAAGATCTCCGTGGGCCGGCCTTATTTCGACGGCGTGTTCATTCCCTTGATGGTGCCGCTGGTGGCCCTCCTGGGCGTGGGCCCGCTGCTATCGTGGAAACGCGCCGACCTGCAAGGCGCCCTCGGCCGCCTCAAGATCGCCGGCGCGCTCGCCGTCGTCGGCGCGGGTGCGACTATGGCCATCGCGGGCGTCAGCCTCGTGGCCCTGGGCGCGGCGCTGGGCTTCACGCTTGCGCTGTGGCTCGCGGTGGCATCGCTGATGGAATGGGGCGGGCGTATCCGCTTCGGCCGCGAAGGCGCGCTCGCGCGCCTCATCAATCTGCCGCGCTCGGCGCACGGCATGACCCTGGCGCATTTCGGCATGGCCGTGCTGATCGCCGGCGTCACCGCGTCGTCGGCCTGGAAGCAGGAAGCCATCCAGGTCATGAAGCCCGGCGAGACCATGGACATCGCCGGCTACACCATGACCTTCAAGGGCGCCGTCCCGCAGCAGGGGCCCAACTACAGCGCCGCCCATGCCACCATTGAAGTGAGTAAAGGCGGACGGCCGCTGGCCACCTTGCATCCGGAACTCCGTACCTACGTGCAGCCGCCCATGCAGACCACCTTCACCTCCATCCATACCAATTTCTTCTCAGACCTCTACGCCGCGCTAGGCGAGGCCCAAGGCGAAGACGGTGAGTACGTCACCCGCTTCTACTATCAGCCGCTGCTGCCCTTCATCTGGTACGGCGTGATCCTGATGGTGCTGGGTGGCTTTATGTCGCTGACCGACCGGCGTCTCCGGGTGGGCGCGCCGCGCCGCGCCGCCACCAAGGATGTGGACGTCAGCGACGCCGCACCACAGCCCGCGGAATAAGATGAGCGACATTCCCGCGCCTAAGGTCAATCGCTGGCCCTATCTGATACCCCTTGCGGTCGTGCTGGTACTCGCCGGCCTGTTCGGCAAGCGGCTGCTGGACGTTGAACAGGGCAAGGACCCCAGCCTGATTCCGACGGTGTTGGAAAACACACCCATGCCGGCTTTCGATCTGACGCCGTTACCGGGGCGCGGAGACGCCTTGCGCAGCGAGGATCTCAAGGGCCAGGTCACTCTGGTCAACTTCTGGGGCTCCTGGTGCGTGGCCTGCGTCGCCGAGCACCCGATGCTGCTGGAGATCGCCCGCAGCGGTGTGGTGAAAATTCAGGGCGTCGCCTGGCGCGACGAACCGGACGCGAGCCTCGCCTGGCTCGCGCGCCACGGCGACCCCTTCGACAAGGTGGGCCAGGACCCCCGCAGCCACGCCGCCATCGGCTTCGGTGTAGTGGCCGCACCCGAGAGCTTCGTAATCGATAAGCAGGGTGTCATCCGCTACAAGGAGCCCGGCATCATCACCCGTGAAAAGTGGCAGGCCACCATCAAGCCCCTGATTGAACGTTTAAAGAGCGAGCCGCTCACCAAATGAAGTGGTCTACAATTTTCCTCGCCAGCCTGCTCGCTACGGCAGCGGTGGCGGTCGAACCCAGCGAGATGCTGAAGGATCCGGCATTGGAGGCCCGCGCGCGGGAGGTCAGCAAGCACCTGCGCTGCGTCCAGTGCCAGAACGAGACCATCGACGAATCCAACGCCGAGATCGCCCGCGACATGCGCCTCCTGGTGCGCGAGCGCATCACCGCCGGCGACAGCAACGATGCGATCATGGCCTATATGACCAGCCGTTACGGCGACTACGTGCGCCTGCAGCCGCGCTTTATGCCCGTCACATACCTGCTGTGGTTCGGACCGGCGGTGGTGTTGCTGCTGGGCGCCTGGGCCGCGTCGCGCCGCATGGGGCGGCGTTACAAAGAGCCATCCGCCTTGAGCGCGGAAGAACAATCTGCACTGGCCGCCGCTGATGACCGCCAAGAAGGAGGCCGCGCATGATCTGGGTGCTGATCGGCCTGGCGGCCCTCGTGGCCGTGGCGGTGTTGCTGTGGCCGTTGCTGCGTGCGCCTGGGGTTGCCCAGGACCGGGCCTCCTATAACGTCGCAGTGTTCCAGGACCAGCTCAAAGAAGTGGACCGTGACCTGGAACGCGGTGTGCTGACGCCGACCGAAGCCGATGCCGCCCGCCTCGAGATCCAGCGCCGCATCATCGCCGCCGGCAAGGTCACCCAGGGCGAAATCCGCACGGACTCGCCGCTGCGCCGGAAGCTCACCGCCGGCGGGATCGCGGTCCTGGTCCCGGCTCTGGCTGTCGCGGTTTATCTCAGCGTCGGCCAGCCGACGGTGCCGGCCTCCGCACCCGGAACAGGCACGGCGGGCCACGACGACAACGAAGCGCAGATCGCGCGTATGGTCCAGGAACTGGCGGCCAAGGTCGCAGCCAATCCCACCGATACCCAAGGCCTCACCCTGCTGGCGCGCACCTACCGCCAGCTCGGGCGCTTCGACGAGGCTGTCGCCACCTACAGAAAGCTCGCGGCGCTGCAGCCCGACGGCGATACTTACGCCGGGCTCGGTGAGGCCATGACCGCGGCCGCCGGCGGCACTGTGTCGCCCGAGGCGCACGCGGCCTTCATCAAATCCCTGACCTTGGACCGCAACGAGCCGCGCGCGCGGTTTTATCTCGGCCTGGAGTTTGCCCTGCGGGGCGACGCCAAAAGCGCCATCGCCATTTGGCGCGATCTTGCCGCCACATCGCCGCCGGAAGCGCCGTGGGTGCCTGTGGTGCGCGAGGAGATGACCAAGGTGGCCCAGGCGGCCGGCATTCCGCCCATGAGCGTCACGCCGCAACACCCGTTGGATATCCTTCCCGCCGACGGAACGGCGGTCGCCGCAGCGCCGCCGCCTGCCACTCCGCCCGATTCCGGCGGCTTCACCGGCGAACAGCGTCAGATGATCGAAGGCATGGTCGGCGGCCTCGCCGCCCGCCTCGAACAGAATCCCGCCGACTACGAGGGCTGGATGATGCTGGGGAAATCTTACACCGTGCTGCGCAAGCCCGAGGACGCCGCCAAAGCCTATGAAAAAGCCATGGCGCTGAAGCCGGCGGAGATCCAACCAAAGCTTCAATACGCCGCCCTCGTCATTACCGGCCCGAGCGGCCCTGTCCCTGCCGGCGCCGCCAAGGCGCTGAAGGAGGCGCTGGCGCTGGATCCTAAAAGCGGCGAGGCGCTTTACCTCACCGGGCTCGCTGCCGTTCGGACAGGGGATGCCGCCCTCGCCCGCAAATCCTTCGAACAGGTTCCCGACGGCTCGCCCCTGAAGGCCGAAGCCGCTAAGCAACTGCAAGGCCTGAAGTAGCACCATGGGCAAACGTATTCTCCTGGCGCTCATGATCGCCGCCGGCACGGTTCTGATCCTGATCCTCTATCTGCCGGGCATGCGTTCGCCGCCGAAGCCCGCCATCACCGTCACCGGCCAGGCCGCCATCGGCGGGCCGTTCACCCTTGAAGACACCAAGGGCAATGTGGTGACGGAGAAGATGCTCGAGGGTCACTACACCCTGATCTACTTCGGCTACACCTTCTGCCCGGATATCTGCCCCCTGGCGCTGCAGTACGTGACCCAGGCGATCCAGATGGCGGGCCCTGTCGCCGATGATGTGCTGCCGCTGTTCATCACCATCGACCCGGAGCGCGACACCAAGGAAGTGATCTCCACCTACCTCGGCCATTTCCATCCGCGCATGGTGGGCCTCACCGGAACGCCTGAGCAGATTCGCGCTGCCGAAAGCGTCTACCGGGTTTACGCCAGCAAGTCGGCAGGCTCAGAGGGCAAGGCCGACTACCTCATGGACCACACCGGCTACATCTATCTGACGGACCGTGAAGGCCGGTACGTGGCGCATTTCCCCAAGGACGCCACCGCCCAGGACATCGCCACCCGCCTGCGCCGTGAATTGAATCCCAAATGAATGAAGGCCGTTTCTGGCGGGAGAAGTCTCTCGCCGAAATGAGCCCGGCGGAATGGGAAAGCCTGTGCGACGGCTGCGGCAAATGCTGCCTGCATAAGCTGCGCTATCCCGACGGCAGCCTCAAGATGACCCGGGTGAGCTGCAGGCTCCTGGATACGGATACTTGCCGTTGCACCAATTACCCGAAGCGCAAACAACTCGTCCCCGATTGCGTGATCCTCACCCAAGAGAGTGTCGAGAAGCTCGATTGGCTGCCGGATACATGCGCCTATCGCGTGCTCAGCGAGGGCGGAGACCTGGCGGCCTGGCATCCGCTTATCAGTGGCGATCCGGACAGCGTCCACACCTCCGGAATCTCCATGCGTGGGCGCTGCATCTCGGAACGCCGTGCCGGGGCGCTCGAGAACTATATCGTCGACTAAAGCTGGATTACTCTCCGGACTATGTTTCAAAGCGACGACGCCAAGGCCGTTGAGCTTGCCGCCCATCTTCAGGCGGCGTTGGGCCCCCTGTCGGCGCGCATGACCACGCGCATCAGCCCCCGCGCGCGGCGCATCAGCTTGCGGCTCGATCCTGCCGCCGGGCAGATCGTACTGGTGCGTCCCCGCGGCGTCTCGGCGCGGGCGGCGACCCGCTTCGCCGTCGAGATGCGCCAGTGGATCGAAGACCGGCTTCAGTCCTTGCCGCCGCGTATCCTGTTCCAGGACGGCGTCAGTCTGCCTTACCTCGGCGTCGACCATGTGATCCGCCATGCCCCCGAGGCGCGTCGCGGCGTCTGGCGAGAGGACGGCGTGATTTTCGTCAGCGGCCGCGCGGAACATATGGCCCGGCGCGTGACCGACTGGCTGAAAGCCGAGGCCAAGGCTCTGCTGGGTCCGCGGGCGCGTCGTATGGCCGAAGCGCTGGGGTGCAAGGTGGCCCGCATAAGTGTGCGCGATACACGCTCACGCTGGGGAAGCTGCAGCGCTGACGGTAAACTCTCATTCAGTTGGCGGCTGATCCTGGCGCCGGAAGCGGTGCTGACTTATGTCGCCGCTCACGAGGTCGCCCATCTCAGGCACCTCGACCACAGCCGCGCGTTCTGGCGCACGGTGAGCGAAGCGCTGGCCGTTTATGCTGAAGATGGAAAGCGGGAGACTCTGCCGCCGAAACTAGCGCGCGAGTGGCTGCACCGGAGCGGGACCGCCCTGCACGCCTATGGCTGAGCTGGCGACGGTCGTGCCGACATTGGCGTAGGTGGTTGGCTTCGACTTGGCCGCGACCGCTTCGGCAAAGGCGTTCAGGCGATAAATGAACGGCCGGCGCACCGGCGCTTTGACGCGGGAATTGTCGGCGTCGCGGTAGAACACATGGTTTCCGATGATGGTGGTGCTTTCATAGCCCACCGCCCAAGCCGGACGGGTGAAGTCGGCGTGGTACCACAGGGCCCCGCCGGTGGGGTCCGGGATGGCGCAATCCTTCTGCAGCACGGCGGCGGCGATCTTCAGCGACAGGCGCCATTGGTCCATTTCGGCCATGGCGTCGGACTTGCCTTCGCAGAACCATGAGAACTGGCAGCGCTTATTTTCGCCCTGGAAGCTGGTCTGCTTGATGATGTCGCAGAGGTTGCCGGGGAAGCGCGAATCCATGGCGCGGTTGAGGACCACGCGGGCCACGGCGATACGCCCGGCGAGGGATTCAGAGCGGGCTTCGTAGTAATCGTTAAGGGCGAGGCAGACCAACTCGTCCTTGGACACCACGATGGAGGAATAGTCGATACGGACGTCGGCGGGGATCTCGACTGCGGCCGAAGCCGGGGCCGCCAGGCCCAGAGCGCTCAGCGCCACGAGGCCCGAGAGGGTCCAGGTTCTTAAGGCGGACATGATCCGCGGCAGAATACGCTGAGTGATCACAGGTCGTTCCTTCTTTGGTTGGGCACAGCAACACCCACACACCGGCGCATTCAACGCCGCCTCGTAATTGTGTGTTCCCTGTGTTCAACAACCGGACGCCGCTTGCGCGACCTTGTTTTCAGTCACCCCGGTTGGGACGTCTCTCAATCCCTTCGGCCTACAACACGATGTTCTGGCGTGCTGAACGACCGGTAAAGCGGGCGGATATTTGGGGGACGAGCCCGGGGAGACAACAAAAATAAAATTGCTCGAATACCCCGTTTGAACTTTTGATTGTTTCTTATTTTCTGATGCAGAGGATATTAAAGTCGCGATCACTATTCGGTCTGCGGCCAGGAGGCTCGGGATATGGCGCGCGCCTACGGTTGTTTCGGCTTCGCTTTCAATCTCCTAGGACCATGAGCGGAGATTGAGGTTGAACTGGGGTCAAAACCGGGCAAATCGAGGGAAAAAAGCAACATTCTTGCGAAAATAACGCCCGATTTCACAACTAGGGAATGTGTACCGACAATTTGGCACATACTGGCAGTTGAGTGTCGCGTTGCGATTGTGGCTGTAGCAGCCCAACCCCACGACCCCTAGTTCGTGAAAACCGACAGCACCCGGCCGATGAGATCGGTGTCGGGCGGCGCCAGCCCCGGAAGGTCGTGCATTTCATGGCCTACATGAGCGGCGGCCATAACGTCGTGCCACATCTGCGCGGGCAATCCGCCGCCGGACACGCCCTTCATCTCGGCGCCTGAGTCATTGCCCACCCAGATACCGGCCACGTAGTCGGTCGTGTACCCCATGAACCAGGCGTCGCGGAAATCCGAGCTGGTTCCCGTCTTGCCCGCCGCCGGGAAGCCGAAGCCCGCGGCCGCGCCGGTGCCGTTGGCGATCACCTGCACCATCATCTTGTTCATGGTCTGGACGGTGTCCGGAGAGATCACCTGTCCCAGGCCGCCGCCCTCGCGCCGGTACAGGACAGCCCCGCTGCGTTCTGCCACGTCGAGGATGGTATAGGGCAGAACCGCAGCGCCCCCGTTGGCGAAGGGGGCATATGCGCCGGTCAGTTCCAGCAGGGTCACTTCACCGGTGCCCAGCGCCAGGGACAATTCCGGCTTCAGGGGCGAATTGATGCCCATGCGGTGGGCGGCGGCGACGATGGCCTTGGGCCCCACGTCCTGGGCAATGCGCACGGTGGCGGTGTTCAGGGATTTGGCCAGGGCGGTTTCCACGGACACCGGGCCTTCGTACCTGTTGGTGAAATTGCGCGGTTTCCAGCGCCCAATCTTGATAGGCGCGTCGGTGACCACGTCGTCGGCCTTCAGGCCATTCTCCACCGCCGCCATATAGACGAAGGGTTTGAACGCCGAGCCCGGCTGGCGCAGGGCCTGGGTGGCCCGGTTGAACTGGCTGTCGGCATAGTCCCGGCCGCCGACCATGGCGCGCACTGCGCCGTCGGGGGACATGACCACCGCCGCCGCTTCGGTGACGGCGAGCTTGGCGCCCGACTTATCCAGGTGCCGGGCGATCGCCTTTTCCGTAGCGGCCTGCAGGCGCAGGTCGAGGGTGGTGTGGATCACCAGGTCGCGGTCGATGGCGCCCACGTAGGAATCCACCTGCGACACCACCCAATCAGCGAAATAGCGCGCCGTGGTGATGGGCGCGACCACGGCCTTGAGGGTGGGAGCCGCAGTGCGCAGCGCCAATTTGGCTTGGGCGTCGGTCACAGCGCCGGTTTCGACCATGGTGGTGAGCACCACCTGGGCCCGGGCCTTGGCCTGTTCGGGCTCCCGCTGCGGATTGTAGTGGGCGGGCGCCTTCAACAGGCCCGCCAGTACCGCCGCCTGGAATACGCTCACGTCCTTGGCGGGGTGGCCGAAGAAGCGCTCGGAGGCAGCTTCGAAGCCGTAGACGCCGCCGCCGAAATAGACCCGGTTCATGTAGAGCGACAGGATCTGGTCCTTGGTAAAGGCGCGCTCGAGCTTCAGCGCCAGCAGCGCCTCGCGGACTTTACGGGTCAGCGTGCGTTCCGGCGTCAGGAACAGGTTCTTGGCCACCTGTTGGGTGATGGTGGAGCCACCCTGGACCATCTTGCGGGCCTTGAGGTCCACCACCAGCGCCCGGGTGAGGCCGCGGAAGTCGATGCCGTGATGGTCGTAGAACCGCCGGTCCTCGACGGCTACGACGGCGGCCGGCAAATACGGCGGCACTTTCTTGAGATCGAGGGTCTCGCCATAAATATCGCCGAAATTCGCGATCTGGTTGCCGTCGGCGTCCAGCACCTGCACATGCGGGCGGCGCGTCAGCGAGGTTTCGTCGATGGCCGGCAGGTCCATGGCGAAGTAGGCCAGCGCGCCGGCGGCGAGCAGGCCCGCCCACACGGCGCCGGAGAGAAGATTGGCGACGATGTTGGCCGTGGTCGCGGCGACGCGCCCTCCGCTGCGGCGCGGCTTTTTCGCGCCGTCGCCGTCGTTGGGGTCTTCGGTCTCGGATTTGCGTTTGGCCTTGGCCATGACGCTGATAGTCCCCCGGGATTGATCCACGCGAATCTTAAAATCGAAAACTTTAAGATGGCGCTAGGATGATTGCGGTTCTGCCGGTTAAATACGGCGGTTTAAGGGCGTCCGCCGCGAGATTCTTCACGCTTTCGCGGCATGGGACTTATGTTGAAAGTGCAGAGGGAAAACCTGTCATGGCGGCCAAGCGTAAGGCTTCACCTAAAACCAAGACCAAGAATAAGAAAGCCAAACCGGCCGCCAAGCCTGTGACAAAAGCGGCGCCGCGGAAAAAAGCCGCGCCGAAGAAAGCGGCGGCCAGACCCGCCGGCCTCGTGATCAAGACCAACCCGGCGCTCGAAGCCCGCCTGCGCATGCTGGCGAGCAAAATGGGCAAGAGCCTGGACGCGCTGATCGTCCAGGCCCTGGGTGAGTTCGCCGACAATTGGGAAGATCACATGCAGACCGTCGCGGCCCTCCAGGACACCGAGGACCGCGTGCAGTTGTCGGTGCCTAAAGAGTAAACGCCCTAGACGTCGAGGTTGCGAACCGCCAGCGCGTTTTCCTGGATGAAGTCGCGGCGGTGTTCGACCACGTCGCCCATGAGGGTTGAGAACACCTCGTTGGCTTCGTCGGCGTGGTTGACCCTCACCTGCAGCAACGTACGCACGTTGGGATCCAGTGTGGTTTCCCACAACTGGCCCGGGTTCATTTCCCCCAGCCCTTTGTAGCGCTGCAGCGAGACGCCCTTCTTGCCGATGCTCATGATCGCGGCCATGAGCGACACCGGGCCGGTGATCTTGATGGTGTCGTCCTTGATCTTGAGCGTAGCGTCCTTGGTGTAGGTGCCCTGCAGTTCCGGCGCGAGGCTGTCGAGGTGGCGCGCTTCGGCGGAATGCAAAGTGCGGCTGTCGAGCACATGAGAGTCCGCCACCCCGCGCAGCATGCGGGTGAATTTCAGGCCGCCGCCTTCGGCGGCTTCGCCGGCCCAACCCTTCTCGAACTCAGTCTCAAGATGATCAAGGCGCCGGGCCACATAGCCCGCAGCCGTCTTGGCCATCTCGTTGTTCGACAGCACATCGGGATTGAAAGCGCCGGCGATGGCGCATTGCTCGACGATGGACAGCGGCAGGGTGCGCGACAGCAATTCTAAACTGATCTTGGTGTCGCGCGCCCGGTAGACGAGACGCTTCAGATCTTCGCCGCCCACTTGGTCGCCGTTGTGAAGGATCATGGTGGCGCCGTTGAGGCCGGCGCCGATGAGGTAGTCCTCCATGGCCTTGTCGTCTTTGAGATAGACCTCGGAGTTGCCTTTCTTCGCCTTGTAGAGCGGCGGCTGGGCGATGAAGAGATGGCCGTTCTCGATCACCTGCGGCATCTGGCGATAGAAGAACGTGAGCAGCAGCGTACGGATGTGGCTGCCGTCCACGTCGGCGTCCGTCATGATGATGATCTTGTGGTAACGCAGCTTGGCGATGGAGAACTCCTCTGGCCCGATGCTGGTGCCTAGCGCCGTCACAAGGGTGCCGATTTCCGCCGAAGACAGCATCTTGTCGAAGCGCGCCCGCTCCACATTCAGGATCTTGCCGCGCAAGGGCAGGATGGCCTGGAACGCCCGCTCGCGGCCCTGCTTGGCCGAACCACCGGCCGAGTCACCTTCGACGATGAAGAGTTCGGAGGCGGCCGGATCGCGGTTCTGGCAGTCGGCGAGCTTGCCCGGCAACGATGCGAAATCGAGGGCGCCCTTGCGGCGCGTGAGTTCGCGGGCCTTGCGCGCGGCTTCGCGCGCGAGGGCAGCTTCCACCACCTTGCCCACGATCTTGCGGGCTTCGGAGGGATGCTCCTCAAACCATTCGCCGAGTTTGGCAGAAACCACGCTTTCGACCACGGGACGCACTTCGGACGAGACCAGCTTGTCCTTGGTCTGGGAGGAAAACTTCGGGTCGGGCACCTTGACCGACAGCACGCAGGTCAGGCCTTCGCGCATATCGTCGCCGGTGAGGGCGATCTTGTCCTTCTTGCCGAAGCCTTTTTCGTTGGCGTAGTGGTTGATGGTCCGCGTCAATGCCGCGCGGAAACCGGCGAGGTGCGTGCCGCCGTCGCGCTGGGGGATGTTGTTGGTGAAGCACAGCGTGTTCTCGTGGTAGCTGTCGTTCCACTCCAGCGACAGCTCCACGGTGATGCCGTCCTGCTCGTTGATCAGCGACACCGGCGGGTCATGCAGCGCCTGTTTGGTGCGGTCGAGGTATTTGACGAAGGCCTCGATGCCGCCCTGGTAGTGCAGGTCCACGGCCTTGTTCTCGCTGTGGCGCGCGTCGGTCAGGTTCAGGTAGACGCCGGAGTTGAGGAACGCCAGTTCGCGCAAACGATGCTCGAGCGTGCCGTAGTCGAATTCGGTTTTGGTGAAGGTGGCCTTGGACGGCAGGAACCGTATTTCGGATCCGGTCTTGGACTGGCCGGCCTTTTTGCCGCGGGTCTCCAGCGGCGCTTCGCCCACTTCGGCCAGGGGGTTTTCAGCGACCCCGTCCTTGAAGCGCATGAAATATTCTTTGCCGCCGCGCCAGACGCGTAAATCCAAATTGCTCGACAGGGCATTCACCACCGAGACGCCGACGCCGTGCAGACCGCCGGACACCTTGTAGGAGTTCTGGTCGAATTTTCCGCCGGCGTGGAGCTGGGTCATGATGACCTCGGCCGCCGACACGCCTTCCTCTTTGTGGATATCGACCGGGATACCGCGGCCGTTGTCGCGCACGGTGCAACTGCCGTCGCCGTGAAGGATCACTTCCACTAGGTCGCAATGGCCGGCCAGGGATTCATCGATGGCGTTATCGACGACTTCGTACACCATGTGATGCAGGCCCGAGCCGTCGTCGGTGTCGCCGATATACATACCCGGGCGCTTGCGCACCGCGTCGAGGCCCTTAAGGACTTTGATGGATTCAGAATCATAAACCGCCTCAGCCGGGGCTGCTGTTTTCTGGATCGCGGCAGGTGAATTCATGCACGGACTCTGGCTGGGAAAGGGGCTCTGGAATCGTCTGGGCGATGGGTCAAAAATCGCTCCTTATAAGATAAGGTGTTTGAGCGATTTTTGCACGATAATTGGCCCTGAAAGTCGCCCTCAAACAGGGCTTTTTTCGGGCCCTAAATCGCCGTTTTCGGCGGTGAGAAACTGGGCTGAGTCACCGAGCTCGCGAAACACGCCCATATCGGTGCCGGTCATCCAGGCTTGGGCGCCGAGTGCCAGGATTTCCGCGAACAGTGCGGCGCGGCGGTCCTTGTCGAGATGGGCCGCGATTTCGTCCAGCAGCAACACCGGCGCGTGCCCCCGCTTGGCCCGCTGCAACCGCGCCGCCGCGAACAGGATGGCGATCAGCAGGGCTTTCTGCTCGCCGGTGGAGCACAAAGCCGCCGGCTGGCCGTGAGAGGCATGGCCGGGCGCGACCATCGCCACGCCGAGATCTGAGCGATGCGGCCCCGCGCCGGCGCCACTGATACCCCGGCGTTCATCCCAGAGGCTGCGGCGCACGGCGTCCTCGGCATCCACCGCGGGCATCTCCTGCAGCCAGGCGTCGATGGCGCCCACCAGGGCCAGGGTCGCTGCCGGAAAGGGGCTGGCGCGGTTGCCGGCCAGTTCCCGGCTCAAACGGCCCACCAGATCGCAGCGCCCCGCCGCCAGGGCCACGCCGTGGCGGGCCATAGTGTCCTCAAGGGCCGCGAACCAAGCCGGGTCGCCGCCGCCGGTTTTGAGCAGGCGCAGGCGCTGCCGGTAAGCGTGGTCATAGGCGGCAATGCGCCCGGCGTGGTCGGCGTCAAAGGCCGTAACCAGGCGGTCGAGGAATTTGCGCCGCCCGGCCGGGCCTTCCAGGAACAGCCGGTCCATGGCCGGCGTAAGCCAGACGATGCCCAGGTGCGTCGCAAGCGCGCCTGCGCCCTTGGCGGGCTGTCCGTTGATTTTGACTGTCCGGCGCTCACCGCCGCCGGCGGCGAGGCCGGTGCCGAGGTCTATCGCACCATGGGGTGTGGAGAGTTGCCCGGCAACGCCCCATGGCACATGAGCCGCCGTCAGGCCCTCGGACACGCGGGCGTTCCGGCCCACATCCGAGAGCCGCGCGCCGCGCAAGCCCCGGCCCGGCGCCAGGAAGGAGAGCGCTTCAAGGAGATTGGTCTTGCCCGCGCCGTTACGCCCGCAGATGACCACGGGCCGCGTGTCCGTATCGAGCCGCAGATAGCCGTAGGAACGGAAATCGGTGAGGGTGAGGCGGGTAATGCCGATCTTCGCCACAGGGGCAGCGGCCGTAGGATCGGGTGAAGGGTGTGGAGGTTCTGCCTTCACACCCGCATCGGCATCAGCACGTACATGGCCGAACCGTCGGCCACGTCGCGGATCACCGTCGGCGAGGCCGCGTCCGCCATGGTGAAGCGGGCGGCGTCGCCCTCGATCTGGCCCAGGATCTCGAGCAGATAGCGCGAGTTGAAGCCGATCTCGATGGTGCTCGCGGTATAGCGGGCTTCCACTTCTTCGCTGGCGCTGCCGGCTTCAGGGCTGGACGCCGACAGGGTGATGAGGCCCTTTTCGCACATCATCTTGATGGAGCGCGACTTCTCCGAGCTGATGGCCGAGACGCGGTCGACCGCGTCGAACAGCGGTTTACGCTCGGCTTCCAGCACCTTGTCGTTGCCGGTGGGGATCACGCGCTCGTAGTCGGGGAAGGTGCCGTCGATGAGTTTCGACGTCAGCGCCACGTTGTCGAAGGCGAATTTGATCTTGGCGTCCGACAGGGAAATGGTGATTTCGCCTTCGGTTTCCTCGATCAGCTTGCGCACTTCCACCACGGCTTTGCGCGGCACGATGACGCCGGGCATGGACGCCGCACCCTTGGGCAGCGGCAGTTCCACACGGGCCAGGCGGTGGCCGTCGGTAGCGACGGCGCGCAACACCGCGACGCCTTCGCTCTTGGTGGCGTGGATGTAGATGCCGTTCAGGTAATAGCGGGTCTCTTCCGTCGAGATGGCAAAGCGCGTGCGGTCGATAAGGCCGCGCAGGTCGGCCGCACCGATGGAGAAGGTGTGTGAGAAGTCGCCGCCGGCCATGGCCGGGAAGTCTTCCACCGGCAGGCAGGCCAGGCTGAAGCGCGAGCGGCCGGCCGCGAGCGAGATCTGTCCGCCGTCGCCCGAGGCGTTGATCTCCACCTGGGCGCCGTCCGGAAGCTTGCGCACGATGTCATAGAGGGTGTGGGCGGGCGCGGTCGTGGCGCCGCCTTTGCCGACCTCGGCGCTGGTGGACTCGGTGATCTCGATGTCCATGTCGGTGGCGTTGAGGGACAAGGCCCCCTTGGCGGCGTCGATGCGCACGTTGGACAGGATCGGGATGGTGTTGCGCCGTTCCACCACGCTCTGCACATGGCCCAAGGACTTGAGAAGTGCGGCGCGTTCGATGATCAGTTTCATGTGTGCGATATCTCGGAAAGGCGCTGAAGTTTAGGCCCTCGTGGCACGGCTTCAGACCCCATCCGTGCCACGGAAGGGCAGCGAGTATAGCAATAGGTAGAGGGGCTACCAGGGGGCAAATACGCCCCGCCCGACCTGATCAGCTCTCGAGCATCCGGGTCAGAAGCTCGACGTCTTCCGCGAACGCCCGGCGGGCAAAGCCCGCCTAGTCTTTAGAAGGGCGCGTTCGCTAGCTCTCAAGCATCCGGGTCAGAAGCTCGACGTCTTCCGCGAACGCCCGGCGGGCGAAGCCCGCCTAGTCTTTAGAAGGGCGCGTTCGCTAGCTCTCAAGCATCCGCGTCAGAAGCTCGACGTCTTCCGCGAACGCGCTGTCGAGCTTCACCAGTTCCTCGATCTTACGCACCGCATGCATCACGGTCGTATGGTCGCGGCCGCCGAAGGCCCGGCCGATTTCCGGCAGCGAGCGGGAGGTGAGCTGCTTCGAGAGGTACATGGCCACCTGGCGGGGGCGGGCCACGGCGCGGGACCGACGCGCCGAGCTCATGTCCGAGACCCGGATCTTGAAATGTTCGGCCACCCGCTTCTGGATCTCTTCCATGGTCAGGCGGCGGTCGTGGGCCCGGAGCAGGTCCTGGAGCAGGTCCTGGGTGGTTTCCAGGGTGAGCGCGCCGCCCACCAGTTGGGCGTGGGCCACGAGGCGGGTCAAAGCGCCTTCCAGCTCGCGGACATTGGAGGTGATCTTGTGGGCGAGGAACTCCTTCACCCGCTGGGGCACCTGGACGCCGAGCTGTTCGGCCTTGGCATCGAGAATGCCCAGGCGCAGCTCGAATGTGGTGGGGTGCAGGTCGGCCACCAGGCCCTGGCCCAGGCGGGAGCGCAGGCGGTCGCCGATTTCTTCCAGGCTCGAGGGCGACTTGTCCGCCGACAGCACGATCTGGCGGCCCTGGTCCACCAGGGCGTTGAAAGTGTGGAAGAACTCTTCCTGGGTGGCGTCCTTGCCGGCGATGAACTGGACGTCGTCGATCATCAGCACGTCAACCGAGCGGAACTGCTCCTTGAAGGAGACCGTGTCCTGGTTCCGCAGGGCGCGGACAAAGCTGTACATGAATTTTTCCGCCGACAGGTAGACCACCTTGCGATGGGGCGTACGGGTGCGGATTTCCCAGGCGATCGCATGCATGAGATGGGTCTTGCCCAGGCCGACGCCGCCGTAGAGGAACAGCGGGTTGAAGCTGACCTGGTCGGATTCGGCCACGCGCTTGGCGGCGGCGTAAGCGAATTCGTTCGGCTTACCGACGACGAAATTTTCGAACACATAGCGCGCGTCGAGGGGCGCCGAGAGGTCCGTGCCTGCCGGCGCGGGCGAGGTCATGAAGCCAGCCGGCATGGGCCGGGCTGCGACCATGCGCGCGGCGGCGCTGGCGCTGGGCGCCTTCGCGGGCGCGTCCACTTTCGCTTCGGCTTTCATCGCTTCGGTTTTGCCGGCTTCGACTTTCCCCGTTTCGACCTTCAAAGTCACTTTGCGCACGCCCGGATTTTCGCCGCTCCACAAGGCGCGAATCCGTTCGGCATAATGGGTGGTGATCCAGTCGCGCATGAAACGCGTTGGTACCGACAGCTCGACCTCGCCGTCGCGCAGCGCGGTGGCGGTGATGGGAATCACCCAGCTCTTGAAAGCGGATTCGCCGAATTCCTGCTTGAGGCGGGTTTTGACCCGGTCCCACTCAGCCTGGTTGACGGCTGCTTCGTCGACTCGCTTCACGCTGCCTCATCCCCTGTAACCCGGCCCCGGTCAAAATACCGGGCCGTTGCCGCAACACATCTTCACGCCGGAACGTCAGCCCCATCGACGACGGGGTGGGCGTTCCAGCCCTTTTAAGTCTTGGTCGCTTTTAGTGATCGCCCCTTGATATCCGGCGAATGCCCGCGCGCCGCCCCGCTATCAACGTTCTTCAGCGCGCTTGGTTGCCGAATTCACGCCGCCCCCGCTTAGAAAGTAAGCATAAAAAGTAAGCTTGGAAAAAACCGCGCAAAAAAATTTCTTCAATAGTCGCGCACCGTTTCAATCCGCCGTCTCGCGCCATCATGCATTTCATGCAGAGGTTTTTCGCGAGAGCTGATCAAATCACAGCAGCTCTTTGTGGTGTGTGCGGTTCGTCCTGATTGTTTGCGCGCTCCGGAGTTTCGCGGGTGTCCACGAGGTGAAGCGCGAGCACCAATTTAAGCCGCGCCATGAGTGAGACAAGGGCAAAGATGGCTTGACAGTGATTCAGCTAAATCCGGTCACGATGCGTTTTCAGTTGAAACAATTTTGCGCTACCCGACGCTGATTCAATGTGAATTGTGGGGGCCTCGCAGAGCTTCATCTCCGTGACTCGGGGACTCGCCACAAAATATCTCCGCGCTCGCTTTGGCCCGCAGGAATATTTCTGCCTCGATAAAAGCGGTGACAAAAATCAGCGCATGTCGTCCGACATCTTGCGGACAGCGCAAGACTCGCGACGCTCCCATAGGAGAGCGCCTCAAAATTTCGGATTGGAGATTTGTAAGAAACAGAGTCGCCTTAAGCGACCCTGCGGACTCGCTTAAGCGAGTCCGCAGAAGGGCGCCGCTATTACGCGGCGATGCCCTTGATGCGCGCCGAGAGGCGAGACAGTTTCCGCGACGCGGTCTTCTTGTGCACTACGCCCTTGGCGGCGCCGCGCATCAGTTCCGGCATCACCTTCTTGAAGGCGGCCTGGGCGGCGGCCTTGTCACCCGACGCGATGGCAGCTTCGAGCGCCTTCACGTTGGTGCGGATCCGGTTCAGGCGCGAATGGTTGACGCCCGCGGCGCGCTCGTTGCGACGGATACGTTTTTTTGCAGACTTATGTTGCGCCATGGACTTTCACTCGTGCTGGTGCCGGCCGGCTCTGGCCGGAGGGCCTTAATGTCAAAACTTCTCAATGGAAGCGGGGCTTATAAGAGATGCCGCCCGGAACGTCAACGGGCGGGAGGCCAGGGGAACGGGCCGTGGCCTTGGGTTTCCCGCATTCCTGGTAGCGCCGAGGGTGGCGGCACCTATGTCTGGCACTCCGGGCAAAAAAAGGTCGACCGCCCCCCCTGGACGATGCGTTTCACCACGCCTTTGCGGGTCCCGCAGGCGCAGGATTCGCCCTCGCGGCCATAGACCTTCCAGGCGTGCTGAAAGTAACCCAGCTCCCCTGAGGGCTGGACATGATCGCGCAAAGACGAGCCCCCGGCGGCGATAGCCTGCTTCAGCACCTTGCGGATCGCCGGCACCAGGGCGGCGGCCCTGGCCCCCGCCACCGTGCCCGCCTTCCGTTTGGGTGAAATGCCCGCGAGGTAGAGGCTCTCGCAGGCATAGATATTGCCGACTCCGACCACCAGCCGCTGATCGAGCAGGGCGGCCTTGATGGAGGTCTTGCGGCCTTTGAGCGCCGCTGAAAGCAAAGCCGGGGTGAAAGCGTCGGTGAGGGGATCGGGGCCGAGGTGGCGGAACAGTTTGTGAGACTCGAGCTCCGCCAGCGGGGTGATGGTGAGCAGGCCAAACCGGCGCGGATCGTTAAACCGCACCTCAACGCCGGTGTCGGTGGTGAAGATCACGTGGTCGTGGGTCTCCAACGGCGTGGTTTTGTCCTTCACTACCTGCATGCGCCCGGACATGCCGAGATGGGCAATGAGGGCGTCGCCGCCTTCCAGCGCCATGACAATATATTTGGCGCGGCGGAAAATCCGCGCCACCCGTTGCCCCTCGGTCCGGGCCACCAGGTCTTTGGGGAAGGGAATCCTGAGGTCGCGGCGGCGCAAAGTCAGGCGCGTCAGGACGCGGCCTTCCAGCACCGGCGCAAGCCCGCGGCAAACGGTTTCAACCTCTGGCAGTTCAGGCATGGCCGCTCTCTAAATATGTAACCCCTTCATAGTCTTTAAGCGGTCATTCGACTATGGTCCGCCCATGAGCGAGCAAACGGAAAAAACCCATTTCGGCTTTCGGACGGTAGACGCCGGCGAGAAGGCGGGGCTGGTGCGCGGCGTGTTCGATGCGGTCGCGCCCAAATACGATCTCATGAACGACCTCATGAGCGGCGGCATTCATCGCCTGTGGAAGCGTGCGCTGATCCAGGCTCTGGCGCCGAAGCCGGGCGAGGCCTTTCTGGATGTGGCCGGCGGCACCGGCGATATCGCCTTTCGCATTATCGATGAAATCGGCCGGGACGCGGCCAGCGCCAAGCCCGTGACCGTTTGCGACATCAATGCCGAGATGCTGGGCGTGGGCCGAAACCGGGCCCTGGACCGGGGCATGATCAAGGAGCTGTCGTGGAACTGCGGCGACGCCCAGGCGCTGCCGTTCCCGGACATGAGCTTCGACGCCTATACCATCGCCTTCGGCCTGCGCAATGTGACCGAGATTCCCAAGGCCCTGGCGGAAGCGCGCCGGGTGCTGAAGCCGGGCGGGCGATTCTTCTGCCTGGAGTTCAGCCAGGTGGCGGTGGCGCCCTTGGATAAAATCTACGACGCCTATTCCTTTACTGTGCTGCCGTGGCTGGGCGGCGTTATCGCCGGCAACCGCGAGGCTTACAGCTATCTCGCCGAGAGCATCCGCAAGTTCCCGCCGCAGAAGGCCCTGGTGGGCTTGATGCAGGAGGCCGGCTTGCGCGAGGTGCGCTTTCGCAATCTCACCGGCGGCGTCGCCGCGATTCACTCGGGCTGGCGCATTTAGATGGCGATTCGGCACTTTGTCCGCCTGTGCGTCATCGCCCGCAGTCTCGCGCGCCACGATGCGTTGTTCCTGCTGGAGCTGCATCCGGCCGGTGCGACCCTGGCCCGCATCGCACGCACCGTCTGGCGGCCCGAGGGCAGCGTCAAAGGCCTGCGCCAAGGCCAACGCTTGGCGCTGGCCCTGGCGGCCCTGGGTCCCACCTTCATCAAATTCGGCCAAGCCCTGTCCACCCGCTCCGACCTGCTGGGCGAGGAAGCGGCTGCCGACCTGTCGGAGCTTCAAGACCGCCTGCCGCCTTTTCCTTTCGCCGAGGCCAAGCGCACCATCGAGGAAGATTTTGAAGCCCCGCTGGAGTCGCTGTTCAAAAGCTTCGATCCGGTCTCCGTCGCCGCTGCGTCCATTGCCCAGGTGCACTTCGCGGTAGACAACGCCGGGCGCGAAGTAGCGGTCAAAGTATTGCGGCCCGCGGTCAAAGCGGCCTTCGCGCGCGATATCGAGTTCCTCACCTGGATGGCCGACGTGGCCGAGAGCCGCGTTGCCTGGCTGCGGCGTCTGAAGCCTATCGAAGTGGTGCGCACCTTCGCCGAAACCGTACGCCTGGAAATGGATTTGCGCTTCGAGGCCGCGGGCGCCCAGGAGCTGGCGGAGAATTTCGCCGGCGATCCCGGGTTTCGCGTTCCCACCGTAGATTGGAACCTGACCTCGCAACGGGTGCTGACCCTTGAACGCATGTCCGGCGCCCGGGTCGACGACCGCGCCGCGGTCATCGCCATCGGCGCCGATCCGGTGCAGGTGGTGAAGGCCGCCGCCGAGGCGTTCTTCAAGATGGTATTCCGCGACGGCTTCTTTCACGCCGATATGCATCCCGGCAATTTGTTCATCGGCGCCGACGGCGTCATCATCGCCGTGGACTTCGGCATCATGGGCCGCGTCGACCCCGAGACGCGCCTGGCCCTGGGTGAAATGCTGCTGGGGTTCCTGACCCGCGACTACAAGCGCGTGGCCGAGGTGCATATCCGCGCCGGCTACGTGCCGGCCCATAAATCCGTGGAGCTGTTCGCCCAGGCCGCCCGCACCATCGCCGAGCCCATCCTCGGCAAGCCCGTGGCCGAAATCTCCATCGCCAAGCTGCTGGGCCAGTTGTTCCAGATCACCGAAGACTTCGAGATGGAAACCCAACCGCAGTTGCTGCTGCTGCAAAAGAGCATGCTGCTGGCCGAAGGTGTGGGCCGCAAGCTGGCGCCGGAAGTGAATATGTGGGAGCTGGCGCGCCCCTTGGTGGAGAACTGGATGCGCGAGCGCCTGGGGCCTCAGGGCAAGATCGCGGATATCGTCGGCGACACCATCGCTACGGCACAAAAGCTGCCGCGCATCATCGAGCGCGTCGACAGCATCACTGCCGACCTCGCCCGCAATGGCTTGAAGCTGCACCCCGACACCACCCGAACCTTGCGCGGCGAAGGCCGCAAACGCGCGCCAGTGATGCTGTGGCTGCCGTGGCTGGTGGCCGCGGCCCTCTTGGCGGTCGTAGTCCTGAGGTAAGGCGCGATGACCATCACCGTCTACGGCGACTCCATCTCCGGCAATTGCCTCAAGGTCAAATTCGTCGCCGACCTTCTGGGCAAGCCGATCCGCTGGATCGAGACCAGCGTGGTCAGGAAGGAGACCCGCACGCCGGCGTTCCTGGCGCTCAATCCTGCAGGACAGGTGCCGCTGGTGATCCTGGAGGACGGCCGGCCCCTGGCCCAGTCCAACGCCATCATGCTGTATCTCGCCGAGGGCAGCCGATTGATCCCGGCGGACGCCGTGGACCGGGCGCTCATGTTCCAGTGGCTGTTCTGGGAGCAATACAGCCACGAGACCGCCATTGCCGTGCTGCGGTTTCACAAGGCCTACCTCAAGAAGCCCGAGAGCGAGATCGACCCCGCGTTGAAACCGAAATGTGAGCGGGTCCTCACCATCATGAACGACCATTTGGCGACACGGGCCTATTTCGTCGCCGATGCCTTGAGCCTGGCGGATATCGCGCTGGTGGCCTACACGCGTTTTTCCCACGAGGCTGGCCTCGACCTCCGTCAATGGCCCCATGTGCAGGGCTGGGTGGTAAGAATCGAGAAGGATTTAGGGCTTAAAACAGCCTTACCTAACCTATAAGCCATCCGTCACATCGGTTAAGCTCCACCACATGCTCGACAACAAGCGCATCCTGTTGATCGTCGCCGGCGGCATTGCCGCGGTGAAGATCCCCGACCTGATCCGCCGCCTCCGGGAACGGGGTGCCTCGGTGCGCTGTATCATCACCAAATCCGGCGCGCAGTTCGTCACACCGCTTACGCTTGCAGCGCTGTCGGGCGACAAGGTCTACCAGGATCTGTTCTCGCTGACGGACGAGAGCGACATGGGCCACATCCGCTTGTCGCGCGAGGCCGACATTCTGCTGGTGGCGCCCGCCACCGCCGACATCATGGCCAAGATGGCCATGGGACAGGCCGACGATCTCGCCACCACCGCGCTGCTGGCCACCGACAAGCCGGTGATGATCGCGCCCAGCATGAACGTGATGATGTGGACCCATCCGGCGACGCAAGCCAACCTCATCACCCTCAAGAACCGCGCCGTGCGCGTCATCGGGCCCGGTGTCGGCGACCTCGCCTGCGGTGAAGTGGGCGACGGCCGCATGGCCGAGGTGCCCGACATCCTCGCGGCCCTCTCGCAGTTTTTCCAGAAGCGCCAGGGACAGGGCGCCCTTTCAGGTTTTCACGCCATCGTCACCAGCGGGCCCACCCATGAGCCCATCGACGCCGTGCGCTATATCGCCAACCGCTCCTCGGGCAAGCAGGGCCATGCTGTCGCCACGGCGCTGGCGGAACTCGGCGCCAGCGTCACGCTAATTTCGGGCCCGACCCACGAACCCGATCCGGACGGCGTGACGGTGCAGCATGTTGAGACCGCAGCGCAGATGATGAAGGCCGCCCGCGAGGCGTTGCCGGCGCAGATCGTGGTCTGCGCCGCCGCCGTCGCCGACTGGAAGGTCGACAGCACGCCGGGCAAGAAGCTCAAGAAGGGCGCAACGCCGCCGTCGCTGTCCTTGAGCGAGAACCCGGACATCCTCGCGACCCTGTCGCAGGCCGGACCGCAGCGTCCGGCGCTGGTGGTGGGATTCGCCGCCGAGACCGACAACCTGATTGAAAACGCCCAGCTCAAGCGTGCCGCCAAGAACTGTGATTGGATCGTCGCCAACGACGTGTCGCCGGGCAGCGGCGCCTTCGGCGGCGACAGCAACACCGTCCATCTGGTTACAGCCGCGGGCGTGGAAAGCTGGCCCACATTGCGCAAACGCGCCGTCGCCGAACGCCTGGCCGAGCGCATCGCCGCCTTTGCCGAACGCAATCTCTAGAGAGGATTCACCTTTGCCTGTTGTCACTGCCGTCAACATCAAGCGTCTCGCCAGCGGCCACGATCTGCCCTTGCCCGCCTATCAAACCGAACATGCGGCGGGCATGGATCTCTCCGCCGCCGTAGAGGCAGATGTAGTGCTGCAACCCGGCGCCCACGCGATCATCCCCACCGGTTTCGCCATTGCGGTGCCTCACGGCTTCGAGGCCCAGGTGCGGCCGCGCTCTGGGTTGGCGGCTAAGAACGCCGTCACCGTGCTCAACAGCCCCGGAACCATCGACTCCGATTACCGCGGCGAAATCGGCGTGATCCTGATCAACCACGGCAAGACCGCCTTCACCGTCACCCGCGGCATGCGCGTCGCGCAGATGGTGGTGGCGCCCGTGCGCGCCATCATGTGGCAAGAGAAAGAAGACCTGGACAACACCGACCGCGGCGACGGCGGCTTCGGTTCGACGGGCACCCATAAATCCTGATGGATTTCTCGGAGACGCAAATCCACCGCTATGCCCGGCATATTTTGCTGCGGGAAGTGGGCGGCGTCGGCCAAGAGAAGCTGCTTAAGTCAAAAGTGCTGCTCATCGGCGCGGGCGGCTTGGGCTCGCCGCTGCTCCTCTATCTCGCCGCCGCCGGCGTCGGCACCATCGGCGTGGTCGATGACGACACGGTGGATCTCTCCAACCTTCAGCGCCAGATCGCCCACACCACCGACCGCGTCGGCATGGCCAAAGTCGACAGCGCCAAAGCCGCCGTGGCCGCCATCAATCCCGATGTGACCGTCGTCACCCACAAAGTCCGGCTTACCGCCGACAACGCGGCGGCGCTCATTGCCGGCTACGACCTGGTGGCCGACGGCAGCGACAATTTCCCCACCCGTTTCCTGGTCAACGACGCCTGCTTCTTTGCCAAGAAGACATTGGTGTCCGCCGCCGTGCTTCGCTTCGACGGTCAGCTTTCCACCTTCAAGCCCCACGCCGGCGGCCCTTGCTATCGCTGCCTCTACCCGGCGCCGCCGCCGCCGGGGCAGATCCCGACCTGCGACGAAGCCGGCGTTCTGGGCGCGGTGGCGGGCGTGCTCGGTACGCTTCAGGCCACCGAAGTGCTCAAGGAGTTGCTGGGCATCGGCGACAGCATGGCGGGCCGTCTGCTGATCTATGACGCTCTCTCCGCCGCCATGCGCCACGTCAAGATCAAGCCCGACCCCGAGTGCCCGCTGTGCAGTCCCAAAGCCTCGATCACGTGCCTGCGGGTTGATCCTTAAGGGGAATCGGCATAAATGCCGCCCATGGATACCCTTGCTCCCCCAGTCGAGACCCGCACCAACCTCATCGGTCTGTCCCGTGAGGCGCTGACGCTTGCGCTGCTGGAGCGGGGCGAAAAGCCCTTTCGCGCCAAGCAGGTATGGCATTGGCTCTATCACCAGGGCGCGCGCGATTTCGCGGCCATGACCGACCTGTCCAAGGACCTGAGGGTCCGCCTGGAAGACCATTTCGTCCTCCGCCGGCCGGCTGTGGCCCGCGAGCAGACCTCCACCGACGGCACCCGCAAGTGGCTGATGGAATTCGCCGACGGCCAGAAGGCGGAATCCGTGTTCATCCCCGAGGACGACCGCGGCGCGGTCTGCGTGTCCTCCCAGGTCGGCTGCACGCTCACCTGCCGCTTCTGCCACACGGGCACCCAGCGCCTGGTGCGCAACCTCACCAGCGCCGAGATTCTCGGCCAGTTCATGGTGGCCCGCGACAGCTACGGCGAATGGCCGACGCCCAACGACGAGCGCCGCATGATCTCGAACATCGTGCTCATGGGCATGGGCGAGCCGCTCTATAATTTCGATGAAGTGGCCACCGCCATGCGCATCGTCATGGCCGACGACGGCATCGCCCTCGGCAAGCGCCGCATCACCTTGTCCACCTCCGGCGTGGTGCCGGAGATCCGCCGCTGCGGCGCGGAGCTGGGCGTCAATCTCGCCATCTCGCTGCACGCACCCGACGACGACACCCGCTCCATGATCATGCCGATCAACAAGAAGTATCCGCTGAAGGAATTGATGCAGGCCTGCCGCGATTATCCCGGCGCCTCCAACGCCCGGCGCATCACGTTTGAATACGTCATGCTCAAGGGCATCAACGACACGGCCGCCCACGCCCGCGCCTTGATCAGGCTGGTCCGGGACATCCCCTGCAAGTTCAACCTGATCCCATTCAATCCCTGGCCGGGCACGCCCTACGAATGTTCCGACGCGGCCACCGTCGAGGCCTTTGCCCAGCACCTGTGGGACGCGGGCTTCAGCGCCCCCGTGCGCACGCCCCGGGGCCGCGACATTCTGGCGGCCTGCGGCCAGCTCAAGACTGATTCCGAGAAACTCTCGGCCAAGGAGATCCGCCTGCGGGAATCCGAAGCCGCCTGGGCGGAAAAAGAAGCGGCGCTTTAGCCCGGCGCGCTCATTTTTAGCGCAGCGCGCGCGGGGCGGGCCTGGCCGGCGCGGTTTCTTTCGGACCAATCACCAGATCCACCGTGGTCGATCCCAGCATGGACCCGCGGGCAATATGGAACGTGGCCACGCGGGCCGTGGCTTCCGACACAAAGGTCATGAGGCTGGCGTCCGAGCGCATGGCGCTGAGTTCCACCCAGCCGAAATTGGGCATTTCCCGGTGCAGGAAATCGAACACCTCGTCGGCCGACGCCTTGGCGCTATAGGCCAGCCGGCCGGTCCAGTTTTCGTCGTTGCCGAAGATCAGGGTCCGGTCGGCGTCCAGCTTGTAGCCCGCCGGCATGGCGATTCCCTTGGCCGCCATGGTCAGCGGTGGGGGCGCCGGGCTGTCGGAGGTGACCTGATTTGCTGCACAGGCCCCGAGGAAGCCTGCAACAATCACTGCAGCAATTCGGTCTGAAATCATGGGGAGTCCCGCCACATCCACCTCTAAAAACGAATCATAGCAGCGTGGCCGAGGATTTCACCATCCCACCCTTGCGAGGCAGGGAACGCTCCCTATACTGCCGCGACTTTTGGTCCCTCCCTTCCAGGAACGATGCGCAATGGCTGTGAAACCCAAGAAGGTCGTGCTCGCATACTCCGGCGGCCTCGACACCTCGATCATTCTCCGCTGGCTGCAGGTGGAAAAAGGCTGCGAGGTGGTGACCTTCACCGCCGATATCGGCCAGGGCGAGGAGCTGGAGCCGGCCCGCAAGAAGGCCGAGCTTATGGGGATCAAGGAGATCTACATCGACGACCTCAAAGAAGAGTTCGTCCGGGATTTCGTGTTCCCCATGTTCCGCGCCAACGCGCTCTATGAAGGCGTCTACCTGCTGGGCACCTCCATCGCCCGGCCGCTTATCGCCAAGCGCCTCATCGACATCGTCAACGAGACCGGCGCCGACGCCATTGCCCACGGCGCCACCGGCAAGGGCAACGACCAGGTACGCTTCGAACTCACCGCCTACGCCCTGAAGCCCGACATCAAGATCATCGCCCCCTGGCGCGAATGGGACCTGACCTCGCGCACGACGCTGATCGAATACGCCGAGAAGCACCAGATCCCGATCCCCAAGGACAAGCGCGGCGAGGCGCCCTACTCCACCGACGCCAACCTGCTGCACATTTCCTACGAAGGTAAGGCGCTGGAAGATCCGTGGATCGAAGCCGACGACGACATGTTCCGCCTCACCGTGTCGCCCGAGAAGGCGCCGGATAAAGCCGAATACGTCGAGATCGAATTCGCCAAAGGCGACGCCGTTGCCGTCAACGGCAAGAAGCTCTCACCGGCCAAACTGCTGGCGGAACTCAACGCCATCGGCGGGCGCAACGGCGTGGGCCGCCTCGACCTGGTCGAGAACCGCTACGTGGGTATGAAGAGCCGCGGCATTTATGAGACTCCGGGCGGCACCATCCTGCATGCCGCCCACCGCGGCATCGAGAGCATCACCCTGGACCGCGAGGCCATGCACCTCAAGGACGAGCTGATGCCGCGCTACGCCAAGATGATCTACACCGGCTACTGGTTCGCGCCCGAGCGCGAGATGCTCCAGGCCGCCATCGACCAGACCCAGGAGCGCGTCGCCGGTGTCGTGCGCCTGAAATTGTTCAAGGGCCACTGCAGCGTCGTGGGCCGCAAGTCGCCCAACTCGCTCTACCGCATGGACTATGTGACCTTCGAGGAAGACTCGGTCTACAACCAGTTCGACGCTGAAGGCTTCATCAAGCTCAACGCGCTGCGCCTGCGCCTCGGCAAGATGGCCCAGCAGAAGTAATCCTGCCCATGGACGCGGTGATCTTCGACTGCGACGGCGTGCTCGTCGATAGCGAGGTCATCGCGCTCCGGGTGGAGCTGGCCGCACTCGCGGAAATTGGCCTGCATTACGAACGCCATGCTTTCGCCGAACGCTTCCTCGGCCAGACCAACGCCACTTTCCACGCCGGCCTCAACGACGACCATCTGGCCCAGTTCGGCAAACCGCTGCCGGACAAATTCGGCGAGCAGCTCGCCGCGCGCATCTGGGCGGAGATGGCAGGGCAGGCTGACGCTGTCGCCGGCACTCGCGATGTGGTGCACGGGCTTTCAACCCTCAAAGCTGTCGCGTCCAGCTCCAGCGTCTATCGGCTGGAGCACAAACTGCGCCATGTGGACCTGTTCGACGCCTTCGCGCCTCATGTGTATTCGGGAGAGTCGGTGGCGCGGGGCAAGCCGTGGCCCGACCTTTATCTCTTTACAGCGGCCAAGCTTTGCGTTGATCCCCGTGCCTGTGCGGCGGTGGAGGACAGCGTCAACGGCGTGCGTTCGGCGGTGGCGGCGGGCATGACCGCCGTAGGCTTCACCGGCGGCGGCCACTGTTCGCCCAATCTTACCGCGCTGCTGAAAGACGCGGGCGCGGTGCAGGTGGCCTGTGATATGCCTGCGTTGGCAGAAATTCTGAGGGGGATGTCATGAGCGAGCATATCCAGTCGATCATCGCGGACGGCGTTCTGACGCTGTCCTTCAACCGCCCGGAAAAGAAGAACGCCATCACCGGCGCCATGTACGCCGAGGCCGCCCGGGTCTTGCGCGATGCCGAACAAAACACGGCTGTGCGCGTGGTCGTGTTGACCGGCGTCGGCGGCGTATTTACCGCCGGCAATGATCTCAAGGATTTTCTCGAAAGCCCGCCGCGAGACCCGAGCGCGCCGGTGTTTCAATTCATGGCGGCCATGGTGGCGCTGACCAAGCCGGTGATCGGCGCCGTGACAGGCGTCGCCGTCGGCATCGGCACAACAGTGCTGCTGCACTGCGACCTGGTCTACGCGGCGCCGGAAGCGCGGTTCCAATTGCCCTTCGTCAACCTGGGCCTGGTGCCGGAATTCGCCTCCAGCATGTTGTTGCCGCATATTATCGGCTATCAGCGCGCTGCCGAACTGTTGCTCCTCGGCGAGCCGTTCTCCGCCGAACAGGCTCATGCGCACGGCCTGGTGAACGCCGTGGTTCCCGCCGCCGAGTTGATGACGCTGGTGGCGGCCAAGGCGAAAATCCTCGCCGCCAAACCCAGCGCATCCTTGCGCGCCACCAAGGCGCTGCTGCGCGGCCAGGACGGCGCCATCTCCGCGTGGATTGCCAAAGAGGTTGAGATTTTCTCGGTGCGCCTGAAGTCGCCCGAATTCAAAGAAGCAGCCGCGGCGTTCCTGGAAAAGCGCGCCCCGGATTTTTCGAAACTCTAGACGTCCATTTTGGCCGGAAGCTTGTCCGGGATCTCCACATCGGTGATCCCGGCTTGTGCGCACGCGGCCTTTAACGTGTTCACCATCAGGCAGGCGATGGTCATGGGCCCGACGCCGCCCGGCACCGGCGTGATGGCGCCCGCCACCAGGACCGCCTCGGCGAAATTCACATCACCGACCAGCCGGCCTTTGCCGTCAGGCGTCGGCACGCGGTTGATCCCCACATCGATCACGACCGCGCCCGGCTTGATCCAATCGCCGCGGATCATCTCCGGACGGCCCACGGCCGCTACCAGAATATCGGCGCCGCGGCAGATGGCCGCGAGATCCTTGGTGCGGGAATGGGCGATGGTGACCGTGCAGTTTTCATTCAACAGCAGATGCGCCACCGGCTTGCCCACCAGGTTGGAGCGTCCGACCACCACCGCGTTTTTGCCGGTGAGATCGCCCAGCACATCCTTCGCCAGCATGATGCAGCCCATGGGCGTGCAGGACACCAGTGCGTCGCCGCCCGCCACCAAACGTCCGGCGCTCTCGGGGTGAAGGCCGTCCACGTCCTTGGCGACCGAAGTCGTCGTGATCACCTTGAACGAGTCGATATGTTTGGGCACCGGCAACTGGACCAGAATGCCATGCACGTCCGGCGCGTTATTGAGCTTGGTGACCAGCGCCAGCAGGTCGGCTTCAGTGGTGGAGGCGGGCAGGTCGTGCTGGAACGACTTCATGCCCAGGGCCACCGCGGTCTTCTGCTTGTTGCGCACATAGACCTGGCTGGCGGGGTCTTCACCCACCAGCACCGTAGCTAAGCCCGGCTCAATGCCGTGCTTTTCCTTGAGCTGCGCCACGGCCTTAGCGACGCCCTCTTTGAGGCGGGCCGAAGCTTCCTTACCGTCAATAATTCTGGCTGTCATTGCGGCATCCACTGTTGGGCGATAACGGCGAGCGCGGGCGCGTCGCCCGCGACATGTACCACTTTGCGCCGGTCGGTTTCACCTAGCACCAGCGTGACATCGCGTTTAGCCACACCGAACGCCGTGGCGAGCAGGGCCACGACCGCCGCATTGGCCTTGCCCTTATCCGCCGGCGCGGTCACGGCGACCTTGAGCGCCCAGCCGTCGGGGATTTCGACCACGTCACCAATGGCGTTGCGGGAAGCTTTGGGCTGGACCTTCAGCGTCACCGTCAGGCCGTGCGCCTCCAGACGGAAGAACGGCCTGGACGTCATCAGTGAATTTACGAAGTCGCCAGCTTGAACATGAGCTGGGCGATGATCTGCTGCAGCAGCAGAATCAGCAGAAACAGTACGATGGCCGAAAGGTCCACATTGCCCACCGACGGGATTACCCGCCGGATGCGGCGTAAAACCGGCTCCGTCAGTTGATGGACGATGTTGCCGATGGTGCGGATGATCTGGTTGTGGGTGTTGATCATATTGAGCTGCACCAGCCAGCTCATGATCACCGCGATCAGCACCACCCACCAATAGAGGTTCAGGGCGACGCTGATGACCGTGAGGATAGGGATCAGGATGGTGTTCATGGCCGGGAAGGACCGATTCTGGCGGCTTCGATTGGCGGCTACCCTACCTGAGGGTATTTACTGCACGCAAGCTCGCCCCGGTTCGGGCCCGGCGGCAAAAATTGCAACACTTCCATAGACTTGGCTGCCTTGACTTCGGGGCTCTTTGGACCCATTCTCCCGCCGCTTTTACATCCGGGGCGGCCGGCGTGACCGGTACGTCCAATGTTGATGCGGGGCCGTAGCTCAGTTGGGAGAGCGCGTCGTTCGCAATGACGAGGTCAGCGGTTCGATCCCGCTCGGCTCCACCATCAACATGACAAGTCGACCCAGTGGGTCGACTTGTCATGTTGATCCCCCGGAGGGCAGCTCCACAAATACCGCCTTCACTCCGCCGCCGGGCGGGATCGATTCTATCTTTTGCGCCCTTCGGGCGCGGGGCCCCAGCGGCCCCTCAAAGCCCTGGGTAATAAACCCCTGACTGTCCATTGACCCTGCAGGCCTCGGTTGCTAGCGTTTCGCCGCTTAACGTTGCGAGCGTTTGTCGCTTAACATCATAAGCATTGGGGGAAATGCAAATGTCCAAGAGCCTCATCACGGCGTCCGTGTGCGCCACTCTTTTGCTCACCGCGGGCGTTGCGGTCGCCGCCAACCCCAACACGCCGCCGCCGCGGACTGGGATGGCGCCGCCGACGGGCAAAATGCCGACGCCCCCGGCCGGCTTCAAGCCCGGCGACTTGCCAGCGTTGCCTGCGGGCGTCACCCTGCCGCAGCGTCCGACCCTGCCGACAGGGTTCAAGCCGGGCGAGCGGCCCACGTTGCCGGCCGGCGTCACGCCGCCGCAGCGTCCGACCCTGCCGACAGGGTTCAAGCCGGGCGAGCGGCCCGCGTTGCCCGCCGGCGTCACGCTGCCGCAGCGTCCGACCCTGCCGACAGGATTTAAGCCGGGCGAGCGGCCGACGTTGCCCGCGGGCGTTACTTTGCCTGAGCGCCCGGCGCGTCCGAAATAGTTCGCTACCCCACTTAAATGCCAGCCGCGCGATTCACGATTTCGCGCGGCTGGCATCATTGCATTGTAGAGGTCAGCGGTTAGATCCCGCCCGGCTCCACCATCAATGGAGGGGCATTTCCACAAACTCGATCTTCACTCCGCCGCCGCGCGATCGCGCTCAGCAAAACGGCACGTCGGTGCGCGCGCGCTTAAGGAGCACGCCCGACGGGTTTGTGCTGTCGCTGCCGTTAGGGTCGTTTCACCGGTGCGGTCATGGGCGGCGCGTCGTGATTGTGTTCCGCCGCCGGTGGACTTGCATTAAACGGCGAACCAGGGCCCGCGACGGCCCCACGCAGGACCTCGATATTGTGCAGGCCGTAGGGCTTCGCCAGGGACTCGCTCATGTAGAAGTCCGGCTGGAAGGCGATGTTCTTCCACATGTAGAAGCTGGGGCGCTCCACCCCGTCGTACTCCACCGTCAGCATTGAACCGCCGTGCTCCATGCCGTTGTTGGTGGTGTGGTGGTCGATATGGTCATGGCTGGCCCACAGACCCGGGTTATTCATGCGCACGATCACATCGAAGCGTTCGCCCGGCTGCATGCCGACAACATCGGCAAGATACGGATGATCGAGGGCATTGCCGTCCTTATGTGTGACCAGCAGGTCATGACCGTGGAGATGGAAGGCGACGGGGATGGTGGCCGCATAAAGGCGCAAGCGCAGCACGTCCCCCTTCTTCACCCGGATCGGCTGATTCATCGGCATGGACTTGCCGTTGATCGAGAAGTACTGGAGCGCCTCGCCGGGCTTTATGCCTTGGCCGAGGGTCTGAGCAACCCGATCGTTCCAACCCGAGAACATGAGGATCGCCTGCTTAGTGACCTCCCGCTCAAGTTTGGCGGGCTTTTTTGGATCGACAATCAGGGGGCCGAACATGCCGCGCAAGCCGAGATGTTCGGCAACATTGGTGTGGCAGTGGTACCAAAGGCTGCCGGCCTTATCGGCGACGAACCGGTAGGTGAAGCTCTCGCCGGGAAGAATGTTCTTCTGGCTGATATTGGGCGTGCCGTCCGACTCCCAGCTCTGGGTCTGGTAAATGCCGTGCCAATGGACGGAGTGAGCCTGATCGCTCTTGTTGTGCACCACGACCTCGACGTCGTCGCCTTCCCTTACGTGCATGAGCGGCCCGGGCACTTGGCCGTTGAAGGCCCAGACCTTGGCTTTGAAGCCTGGGGCGACCTGAAGCTCGACCTCCTGGATGTTCATCTCGAACTTTCGGAGCTCGGCATGGGCGGGGGCAGCGACAAAGGCAGCCAGCAGCGCCAGAAGCGCAGCCCGGACGTACGCAATAGGCATGGCAGTAGTCCTCCCGATCTTAGACTGCGGTCTTTCTAGAACCGCCCCCCGGGGCCGCACAGCTGCGGGAACTACTTAGGTAATTTTCCGGGCTATCCCTGCCTGTCTTTGAGCGGCAGCTTGCGGACAAATGCCTCCGGGAGAGAGATGCAATGCGCAAATCGACCACTGCCTCGCTCGTTTTCGTCGCAGCCCTGGGGCTTGGCCTGCCTGCCTCGGCAGCGGATTCAACCCATGGCGCGGTTCTTTATAAGGAGTGCGCCGGCTGCCACGCGCCGCAGCGGACGCTGATGGGGCCGCCTCATTGCGGCGTGGTCGGGCGCAAAGCCGCATCGGTAGAGGGCTTTGCCTATTCAGATACCCTGCGCGCCGCCGGCTTTGCATGGGACGAAAAGCACCTGCATGAGTTCCTGACGTTTCCGATCATGAACATGCCCGGCACCAAGATGGGTTTCGCCGGCATGTTCGACGAAAACGACCGCAACGACGTGATCGCTTTCCTCAAAAGCGAAAGGGCGGCGACCTCGCCGGCATGTCAGCCGGGAGCAGATCCTGCCCCGCCGCCCGGGACAAATACCGGGGAAATCGGCGCCGACGGCGCCCCCGCTTCGCATCAGCCCGCGCCGGGCAAACCCCCGCAGTAATCACGCCTATCGTCGAATTCCAGACCGCTCGGCTTGAGTCTGCTTGAGGGCTTGGGCGAGGGCTAACGCGCGTTATCGCAGCGTTGTGCCTGTCGTTGATCCGGATCAATCACGCGGCCGGCCATAACATATATCCAGAATATATGTTTTGCCGGATCGAGAGACCGCGATGCGATTGACTCAATTCTCCGACTATTCCCTGCGCCTGCTGCTCTATCTCGCGCAGCATCCGGATGAGACCTGCACCATCGGCGATATCGCCCAGTGGTACGGGGTCTCGAAGCCCCATCTGGTCAAGGTCGCGCACAATCTGGTCAAGCTCGGCTACGTGCATTCCACGCGCGGCAAGGGCGGCGGCCTACGCCTCGCCAAGCCCGCCGAAGCCATTGAGATCGCGGCGCTGATCAAGCGCACGGAGCCCGATTTTCATGTGGTCGAGTGCTTCGACAAAGTCCGCAACACCTGCCGCGTCACGTCAAGTTGTCAGCTCAAGCACGTGCTGCGTGACGCCACTGCAGCCTTTTTCAAATCTTTGGCGGGCAAAACCCTGGCCTCCATCGCGTCTACCTAACCATCCTTCAGTCACCACCAACGGGAGAAAACCACCATGGCGTCACTTTACGAAAGACTGGGCGGCGCGAATGCCGTCAATGCGGCAGTCGACATCTTCTATCGCAAGGTGCTCGCCGACGATCGCGTCAATGGCTTCTTCGACGACGTCGACATGGACCGGCAGATCGCCAAGCAGAAGGGCTTCCTGACCATGGCCTTCGGCGGCCCCAATTCCTACACCGGCAAGAGCATGCGCGATGGGCATAAACACCTGGTGGCCCGCGGCCTGAACGACGCCCATGTCGATGCGATTATCGAGATTCTCGGGAGCACGCTGTCCGAACTGGGCGTTGCCGCCGCCGACATCGCCGAAGTGGCGGCCATTGCGGAAAGCGTCCGCAAGGACGTGCTGAACCGCTAGAGCAGGCCGCAGGAACACTTCACATGGCGGTACGCATCTCCATCGGCGACACGTCCTTCCTGTCCCAGGACGGCGAATCACTGCTCGATTGCCTGTCGCGCAATGGCGTCAGCGTACCGCACTCCTGCAGATCCGGGGTCTGCCAGTCCTGCCTGATGCAAGTCACGGCGGGACCGGCGCCCGAGGCCGCTCAGATAGGCCTGAAGCCCACACTCCAGCAGCAGAAGTTCGTTCTGGCCTGCCAGTGCAAATCCGACCAGGACATCAGCGTGGCCTTTCCGGGGGCCGCCGGCGGCGACCTGCCCGCCGTGATCGCAGGCAAAGACCGGCTCAACCACAATGTCCTGCGCCTTTACCTGAAGCCCGACGGCGATTTTTCATGCGAGCCGGGGCAATACCTGACGCTCATCAACCGTGACGGCGTGGCGCGCAGCTACTCGGTAGCCAACGACCCTGCGCGGGATGGCCATATCGAGCTTCATATCCGTTTGTTGAAAGACGGCCTCATGAGCGGCTTTATTGAAAAGGCCGGCATCGGCGAGCCGGTGACGATCCGCGGCCCGGCAGGGAGCTGCTTCTACGTCCGTGGCGACGGCGCCTATCCGATCGTGTTGGCGGGCACCGGCACTGGATTGGCGCCGCTCTACGGTGTCGCCAGACAGGCGCTCGCGCACGGCCATACAGGGGAAATCCGCCTGCTGCACGGCGCTTTACGGGAGGCCGACTTGTATCTCGTCGCGGAGCTGCAGGACCTGGCCCTGCGGCATCCCAACTTCCACTACATCCCCTGCGTTCTGAAGGGTGAGGCGGAGCGGTTCTATCGCGCCGGCAATATCGAGGAGATCACCATGTCGATCCTGCCCGGCGACAAGAGCCGAACCCACCTGTTTCTATGCGGCGCACCCGAGTTCGTCACCGCGCTCAAGCGCAAAGCGTTCCTCGGCGGCGTGGCTTCCAAGCATATTTTCTCGGACGCCTTTCTGCCGACAAAGAGCGCGCCCGTCGCGGCGTGAGCTTGCCTACACCGCGGCCGCGCTCACGCGAGTTCCAGCGCCGGCTTAAGCACCCAGCGAAATCATTGCTGCCCCGATGGGATGTCCGATAGGTTGGATTCGGAAATCATGGGGCACGAAATGAAACGTCGGCATTTTATTGAGCTTGGCGGTCTCGCCACGGTTGCGCTCGCCGGGTCCGTGGGCGGGAGCAAAGTCCTGTTTGCACAGAATGTCGCACCAGCCGAGGCCGCCGAGCAGCGAATCGCCGCCTGGATGGAGGCTTTCGATGGGCAAGGCAACCACCGTACGGCGACCGCGGGCGATGAAGCATCGGCGACATGGCTGGTTCGGGAAGCGCGCACCTTCAATGTCGAGGCGTCGCTTGAACGCTTCGCACTCGACAGGGTTGATCCGCAGACGGCTTACGTCACCGTCAACGATCGGCGCATCGAGGGCCTTCCACTTTTTGACGCGGCCTTTACCGGACCGGACGGCGTCACCGGCAAACTTGGTCCCCTCGGCAGCGACGCGGAGATCGGGTTGGCGGAGTCTGAGCCTTACGCCCTCAGCACGCCGGGGCTGGAGCTGAGCAAGCAGGTGGCCGAAGCGCGCCGAAGCGCCCACAAAGCCGTTGTCGTGCTGACGCGGGGCATCCGGCCGGGCCTGTTCCTGCTCAACGCCAACAGTTTCACAAAACCTTCCGGCCCGCCGTTGCTGCAAATCTCGAGCGCCGAAAGCGAGTTTCTGAAGCAGATGGCGGCGGCCGGAGCGACCACAAAGCTCGTCGCTCATGTGACCCGGACGCCCGCGCAGGCCGCCAATGTCACGGCGAAGATCGCGGGCCGCGACCCGTCGTTGCCGCCGCTCGTCGTCATGGGCCCACGCAGCGCCTGGTTTCAGTCGGTCACCGAGCAGGGCAGCCGCATGGCCTGCTGGCTGGAGATGATGCGCGTGGTCGCGGCCAGTAAGCCGGCGCGGGACTGCCTGTTTGCCGCTTTCAGCGGCCATGAGCTTGGGGCCATCGGCATTGACGCTTATCTCAAGACCCGGCCGGATCTGGCGAAGGGGGCGCTTGCGTGGATCTTCCTTGGCTCGGACATCGGCTCGCCGCACCAAGCCCACGTTCTCCATGCCTCCAATGACGCCCTGGAGCAATGGGCCCTTGCCGCGTTGAAAAGGGAAGGGCTGGCCGTGAACGCCACATCCGCCCATACGTCACCCGCGCGCGGCGAGTCGGGGCGGGTGCAGCGGGCTGGCGGGAATTTTGTCACCATCGCCGGCGATAGCGACGCCTATCACAATATCAACGACCGCTGGCCCGAAGCGGTCGATGTGCGGATGCTCGCGCGCTATGCGCGGGCGCTGGCCTCTGGCGCGCTTGAGCTCGCGAACAAGCCCGGGTAGGCCGGCGCGACCCTACGCTATGCCGCCACTTCCACCGGCGGCATTTTCGGTTCGCGGATCGGGATGTTGAGCAGCGCCGCGGTCGCCGCCAGCGCAATGTCGATGTACCACATCCAGGTGAAGCTGCCGGTGGCGGCGAAGATCAGGCCGCCCATCCAGGCGCCGAAAAACGCGCCGATCTGATGCGATAGTAGCGTCAGGCCCACCAGGGTCGAGAGATAGCGCATGCCGAACAGCTTGTTCACCATCATCGCCGTTGGCGGCACGGTGGCCAGCCAGGTAAGGCCTAGGCCTGCCGCGAAAATATAGAACGTCATGTCGGTCTTGGGGGACGCGAGATACGCCAGGATCAGTAACGACCGTGAGGCGTACATGACGAACAGGACGTTCTTGCTCAGGTAACGGCTGATGCACCAGCCGGACAGTAGACTGCCCACCACGTTGGCGAGGCCGATGATGGCGAGCGACCAGCTCGCCACGGACGCGGGCAAACCGCACAGGCCAATCTCGCCGGGCAGATGCGTCACCAGAAAAGCGATGTGGAACCCGCAGGTGAAGAACGAGGCGTGGAGCAACAGATAACTGCGGTCGCCGAAAGCGGATTTTGTCGCCGCACCCATGTTGGCCATGAACAGCGGCAACGGCAGGCCGGGCGTGCTGGCCGGCGGCGCCCGTAGGAGATAGGCGAACGGCATCGCCAGAGCGACGATGGCGGCGCTGGCCCACATGGCGGCTTCCCAGCCCCACTGCGAAATCAGCGTGCCCATGACGGGGGCGAAGATGAACTGCCCGAGGGACCCGCCGGCGCCGACGATGCCGGACGCGGGCCCTCGCTTTTCCGGCGGCAGACGCCGGCTCACCGCGCCCATGAGCACGGAGTAACTGGCGCAGCCTGCGCCGCCCGCCGCGAGCACGCCGATAGTGAACGAGAGTCCGCCGAGGCTGCGGACAAAGGGTGTCAGGATATTGCCGATGACCAGCAGCACCAGGCCGATGGCGATCATCCGGCCGGGGCCGTAGCGGTCTGCGACCGCGCCGGCGATGGGCTGGGCTGCCCCCCACATGAACTGGCCGACAGCGAGGGCCAGGCTGATTTTAGCAATGCCGAGGCCGGTGGCGAGATCCAGGGGGGCCACGAACAGGCCGAGGGACTGGCGGGCGCCCATGGTGATGAGCAGGCTTCCGGCCGCGGCCAGAACGATCCACTCCCAGTGGGTGCCGCGTGCCTTCGCGTCCATAGCAGTTCCTCCCCCAACGCTGAGGAGTGTGCCTGCTTTAAGGGCGGAACGGAATCCCCCGTGGCGGTGGGAGCTATGCGGCCCGGCTAAGACTTCAGCTTATAGCCGGTCTTGAAGATCCAGGTGATGAAGGCCAGGCAGGCGGCGATGAAGCTGAGCGTCATGGCTAGGCTGACGCCGACGCTGACGTCGGAGGTGCCGAAGAAGCTCCAGCGAAACAGGCTGATGATATAGACCACGGGATTGAACAAGGTCACCGTGTGCCAGAAGGGCGGCAGCATATCGATGGAGTAGAAGCTGCCGCCGAGGAAGGTGAGCGGCGTGATGATCAGCACCGGGACGAAGGAGAGTTTTTCGAACCCGTCCGCCCATACACCCAGGATAAATCCAAACAGGCTGAACCCGATACTCATGAGCAGCAGGAACACCACCATCCACACCGGATGCTCGATATGCAGCGGCACGAACAGAGCGGCGGTGGCGAGGATGATGACGCCGATCATGAGCGACTTGGTGGCGGCGGCGCCGACGAAGCCCATGACGATCTCCACCGCCGAGATGGGCGCCGAGAGGATTTCGTAGATCGTGCCGGTGAATTTCGGGAAGTAGATCCCCAACGAACTGTTGGAGATGCTCTCCGTCAGCACCGACAGCATGATCAGGCCCGGCACGATGAAGGCGCCGTAAGGCACGCCGTCGATTTCGGTCATACGCGCGCCGATGGCCGAGCCGAACACCACGAAATAGAGCGACGTGGTCAGCACCGGCGAGACGATGCTCTGGACGATGGTGCGGAAGGTCCGCGCCATTTCGAAGCTGTAGATCGCGGCGACCGCGGGTCCGTTCATAGTATCGCCCTCTACGCGCGGTTGCTAACGAGGTTGACGAAGATGTCTTCCAGCGAGCTCTGGCTGGTGTGCAGGTCCTTGAACACGATGCCGGCGCCGCTGATGGCCGTGAGCAGGTTCGGGATACGCGATTCAGCCTGGGCATCGTAGGTGTAGGTGAGTTCAAGGCCCGATGGCGCCAGTTCGAGTTTGTATGACGCCAGCGCGTCGGGCACGCTCTCGAGCTTGTCATGGAGCTGCAGCGACAACTGCTTGCGCCCCAATTTCCGCATCAGGCTGGCCTTTTCCTCTACCAGGATGATCTGGCCCTTGTTGATGACGCCGATACGGTCGGCCATCTCTTCGGCTTCATCGATGTAGTGAGTTGTGAGGATGATGGTGACGCCGGCCTCGCGCAGCTTGCGCACCATGTTCCACATGTCGCGGCGCAGCTCCACGTCCACGCCGGCGGTGGGCTCGTCCAGGAACAGGATGGTGGGCTCATGCGCCAAGGCCTTGGCGATCAGGACCCGGCGCTTCATGCCGCCCGAGAGCTGGCGGATCTTGGAATCGCGCTTGTCCCATAAAGACAGGTCTTTGAGGATTTTCTCGATGATGGCGGGATTGGCGGGCTTGCCGAACAGCCCGCGGCTGAAGCTCACGGTCGCCCATACGGTTTCGAAAGCGCTGGTGGTGAGCTCCTGGGGCACCAGGCCGATCTTGGTCCGAGCCGCACGGTAGTCGGTGATGATGTCGTGGCCGTCGGCCGTGACCTTGCCACCCGAGGGCGTGACGATGCCGCAGATGATGTTGATGAGCGTGGTCTTGCCGGCGCCGTTGGGGCCCAGCAGCGCGAAGATCTCGCCGCGCTCGATCTCGAGATTGATCCCGGACAGCGCGGACAGGCCGGACTTATAGGTTTTGGAGAGGTCGGCAACGCTGATGATCGAGGGCATATGAATCATATAAGCGTGTGAGGGAGCAGGGTTGTATCACGGGGTGCGGCGGGAATGACAGCCTATCCCTTTGACAAGCTGCGAATTTCCGCTTTGTCCGCCGCCCGCGCCGCCGTACAAAAGGTGGCATATAGGAAGGGGTTCGGGCGTGAGCAACCGCGATCTGGTTTCGGTCATCATTCCGATCTTCGACGAGGCCGAAAACATCGACTCGTTGATGAGCGCCCTGCTGCCCGCCATGGATGCCCTGGCGCGCCCTTACGAGATCATCGTCATCGACGACGGCTCCAGCGACGGCACCGGCGAAAAGCTGGCCGTGGCGGCGCGCGCCCATAGCCAGGTCAAAGTGATCTCCTTCAAGCGCAATGTGGGCCAGACAGCCGCCATGATGGCCGGCATCGACCATGCCCAGGGCGCGGTGATCGTGCCCATGGACGGGGACATGCAGAACGACCCCGCCGATATCGGCCGGCTGCTGACCAAGATGGACGAAGGTTTCGACGTGGTGTCCGGCTGGCGCAAGAACCGCAAGGACGCGTTTTTCACCCGCACCCTGCCCAGCAAGCTCGCCAACAGCCTCATCAGCTGGGTGTCGGGCGTGCGCCTGAACGATTACGGCTGCACCCTGAAGGCCTATCGCCGCGAGGTGCTGGAAGGCTTCCGCCTCTACGGCGAAATGCACCGCTTTGTGCCGATCTACGCCAAATGGCAGGGTGCGCGCATCGCCGAGTTGCCGGTCACCCACCACGCGCGCAAGGCCGGGAAGTCCAAATACGGCCTGACCCGCATCTTCAAGGTTATGCTCGATCTGCTGGTGGTGAAGTTCCTCACCCAGTACGAGGCCAAGCCGATCTATATCTTCGGAACCGTGGGCCTGGGCTTCTTCGCCGTGTCGCTGTTCGCCGGGCTCTATGCCCTGTACCTCAAGTTCTTCCGCGCCACGTCGTTCATCGAAACCCCGCTGCCGCTGTTGTTCACCCTGGGCTTCATCACCGGGGTTATGTGCATTCTCATGGGACTGCTGGCGGAAGTGCTGGTGCGCATTTACTACGAGGCCCAGAACAAGACCCAGTACACGGTGAAAGAGCGCATCAATATCGCACCTGCTGGCGAGCAGCGGGGCGACGTCCGCCGCATAATTTAAGATGTGCGGGATCGCGGGCTTCGTCGGCCCGGGCAGCGCTACCGACCTGCGCGCCATGACCGACGCCATCATCCACCGCGGTCCCGATGCCGACGGCTATTTCGCCGACCAGCATCTTCCGGTCTTCCTCGGCAGCCGGCGGCTGGCGGTTGTGGATATCGCCGGGGGCGCCCAGCCCATGTGGGACTCCCAAGGCGACATCTGCGTCATCCAGAACGGCGAGATCTATAACCACCGGGACCTCAGGCGCGAACTCACGGCGCTGGGGCATCGTTTCACCAGCGATCACTCCGATACCGAAGTGCTGGTGCAGGGCTACAAGGCCTGGGGCGAAGACCTGTTCGCGCGCCTCAACGGCATGTTTGCCGTGGCCATCTACGACCGGCATCGCAAGAAACTGGTGCTGGGCCGGGACCGCTTCGGCGAGAAGCCCCTGTTCTATGGTGTGCGCGGCGACTGCTTCGCGTTCGGTTCGGAACTGCGCGCCATCCTGGCGCATCCGGCGTTCAAGGCGGCAACGCCGTCCAAGATCGGACTGATGAAATTCTTCGCCCACGGGTTTTTCCCGGGCGCTCATACCCCTTATGAAAACATCGCCAAGCTGCCCGCCGGACACCTGATGTCCATCGACGTCGCCACCGGACAACGGGAGATCCACGCCTACTGGACATTCCAGATCACGGCCGGCGAAGCACCCAAAGGCAGCGTCAACGATTGGGCCGAAGAGCTGGATGAGCTGCTCGGCAAGGCGGTTGCGTTGCGCCTTGAGGCCGATGTGCCGGTGGGCATCTTCCTCTCGGGCGGCGTGGATTCCAGCGCGGTGTTGGGCTACGCGGCGCAAAGCCGCGCGCCGGCTGACCTCAAGACCTTTGCCATTGGATTTCGCGAAGACAGCTTCGATGAATCCCAATACGCGGAGAAGGTCGCGCGGTATATCGGCGCCACGCATCACCTGGAAATCTGCCATCTGGAATCCGCCCGCGATCAATTGCCGGCGCTGCTCGACGCCGTCGGCGAACCTGTGGGCGACAGCTCGATCCTGCCCACGGCCATCCTGGCGGCCTTCGCCCGCAAGCATGTGACCGTGGCCTTGTCCGGTGACGGCGGTGATGAATTGTTCGCGGGCTACGATCCGTTCAAGGTGCTGGGCCGCGCGGCGCTGTATGACGCGCTGGTGCCGGGCCCCGTGCATGCGGCGGTGAAAGCGGTGGCCGCGCGCCTGCCGGTGTCGGAGCAGAATATGAGCTTCGACTTTGTCCTGAACCGGGGGCTCAAGGGCCTCAAGCATCCGGACAAACTGTGGAACCCCTTGTGGCTGGCGCCACTACAACCCGATGAGATCGCAGATCTGTTCGCGACCAAGATCTCTGCCGAAGAACTCTACAGCGAGGCCATTGCCGCCTGGGACGCCTGCCCGAGCCCGCATCGCGTCGATCGCGTGCTCGATTTCTATACGCGCTTCTATCTTACCGACGGCATACTCACCAAAGCCGACCGGGCAAGCATGATGGTGTCGCTGGAAGCGCGCGCGCCGTTCCTGGACAATCATGTGGTGGATTTCGTCCGACGTCTGCCGTGGCAGGTGAAGCTGCACGGCGGCGTCACCAAATGGATTTTGAAAGAAGCCCTGGCCAAACGCGTGCCGGCCGATGTTCTGTCCCGGCCCAAGAAAGGCTTCGGCATTCCCCTAGCGCGCTGGTTGCGGCATTGGGAACCGCCGCGGGACACCGTGCCTTACGCCAACCGGGATATGCTGGCACGGCGCTGGGATATCCACCGCACCAGGAAGTCCGATGAGCGCCTGGCGTTGTGGTGCTGGATCGCCGTCAGCCATGGCCTTAAGAAAGCGGCGTAATGGACTCTGGTCTCTCGACGCCCTTTTGCACGATCACCCCCGAGGCCTGGACGCGGCTGCGCGACAGCCAGGGTGAGCTGTTCAAAAAACAGATGGGCATCACGCCCGCCAAATACGCCGACGACACACTGGATCCGCGCAAGGCCGAGGACATGGCCGGCGTGCTTGCGGCTTATGTTCCGCTCAACGGCAAGACCGTGCTGGAGATCGGCACCGGCTGCGGCGTCAATCATATCGTCTGGCGCAAGAAGTATGCGGTGGACGGCTGGGGCGTGGAGCCCGAGGGCGAAGGCTTCGCCAATTCCGCCGCCATCGCCCGCGCGCTCATCCAGGCCAACGGCCTGGACCCGGCGCGCATCAAGAATGCACCCGGCGAGAAACTGCCCTTCGCCGACGCCACCTTCGACATCGTCTATTCATCCAATGTGCTGGAGCATGTGGAAGACCCGGCCCAAGTGCTGCGTGAGGCCGTGCGGGTGTTGCGGCCCGGCGGCACCTTGCAGATCGTGTGCCCCAACTACCTGTCCTATTTCGACGGCCACTATGCGGCCATCCACCCGCCGATTTTCTGGAACGGCTTCTTCCGCTGGTGGATGAAGTGGGTCTACCGCAAGGACCCGTGGTTCGCCGCCACCATCCGCACCGAGATCAACCCGTTCTGGGTGCGCCGCCAGTTGCGCGCCATTGCCCGCACGACGCCATTGACGATCCATACTTTAGGCCAGGACAAATTCCGCGAGCGCATGACCGGCGCCGACGTGGGGCGGTGGATGGCGCTGGGCACCGTGGGCAAGCTTGTGCGGCTGGGTCACGCGCTCGGCATCAATCGCCTCGCAGCCGCCGCGATCATCGCCCTTCAGGGCTGGACGCCGCTGATTATCACCGTGACGAAATCACGCTGACGAGTTCTTGTCCCGGCCGGTGAGGTCCACGATCAGGCCCACGCCGGCGCCGAGCAGATTGATGGCCAGCAGCGCGAAGGACAGCGCCAGGGCCGGCCCGCGGCCTTCGCCGACCATGGCCAGCACCGCTACCAGTGAACCCTCGCGCAAGCCGAGGCCGGCCACCGTCACCGGCAGTAGCAGGATCACGGAGATGAGCCCGACGATGACCGCCCAGGCGGTGAGCGGCAGATCTATGCCGAGAGCGTCGCCCAGAATGTCGAAGGTGGCGATGGAGAGGATCTGAAACAGAACCCCCAGCGCCAGGGAGCGCAGCAGTGCGGACGGCGTCAACGCCACGGTGCGCCAGGCGGCGAATTCCTGACCCCATTTGCCCAGCCACGCCGGTAGCGGCGCCAGAAGCACCACCATCAGCCCCACCGGAATGAGCACCGTGATCACACCGGCGGCGATGACGACCTCTTCGCCGAAGGTGGCGGCATTGAGCCCGAGCCCGATGGCGGTCAGGAGCAGCAGCGCGAACATGCCAATGATCTTGTCCACCGCCACCGCGGCCACGGCCGCGGTCACTTCGCCCACATCGGGTGCGGCCCGGGCCAGGCGGAAGGCTTTGACCGCGTCGCCGGCGAGCTGACCCGGCAAGGCGGTGCCGAACAGCACCGCGATCATGGTGAAGCGCCACGCCTGCCACAGGGACAGACCGGGCAGCAGCACCCGGAGCTTGCCCGCATTGACCGCATGGGCCGCGAAATAGCTGAGGATCGCCAAAGCGGCTGCAGAGGGTGTAAGACCTGCCGCGGCCGCCAGCGCCTCCTGCAGCGGCACCCGTGACAGAACCAAGGCAAGCAACGCCACGCTGATGCCGATTTTGAGCACCAGGGTGGTTGCAGCCTTCGGGGAAAAATTCTTAGGTCGCATGAAGGTTACGGATTAGGGCAAATTCAAAGTCGTGTCTTGCATTCTCCTCATTAACTACGAGTATCCACCCCTCGGCGGGGGCGGCGGTAACGCCACCCAGCAAACCGCCCGCGCCTTCGCGCGCATGGGCCACCAGGTCTATGTGCTGACCGCCCGCTGCGGCGACCTGCCCGCCACGGAAATGGACGGCGGCGTGACCATCCGCCGCATCAACGCCCTGCGCCGGCGCCGGGACCGCTGCTCGGTGTTCGAGATGCTGGCGTTCATCGTCGCAGCACTGCTCACCGCACCCGCTTTGGCGCGGCAGTGGAAAATCGAGGCCGTGCTGGCGTTCTTCGCCCTGCCGTCGGCGCCGGTGGCCTGGTACCTGAAACGCGCCTGCCACATCCCTTACGCCATTTCGCTGCAGGGCGGCGACGTACCCGGGTTCGATCCGGGGCGCATGCGCCTCTATCACAAACTCACCGGCGGCGTGATCAGCGCCCTATGGCATGACGCCAATGCCGTGGTCGCGAATTCCCAAGGCCTCGCCACGCTGGCGCGCACCCACGACCCCAGCGCCACCATCGGCATGATCCCCGCCGGCGCCGATCTCACCGGCATCGCGCCGAAGACCGACTACAGGCAAACCGGCCCGGTGAACCTGCTGTTCGTCGGACGGCTGGTGAAGCAGAAGGGCCTCGATGTACTGATCACCGCCCTGGCGAAAATGGACCTCGCCATCAGGTGGCGTCTGATCCTGGTGGGCGACGGGCCCGAGTGGCCACCCATCGCGGGTGAGGCAGCGCGTGTGGGCCTCGCCGACCGGCTGGACCTGCGCGGATGGGTTACCAAGGAAGAGCTCCCCGCCATCTATCGCAGCGGCGATATCTTCGTGTTGCCGTCGCGGGACGAAGGTATGGCCAACGCGCTGCTGGAAGCCATGGCCGCTGGATTACCTGTGGTGGGCACACGGGTCGCGGGCACAGGCGAAGTGGTGATACAGGGTGAGACCGGATTGTTGGTGGCGCCGGAAGACGCCGATGCGCTGTGCGCGGCGCTGGCGGCGCTCATAAAGGACGAGCCCCGGCGCGAAGCCTTCGGGCGCGCAGGGCGCCAGCGGGTGGAAACCACCTTCGGCTGGGACATTGTCGCCACCGCCTGGATGAGCGTCATGGAGCAGATCATCGCCAAAGGCGTCGAGACAAAGGCCATCGCATCAGAGAGCACCGAGACGTGACTGCGGCTCCCTCGTACGACCAGATCTGGTCCGGCGGCTGGGACGACATGCGCCGCTACGGCCCCATGGCGCGCCATTCCCGCCGGCTCATGCGCGAGATGACCGGAGGCCTCAACCCGCGTTCGATCCTGGATGTGGGCTGCGGCGAGGGTTCGTTGCTGGCGGCCTTGGCCGCGGCGCATCCGGGCGCGGCGCTCGCGGGTGTGGAGATTTCCGAAAACGCGGTGGCCTTGGCGAAACGCGGACTACCGGGCGCGGATGTGTCGGCGCTCGATGTCTCAACAGCGCGCCTCAACAAGGCCTTCGACCTGGTGGTCTGCGCCGACGTGGTCGAGCATATCGCCGACGATCAAGCCGCCCTCAATAACATGGCTGCCATGACCGCATCCGGCGGTGCTGTGGTGGTGGCGACCCTGCAGGGGCGCATGCGCCGCTTCGAGGCCGACATCGGCCATATGCGTAACTACGCCAAAGGCGAGCTGGCGGCCAAGATGACGGCGGCGGGACTGACAGTAGATAAGACCATCGCATGGGGTTTCCCGTTCTATTCGCCGCTGTACCGGGACCTGCTGGAGACCATCGGCAACCGCGGCACCATGGGCGCCTTCGGCCCCGGCAAGAAACTCATGTCGCACCTGATCTACACCGTGTTCCTGCTGAACAGTGCGCGGCGCGGCGACTACATTTTCGTGCGGGGACGTAAGAGCTAAACCGTCCGCTGCAGCAGACAGCCGTAGAAGCCATCGACGCCGCCAAGTTCGGCCCATTGGCTCGGCAGCGTGCGCAGCTCGCCGTCCCGGGTCAGGAATTGGCTTTCGCCGCCCACCGCCGCCGCGGGGATTTTCAGTCGGGTCAGGTTGCTCTCCGCCATCACCGCATTAACCACGGCATCGCGCTCCTCCGGCTGCAGCGAACAGACGCTGTAGACGATGGGAGCGCCGGGTTTGACCATCTCCACTACGGCTTTCAGCAACTCGGTCTGCAGCGTGACGAAGCCGGCAAGATCGGTGGGGCGCTTGAGGAACGGCAGGTCCGGGTGGCGCCGGATGGTGCCGGTAGCCGAGCAGGGTGCGTCCAGCAGCAGGCCATCGAATAACGTCTCGGGGCGCCAGGTGCGGGCGTCGGCGGTGACGGTCCGCACGTCGAGTTTCAGCCGCTTCAAGTTCGTTGTCATGAGGCCCAGGCGCTGAGCCGAGACATCCACCGACGTGACGGTATGTCCGGCCGCCGCTAGCTGAGCGCTTTTGCCGCCGGGGGCCGCGCAAATGTCGCCGATATGCTGCGGCTTCTTCGCACCCAAAGCGTGCAGCAAAATCTTCGCCGGCAGGGTGGCGGCCGCGTCCTGCACCCACCAGTCGCCGTCGTTATAGCCTTCCAGTTCAGGCACCCGACCGCCCTTGGGCAGGCGCACGCCGCCGGTGGGGAGCGGGATTCCTCCGAGCTGCGCGGCCCAGGCGGCCGCACTGCCGGCGTCCTTCAGGCTCAGATCCAGGGGCGCTTCCAGCAGATGGGCTTCGGCGGTGGCACGGGCGGCGGGGTCGCCGTACGTCCCGACCCAGGCGTCCCACATCCAGTCGGCGGTATTGAGCCTGGCAGCATCCTGACCCGCGAGGAGGCCAGGGCCTTGGTCAGCGACCTTGCGCATGACCGCGTTGGCGAGGCCCGAAAGCCGGCCGTATTTGGGCTTCACCAGCTCCACGGTGGTGGCCACGGCCGCATGGGGCGCCGTGCCCAGGAACAGCAATTGTGCAGCCCCGAGGCGCAGCAAATCGCGCACATCGGGGGGTGGTTCCTTGGCTACGAACGCCATCAAAACGGCGTCGATCTGGCCCAGGCGGCGCAGCGTGGTGGCCACCAGCAGCCGGACGAAGGCCCGGTCGCGGGGCTCTAAGCCCCGGGCGGCCGCGTCAAAGGCGTCATCTATGCTGCGGTGTTTCTGCAGCACGGCCTGCAGCAATTGCAGCGCCGCGGTGCGCGAGGCCAGCTCGCCGCCTTGTGGCGCGGTCGATTTTTTATTCGGATTATTATGTGCCATGAGGGGGTTATGCCTGTGCGCCGACGATGCCGGTATAGACCGGCAGGTCCACATTGCCGCCGGTGAGAACCACGCCGACCTTCTTCCCAGCCATGCTGCGCTTTTCCTGCAGCAAAGCCGCCAAGCCGGCGGCGCCTGCCCCTTCGGCCAGATTGTGGGTGTCGGTGTAGTAGTGGGTCATGGCGGCGCGAATTTCCGCGTCGCTGACGGTGACGATGCGGTCGGCGCCCTTGCACACAATCTCCACCGCTTGGGCGTGCGGGGTGCGGACGGCCAATCCATCGGCCACGGTCATCGCCTGGTTGGTTGGCACCGGCCGGCCGGCGGCGAAGGACAGAGCATAGCCCGCAGCGCCTTCTGCCACGACGCCGACGACCTTGGTCGCGAGCCCCAAAGCATCGCGCATGGCAATCATGCCGGCGATCCCGGAGCCCAAACCGATGGGCACATAGACCGTGTCCAGGTCAGAAATGCTGCGCAGCATTTCCAGCGCGTAAGTGGCCACGCCGCGCACCAAGCCCATGTCAAAGGACGGCACGGCGTGGAGTTTGCGGGTCTCCCCCAGGGCCACGGCGTGCTCCAGGGCTTCCTGGAAATCGGCGCCGTACTCGACCAAATCTGCCCCGTAAGCCATTGTTGCAGCGTTCTTTTCCTTGGAATTCCCGCGCGGAACCACGATTGTCGCGGTCATACCGTAGCGGCGCGCCGCGTGGGCGATGCTCTGGCCGTGGTTTCCGCGGGTGGCGGCGATGACGCCGGTGGTCTCCGGTGCCCGGGCCTTGAGGTCGGCCATATAGGTGAGCCCGCCGCGCACTTTGAAGGCGCCGGTGGGATTGTGGTTTTCGTGCTTCACCCAGACTTCCGTGCCTGCCCGGGCGCTGAGCAGCGGCCAGCAGATCTGCGCTGTCGGCGTCAGCACCGGGCTGATGAGCGCGGCGGCGGCTTCGACGGACGCGAGGGTGGGGAGTTCAAAGTCGGTCATGAGCGCATCCATAGCGAATGCGCCCCGACGAGGACAGCCTTAACCCCCCGATTTTAGCCCCAAGGACCCTTGGGCCGGCGGACGGGGGGCGCATCTTCGCCCCATGGCCCGCTGCGAGCTCCGCTGCGCGACGGCACCGGATTCGAAGGTGCTGCGGCGGCATTCATGCTGCGGGCGATCTGCTGCAGGCGGGCGATGCGGTTGCCCGCCGCCGGGTGGGTGGAGAACAGATTGTCCGTGCCCTGGCCGCTGAGCGGATTGACGATGAACATATGGGCCGTGGCCGGGTTGGCTTCGGCCTGGACGTTGGGCACCTGGTGGGCGGCCTGCTCCAGCTTCGACAGCGCCGACGCCAAAGCCAATGGATCGCCGCTGATCTCCGCGCCGCCGGCGTCGGCGCCGTATTCCCGGGTGCGCGAGATGGCGAACTGCACCAATGCGGCCGCCAGGGGGGCGATGATCATCATGGCGATGGCGGCAATGGCGTTGCCGCTACCGCGCTCATCGCGCCGGCCGCCGAGGAAGAACGCGAAATGCGCCAGCATGCCGATGGCGCCGGCGAGCGTGGCGGTGATTGTCATGATCAGCGTGTCGCGGTTGCGTACATGGCTGAGTTCATGGGCCATGACGCCGGCGATTTCGCGTTCATTGAGAATGCGCAGCAAACCGCTGCTGGCCGCTACTGCCGCATGTTCAGGGTCGCGGCCGGTGGCGAAGGCGTTGGGCTGATCGCTGTCGAGAATATAGACCTTGGGCATGGGCAGCTTGGCCCGCGCGGCAAGCCGCGCCACCAGGGCGTAGAACTCCGGCGCGGAGGCCGCATTCACTTCCCGCGCGCCGTACATGCGCAGGACCATCTTGTCGGAGTTCCAATAAGCGAAGGCATTGGTCGCCACCGCCACACCGAAGGCGATGACCATGCCCTGACCGCCGCCGATGAAATAACCGACGGCAACGAAGATGGCGGTGAGCGCGGCCAGCAAAAGCCCAGCGCGCATGGTATTCATGGAATCGAGGCTCCTTGAGCATTTTCCGGCGAAGTGTGCGCGGTTCGCCTTAGAATAAGCGACAAAACAAAGTTCAGACGTCGCTTTGATACAGCACTGATCTATGTGGTAAATTCACGATCTCAAGACTAACGGTATGATCAGTACAACGTGATGACCACACCCAAACCCCTCGCCCTCTCTCCTGCCGCCGCCGCCATTCAGCCTGCGGCGCCGCAGCCACATGGGCCAAAAACCGAGGGTGCGCCTGTTACAGAAATAGGCGGCCCCAAGGGTCCTGAACCCACCCGGTTCGGCGACTGGGAGCGCAAAGGCCGCTGCTCTGACTTTTGAGTGCTGATTCGTCGATTCGTTTGACGAGTCTCAATGGATTTTTAAACGCCACCCCCTAAGCAGTTGATTCGGGCTGTCTCTCTGCAGCCCGTTTAAGATCGTTTGCGTTTGGGGAGCGTGCAGAATGCCGCTGGGGTCCAAGGTTGGGGCGTTTTTAGATTTGCTGCTGCGGGGCCCTGGGCCTTCGGAGCCGGCCTTCACGCCCCTTGGCGCCAACGAACCCGAGGACGCGCTTTACGGCGTCGAACCTCTTCGCATTCTGATCAGCCCCCTGGCCGGGGATCATTCCGGCCTGGCGGCGCGCCACATCCAGGACAGACTCTCGGGCCGCATGGGCGTGTCCATCGCCATCGCCGATCGGCCGCTCACCGTTTCCGGCGCCGACTACAGCCAGGCGCTGTTCGTCTCCATGGCCGTGGATCTCGGCCGCCGCTGGTTGAAGCGCGAAGGCGCCGACCTGTTGATCTGGGGCGAGAGCCTGGCGTTGCCCGGCGGTCCCGCCTCAGCTTCCAATGTGTCCTGGCGTTTGCGGTTCCTCTCCCGCGCGACGCCGCTGCATCCGCAAAGTGCCACCTTCTCGGCCCTCGAGCGTCTTGAAGTGCCGGCGCTGTTCGACGACGCCACCGGCGATCTGGTGTTCGGCGCGGCGCTTGCCGCCGTCAATGTGGACACCGCCGACGGCATCCGCGCCCGCGCCACTCTGTTCCGCCCGGTGTTGAAGGCCGCCATCCGTTTCGCCGAAGGCGACTTCGAAGGCACCGTGGCCCAATGCGCCACCGCGCAAGCCTGCTACGCCGCTCTCTTGCTCTTGGACGGTGTCCGCACCGGCGATCTGAAGGTTTTGCAACGCGCGGTGACCATTTACCAAGGCGCTTTGATTCTCGGCAACGACGCTTTCCCCGAGCACGAGCGCGCCATGATCGGCACCCATATCGCCGACGCCATGTCGGTGATCGGTGACCTGACCTTGCGCGGCAATCTCGGCGACCGCACCGTTGAGTACTACCGCACGGCCTTAGGCATGGTGCGTAAAGAAGTGTTCGCCGATGAATACGCGGCGCTGAAAGTGCGCCTGGGCCTGGCGCTTCACGCCCTCGCACAGCAGAGCGGCGAAACCATTCACCTTAAGGATGCTGCCGACGCTTTTTCCGCCGCCACCGCCATCTGGACCATCACGGAATCGCCGGAACGCTGGGCGGATGTGCAGAATTCATTGGGCGGATTGCTCGTCACCATGGGCCGCCTGACGCAGCAGTCCAGCCTGTTCGACAAGGCCGTGAGCATCTTCCTCAAGATCGCCGACTCACGCAGCCGCGCCAAAGCGCCGCTGGTGTGGGCCACCGCGTTGGCGAATATCGGCGCGGCGTTGAAGGAAAAAGGTGTCGCTGCCCGCAACGCCGATTGTCTGCGCGAAGCGGCGCATGCTTTCGAGCAGGCGGCTCAGGTGTTCACGGAACTCAATCTCGAGAGCAACGTGAAAGTCGTGGAGACCCAGCGCGACCATGTGCTGCAGATGCTCGCCGCGCAGGGGGCAATCTAAGGTCGCACCAGGTCTCCACGTCATTACGCCGCGAGGCGTGTGACCGCCGTCTTGGCGGCGGCCAAGCCTTTGGCGGCCACGTCCGGGCCGATGGCCTGGCCTTCGACCTGCACAAAGCTCACGTCGGTGATGCCGAGGAACCCGAAGAAGGCGCGCAGATAGGGTTCCTGGAAATCCATGCCTTTGGCCGGGCTGTCGCCGGTGTAGAACCCGCCGCGGCTTTCGACCACCACCACGCGTTTGCCCTTGAGCTGACCTTCCGGGCCGTTGGCCGAATACTTGAACGTGCGGCCGGCGCGGGCCACGTGATCGAGCCAGGCCTTCAAGGTCGACGGTACCGAGAAGTTATACATAGGCACCGCGATGACGATGGTGTCGGCCGCTTCCACTTCTTCAATGATGCTGTCCGCGAAAGCCACCGCCGCGGTTTGGGCCGGGGTGCGGGCGTCGGCGCCGGCGCCAAAGCCGGCGAGAGCATCCATGCCCAGGTGCGGAATATTATCCGGCGTCAGGTGGCGCTCGACCACCTTAAGGCCGGGGTGGGCGGTGCGGGCCGCGGCAACATAGTCACTGGCGACCTGGCGGGACTGGGACTTATCGCCCATGAGGCTGGCGGTGACGAAGAGAAGTGAGCCCATGACGTGCTCCTATGAATTGGGTTCAGGTGATGGGCAGAGGATGGCCCTTTCCTTCCATCTGGAAAATCGGCCAATTTATGCTTATCTCCATCACATAAACTGATGGATAAAGAATGTTAGATAGACTGACCCTAGACCAGCTCCGCACTTTGATCGCCGTGGCCGATACCGGCAGCTTTTCCGCCGCCGGCCGGAGCCTGCGCCGGGTGCAGTCTGCGGTGAGCCAGGCCATCCAGGGCCTCGAGTCCACTTTGGGTGTCCTGCTGTTCGACCGCAGCGGCAAGATCCCGGTGCTCACGGACGCGGGGCGATCGATTCTGGATCACGCCCGGAAGCTGGTGAGCGGCGCCGAGGCTTTGCGGGCAAAGGCTGAGAGCATCGCCGCCGATGTAGAGCCGGAGCTCAGCCTCGCGGTGGACGCCATGTTTCCCAATCCGCTGCTGATGCAGAGCCTGAAAGTCCTGGCCGGAGAATTTCCCGACCTGCCGGTGACGGTGTTCACCGAGGGTCTAGGTGGCGCCGAGCAGCGCATCCGCGACAATACCGCGCGGCTCGGACTCTATTCGCTGCGTCCCCAGCAGGACGATCTCGCGTCCGAATTCCTGGCGGATATCGCCATGGCGCCGGTGGTGGCGAGTGATCATCCGCTGGCGAAGGCAAAGCCGCCTATCACCCGGGCCATGCTCGAGGATCAGGTGCAGCTTGTGCTCACGGACCGCACCCAGATCACGGCGCGGTTTTCCGGCGGCGTCATCAGCCGGCGCGTCTGGCGCTTCGCCGACCTGGGTACGCGGCTGGAATATCTGCTGGCCGGCTTCGGCTGGTGCAACATGCCGCTGCATCTGGTGGAGCCGCACATAGAGAGCGGCCGGCTCACCCGCCTGGCGCTGGCGGAAAATCCCGGTTGGAATTTACCGATCCACGTGGTGCACGACCGCAACCGCCCGCCGCAGCGGGCCGGCCGCATGTTGATCGAAGACTTGCGCGTGCGGCTGACCACCTGTCCCAAACACGGACCGGTGAAGCCGCGCTGAGCCCTCAGCCCATCACGACTGCGTCGCCGTCGAGTGTCACTGGAAATGCCCGCAGCCGCTCGCCCTTGCAGGGACCGCGCAGGCACACCCCCGTCACCGGATCGAAGTGGGCGCCGTGATTGACGCAGACCAGTATGGTGCGGGTTACGTCGAAGAAAACATCTTCGGCGGCGTTCAACGGCAGGCGCACGTGAGGACAGATGTTTTCGAACGCCCGCACGCCGGCGTCATCTTTGATCACGAACACCGGATAGCGCGCGCCGTCCTTGGTCAGGACAATTTCCTTAGCGCCCGTGGCGCCAAGATCGGCGAGCGAGCACAGCGCGCGCGACACCTTTACTTGGGGAACACTTGCTTGGTGGGTTGAATGAGGACTTTCTCGAACAAGCCGCCCTTGGCATAGGGGTCGTTCTCGGAAAAAGTCTTGGCGTCGGCGAGGGTCGCGAATTCACCGATGATGATGGAGCCGTGAGGCGAGGCGCCGTCGTCCGTGAGCATGGGACCGGCGAAAGCCATCTTCACGCCTGTGCTCTCGATCCAGTCGAGGTGCGTGGGCCGCAGCTTCATGCGCAGGTCCACATGGCCGGGTTTGTCGAAGCACAACAACGAAACAAGCATTGAGTCCTCCCCTAATATTTTAGCGACGGCGCGGCTTGCCGGGCGGTTTCGGCTTCCCCCCGGGCTTGCGCTTGGTGGCGATCTTAGTGGTGGGCCGCACCGCATGGCGGCGCACACGGCGGCGGGCCGCGGCGGCGGGATTGGCTTTGCGCCGGGTCTTGCGGTGGGGTTTGGCCAGCGACGGCTTGCCCTTGGCTTTCGCGGTCTTGGCGGGCTTCTGGTCAAGGGCGGCGCGGGCGGGTTTCTCGGTCTTGGCCTCGGTGCGGCCGTAGTCGTCGGCCAGGCGCACGATGTCGTCCTCGCCCACATACTCGCCCGACTGCACTTCGATCATATGCAGTTCGACGTGGCCGGGATTGGTGAGACGGTGGACCGTGCCCGCCGGAATGAAAGTGGATTCATTCTCGCGCAGCACCAGGTCTTCGCCGTTGCGGTTGACCACCGCGCAGCCGGTGACGATCACCCAGTGCTCACTGCGGTGCCAGTGTTTCTGTAAGGACAATTGCGCGCCCGGCTTCACGCAGATGCGCTTCACCTTGAAGCGGCTGCCTTCGTCCATGGTCTGGAACCAGCCCCAGGGCCGATACGTGCGCGCTTGCGCCGTGGCCTCGTTGCGGCCTGAAGCCTTCAGGCGTTCGACGATCTGTTTGACCTGCTGATCATGGGCTTTATCGGCCACCAGCACGGCGTCGGTGGTGACGATGACGATAGCGTCCTTGAGGCCGAGCACGGCGGTGAGCTGCTTCTCGCTGCGCACATAGCTGCCGGCGGTGTCGATGGCGAGTACGTCGCCGATGAAGGTGTTGCCGGCGTCATCGCGCACCGCTTCGTCATGCAGCGCGCTCCAGGAGCCCACATCGGACCAGCCCATATCCACAGGCACCACCGCAGCTTTGTCGGTGCGCTCCATGACGCCGTAGTCGATGGACTGGCTCGGCACTTTCGCAAAGGCCGCCGCATCGAGGCGGAAAAAGAACAAATCGCTTTTGCCGGCGCTCATGGCCTCGCGGCACGCGGGCTCGATGCCTGGCTCGGTGCGCGCGAGTTCGGTGAGATAGGTCTTCACCGAGGTAAGGAAGATTCCGCCGTTCCAGGAATAGCCGCCCTCCTTGAGAAAGCCGGCAGCCTTGGCGGCGTCGGGCTTCTCGACGAAGCGTTCGACGCTGAAAGCGCCGTCGCTCCCCGAAAGGGCCGCACCGCGTTTGATATAGCCGTAAGCTGTCGACGGCGCCGATGGCTGGATGCCGAAGGTCACCAGCTTGCCCGCAGCCGCCAGGGGCGCGGCGCGAGACACAGCGTCGCGGAAGGCGTCGGGATTTCGCACCGAGTGATCCGAGGGCATGATCAGCATAAGCGCGTCGGGCTCGTCTTCGAGAACGAGGGCGGCGACACAGGCCGCCGGCGCAGTGTTGCGCCCTTGGGGCTCGATCACCACGGCTTTGGGCTCGATGCCCGCAGCACGCAACTGCTCCGCCACGATAAAGCGATGGGCCTCGTTGCACACCACGATGGGCGGCGCGATGGTGAAAGAGCCATCGAGCGCCGCGCCGAGACGCAGGGCGGTCTCCTGCAACAAGGTGCGGTCGGATGTCAGCGCCTGAAGCTGCTTGGGATATTCCTCACGCGACAGCGGCCACAGCCGCGAGCCGCTGCCGCCCGACAGGATCACCGGATAAAGCCGTGACGGCTTTGCGCCTTTGGCTGACACGTGTTGTTCCCTCAGAATCTATTGTCTTGGTTTAGCCACGAGACGGCGGAGTGTCCACTTCTGCGCGCAGGGGCCGTTCCAGCAACCCCTTCAGCACCACATCCACTTGCGCGCCGCGGTTGAGCACCGCGTCGATGGCGGTGCAAATCGGCATATCCACGCCCAGTTTCGCCGCCAGCGCCGCCACGGCTTCGGCCGTTGCCACACCTTCAGCCACCGAGCGCCGTGCGCCCAAAATTTCAGCAAGGCTTTGACCCTGGCCCAACGCCACGCCCAGGGAGTAGTTGCGCGACTGCATGGAGGTAGCGGTGAGCACCAGGTCCCCCAGCCCCGAAAGGCCCATGAGCGTTTCGGCCCGGCCGCCACGCACCACCGCCAGCCGCACGATCTCGGCCAGGCCTCGGGTCAGCAGTGCCGCGCGGGCGTTGGCGCCCAGTTTGCGGCCGTCGGCGATGCCGCAGCCAATGGCGAGCACATTCTTCACCGCACCCCCCACTTCGGCGCCGATCACGTCGGTCGAAAGGTAGGGCCGGAAGGCGGGCGAACTGATGGCCGCCGCGGCGCGGGCGCCAACCTCGGCATCTCTGGCGCCCAGCGTGATGGCGGTGGGCAACCCGGCCGCCACTTCGGCGGCGAAGGTGGGGCCCGACAGCACCATCATCTCGGCCGTGGGCAGTGTTTCGCGCACCACGTCGGTCATGAGCGCGCCGGTGCCCTTTTCGATGCCTTTGGCGCAGATCACGACGGGGGTCTTAGGCGCCAGCATCGGCGCCAGCTTGATGCAAACGCCACGCAGAAACTGCGCGGGGACCACAAGGAAGATCAGGTCGGCGCGCGCCGCCGCGGCAAGATCACTGGTGGCGATGATGGCGGGATCGAGCGGGATCTCCGGCAGGAACGGATTGCGGCGCTCCTTATTGATCGCGGCCACCACCTCGGGCTCGAAGGCCCACAGGGTCACATCCCGCCCCGCTTTGCGGGCGACGGCCGCGAGGGCGGTCCCCCAGGCTCCGGCGCCGATAATCCCGAGCTTCTGCATGCGGCTTTCTTGCATGGTGCGGCCATAAACCGCAAGGAGTGGAACATCTCAAAGGTGAACCCCGTTGCAAAGCCGCCTCCCATCAGCAAAGACTAGTCAATGACCATCCTCGTCACCGGAACTGCGGGCTTTATCGGCTATCACCTGGCCAAGCGCCTGTTGGATGAAGGCCGTTCGGTCGTAGGCCTGGACTCCTTCACGCCCTATTACGATGTACGCCTCAAGGAGGCGCGCTGGGCGCAGCTTGAAGGCCGCAAGGGTTTCACGGGCCGGCGCATCAATATCGCCGACAAGGACGCCTTGTTCGCCTTGTGCGACGAGATTCAACCGACGCGCATCGTTCACCTGGCCGCCCAGCCGGGGGTTCGCTATGGCCTGGAGAATCCCCAGTCTTATGTGGATTCAAACCTCATCGGCTTCGTGAATATGCTGGAAGCGGCGCGCGTGGTGCGCCCGGAGCATTTTGTCTATGCCTCCACCAGTTCGGTCTACGGGGCGAACACCGCAATGCCCTTCGCTGAACACCACAGCGCATCGCATCCCCTATCCCTTTACGCCGCCACCAAGCGCAGCAACGAACTGCTGGCGCATTCCTACGCGCATCTGTTCGATCTGCCGGTGACTGGTTTGCGGTTCTTTACGGTCTACGGTCCGTGGGGACGGCCCGACATGGCGCCGTTCAAATTCTGTGCGCGAATTTTCGCGGGCGATCCCATCGACGTCTACAACAGCGGCCACATGAAGCGCGACTTCACCTTTGTCGGCGATATCGTCGAAGGCGTGCGCCGCGTGATCGACCATGTGCCGGTGGCCGACGAGGGCTGGGATTCGGACTCGCCGACCCCTGACGGGTCGGGCGTAGCGCCTTACCGCGTGTTCAACATCGGCCGCGGCGCGCCGGTGGACCTGATGGATTTCATCGCCTGCATCGAGAAGGTGACGGGCCGCAAAGCCAACCTCAACATGGCGCCCATGCAGCCCGGCGATGTTGAAGGCACCTGGTGCGATGTAAGCGCCCTGAAGCGCGCCGTCGGCTATCAGCCGACGACGTCCCTGGAAGAGGGCCTCACCCAGACCGTCGCCTGGTTCCGCGAGTATTATAAAATCTAGGCTTTGACGCCCGCGCCGCGCACGGGCACGGCGTCGGGATCCAGCGGCCAGCGGGGCCGCGGCTTGAAATCGAGCCCATCGACCAATCCCAATTTCAAACGTTCGGCGCCGGCCCAGGCAATCATCACCGCGTTGTCGGTGCAAAGGGCAATCGGCGGCGCCACGAAATTCATGCCGCGCTTGGCGCTGGTTTTGACCAGGGCTTCGCGCAAGGCCGTGTTGGCGGCGACGCCACCCGAGGCGACCAATGTTCTGCCGTCTGGGTAATCGGACTGGAAAACCGCCATGGCGCGGGCCACCCGGTCGGCGATGGACTCCACCAGGGCGGCCTGGAACCCGGCGGCGATATCCGCTGCGTTCTGCTCATTCATCTCCGGCAGAGCTTCCGCCGCGAGACGCACTGCGGTCTTGAGGCCCGAGAAGGAAAAGTCGCAGCCGGGCTTGCCTTTGAGCGGACGGGGAAAAGCAAAGCGCGTGGGGTTGCCGTCCCGTGCGGCGCGCTCGATGGCTGGGCCGCCGGGATAACCGAGGCCGACGAGTTTCGCCACTTTGTCGAAGGCTTCACCCGCAGCGTCGTCCATGGTGGCGCCCAGGCGACGGAAGCGGCCGACACCTTCCACCACCAGGATCTGGCAGTGCCCGCCGGACACCAGCAGCAGCAGATAGGGAAACGCCACGTTGTCTGTGAAGCGGGCCGTGAGCGCGTGGCCTTCCAGGTGATTGACGGCGATGAAAGGGATGTCGTGCACCATGGCGATGGCCTTGGCGGTCATGACGCCCACGATCACGCCGCCGATGAGCCCTGGTCCTGCCGTGGCGGCCACAGCCGACAGATCCGCATAGGCGATGCCGGAGTCGGTCATGGCCTTGTCGATCAAGCGGTCGAGGTGGGTGAGATGCGCCCGGGCGGCCACCTCGGGGACAATGCCGCCATAAGGTTTGTGTTCGGCGATCTGGCTCAACACCACCTGGGACAGCACCCGGCCTTCGCCGTCCACCACGGCGGCGGCGGTCTCATCGCAACTGGTTTCGATGCCAAGGACAAACACAGGTGGAACGCGGCCTTTCGCGGGGACGGGGCTAAAGCGCCTTTTCAGGGTATAACGCAGCCTCTACAACACTCTCTTCGCCAAGCATAGAGCGTCCACACCCCGGCTCCGATGCGTGTCCTGATCACACAACCGGCGCAAGACGCCGAAGCGACAGCGGCCGTACTGCGGGCGCGGGGTCACGACGTGCTGAGCGCGCCGCTCATCACCGCCGAGCGGCTGGCCTCTCCTAAGATCAACCTGAGCGCCGCCCAAGGCTTTGTGGTCACCGGCGGTGAAGGCGCCAGGGCCCTGGCAGACCAGGTGGGTGTACGCACGTTCCCGGTGTTCACCGACAGTGAGGCCACCGCGGCGATCCTGACCGCCCTCGGCTTCAAAGAGGTCCTAACCGCCAAAGACGACACCGCCGACCTCGCGCGACTGGTGGAGCGCAGCGTGAAACCATCCAACGGCGCGCTGATCCATGCCTGCAGTAACGGGCCGGCCACAAATCTAGGCGCCATCCTCGGCAATATGGGCTTCGCCCTCCGGCCGTTGCCGCTTTATAGCCTGAAGCGCGCGAGCGCTTTGCCGCGCGAAATCGCCGATGCTTTGAGTGCCGGCGCCCTGGACGCCGCCGTCTTCCTGTCGCCCGAGGAGGCGCGGGCATTCGTCGCCCTGGTGCAGCAAGAAAAGCGCGAGGGCGCGGTCAAGAACCTTGCAACCGTCGCTGCGTCACCGGCGGTGGCCGCGCCATTGCGGGCGCTCAAGCTTCGCGGCGTGACTGTTCCTTCCGGGGGCACCATTGACGCGGCGGCGGCGACCCTCGACGGCGCCATGGTGGATAAAGTCGAAGAGCAACGTGCGGCTGTCGAACAGCGCGCACGAGACGAGGCGGAACGCGAGCAGGCTGCGGCAGCGGCCGAAGCGGCGCGGCGCGCGGAAATCGAACGGCGCGAAGCCGAAGCCCGCGAGGCCGCCCGCGTCCGGGAAGAAGAGGCGAGGCGCCTGGCGGCGGCGCGTGCGGAGCAGGAGCGTCTTGCCAAAGCCGCCGCCGAGGAAGAGCGCCGCAAACGCGACCAAGCCGCGAAAGCAGAAGCCGAGCGCAAGCGGGTCGCCGAGGAGCAGGCGCGCGCAGAGCGTGAGGCGCGGCTCAAAGCCGAGCGTGAGGCCAAGGAACAGGAACGCCTCGCCCGCGAACGAGCCGCAAAAGAAGAAGCGGAACGCAAACGCGCTGCCGATGAATTGGCGCGCGCAGAGCGGGACGCCCGCTTGAAAGCGGAGCGCGACGCAAAGGAGCAGGAGCGTCTCACCCGCGAGCAGGCTGCAAAAGACGAAGCGGCGCGCAAGCGGATTGCCGAAGAAACAGCCCGTGCGGACCGTGACGCCCGCATCAAGGGGGAGCGTGAGGCGGCCGCGGCGGCAAAAGAACAGGAGCGGCTGGCGCGCGAACAGGCTGCGCGAGAGGAAGGCGAACGCCAGCGCCTTGCCGAAGAACAGGCGCGCATGGAACGCGGGGCCAGGCGCGAGCAGCAGCGCCTGGAGGATGAGGCCCGCGCCATAGCAAAGCGTGAAGCCGAGGAGACCGCCCGCATCGCCCGAGAACAGGCGGCGCAGGAGGAGGCCGAGCGCAAGAGGATTGCCGATGAGCAGGCGCGCGCGCTGCGCGATCAGCAACGCCTCGACGAAGAAACCCGCGCCATAGCAAAACGTGAAGCCGAGGAGACCGCCCGCATCGCCCGAGAACAGGCGGCGCAGGAGGAGGC
>CANISR010000001.1 GCA_947470105.1 Fidelibacterota bacterium | reverse complement strand
CGATACGGTCGCGGACGATAAGGTTGACGAGGGCATCGTTGGACAACCCGCGCACATCCCGCCAATGGTCGCTGGCGGCGCGGAAGTCCTGGGTGTGGTCATCGGTACGGGCGGTGTTGGAATAACAGAATACCTCGAACGCATCATGGGGGCGCGCCTGGAGCACCGGCAGTGCGAAAAACAGCATGGCGTGAAAGCGAAAGTCGCCGGAGACGAACCCCACGCGCAGGCGTTTGGTCGGGGCAAAGTCGTGCGTCGCCGCAAACGTCGGTCCCGTCTTGCGGTCATGAACCGTCCCGAAGGCCCGATGCTCCGCGAACAGCTCCTCGCGGCTGACATTCGTATAGTGCATGCACATCAGCAGGCTCGAGCGTACCGCTGCCAGTTTGGGATTGAGCGCCAGCACCGTCCGGCGATGGGCCACCGCATCCATACTGCCGTCATCCACCAGATCGGCCAGCCCCACATAGGCGGGAACCAGATCGGGATTGAGGGCGATGGCTTTGCGGAAAGCGTCGCGGGCTTCGTTCTTTTTGCCGCCTTCCGCCAGCACCACACCAAGATTGGCATGAGCTTCGGCATGGCCGGGCATCAGCGCCACCGCCTTGCGATAGGCGCCCTCGGCGGCGTCCCGGCGGCCGGCGGCCTGAAGCGCATTGCCGAGGTTGAAGCGCAGTTCCGCCGAAGCGGGCGCATGCGCAACCGCTTCGATCAATACCGTCGCCGCGGCTTCGGTATCGCCGAGCGCCTTCAGCACCACGGCGAGATTGTTGTAGGCGCCGATGTAATTGGGCCGCAGGTTGATGACGCGCTGGAAGCTATCCGCCGCGGTTTCAAGGAAACCGGCCTGGCGCCGGGCGTTGGCGAGGTTGAACAGAATATCCGGTTGGTCCGGCATGGCCGCGTGAGCTTCCGCCATGGCCGCAACGGCTTCCTCGCTGCGGCCTTGCGCCAGCAACCCATTGCCGAGCGTGTTGAGGAAGATCGCGTTGCCCGGGGCCGCCGCGACGGCTTGGCGAGAATAGGCTTCCGCCTCTGCCTGTTGGCCCTGATCCTGGGCGATCACCGCCAGCAGGTTACGTGCGGTACCATAGTCGGCGCTCTTCGCCGGGATCGCCAGTGCCGCCAATCGCGCGGCGTCCTTGTCCCCGGCCTCGTAGCAGGCAATGGCGTGGTCGATATTCATGGAACCCGATTCATCAGTCGGCGGCAACGCCGGCGAACTGCAGACTATGGAGATGAGCGTAGAGACCGCCGGTGGCGATCAACGCCTGATGGTCGCCGGACTCCGCGATGCGGCCTTTGTCCACCACCACGATCTGATCGGCGGCAGCGACGGTGGACAGGCGATGCGCGATCACCAAGGTGGTGCGCCCTTGCTTCAGGCGGCTGAGAGCCGCCTGCACCTGGCGTTCGGTTTCCGCATCCAGCGCGCTGGTGGCTTCGTCCAGCAGCAGGATCGGGGCGTTCTTGAGAATGGCGCGGGCAATGGCAATGCGCTGGCGCTGCCCGCCCGACAGGCTTTGGCCGCGCTCGCCCACCAGCGTGTCGTAACCCGACGGCAACTCCATGATGAAGTCGTGGGCGAGCGCTGCGCGTCCCGCTTCTTCGATCTCGGTCCCCGTGGCGCCCGGACGGCCGTAGCCGATATTGGCGCGCACCGTATCGTCGAACAGCACAATGTCCTGGCTGACGAGCGCAATGGAATCCCGCAGCGACGCCAGGGAAACGTCGGCAACATTGACGCCGTCGATGCGGATGGTGCCGGCGTTCACGTCGTAGAAGCGGGTGATGAGATTGAGGATGGTGGTCTTGCCGCCGCCCGACGGTCCCACCAGCGCCGTGGTCTTTCCGGCCGGCGCCGTGAAACTCACGGCGCTCAAGACATCAGTATCGTCGGCATAGGAGAAACCCACAGTGTCGAACTGCACCTCACCGCGCCTCACCGCGAGTGCAGGTGCGTTCGGGTGTTCGACCACGCCCGGCGCGATATCGAGCACCGCGAACAACCGCTCGGCCCCGGCAATGCCTTCGTTGACGGCGGCGTTGGCGTTGGACAGGGCCTTCATGGGCCGATAGGCGGAGAGCAGCGCGGTGATAAAGGAGAAGAACGCGCCGGCGGTGGTGGCGCCTTCGATCACCCGCCAGCCGCCGTAAACGATCACCACTGTCACTGCGACGCCGCCCATGGTTTCCATGAGTGGGCTCGCCAGCGCTTTCACCCGTTCAGACTTGATGATGGAGCCGCGGATGGAGCCGGTGAGGTCCTCAACGCGCGCGGCCTCGTAGGTTTCCATGCGGTAGGCCTTCACCAGGCGGATGCCGGCGAGGCTCTGTTCCAGGATGGTCATCAAGGTGCCGGTCTGGGCTTGGGTGTTGGCGGTGACCTTGCGCAAACGCCGGCCCAGAGTGCTGATGGGGATCACTGTCGCCGGGAAAGTCACGAAGGCGATCGAAGCCAACAACCAGTCCTGGTAGAACATGACCGCCACCAGCAACACGATGGAGAGCGACTCCCGCCCCAAACCGGTGAGGGCGGTGGAGACCGCGAGACGCATCATATTGATGTCGGTGGTGAGGCGGGAAATCAGTGCGCCGGTGCGGTGAGCGGCGAAGAACCTGAGATCCATCACCAGGAGATGCCGGAACAACCGGTTCTGGAGATCGGTGAGGACCGTCTGGCCGACGCGGGTCATGATCAGGGTCTGGCCATATGTGGCCAAGCCTTTGACGGCGAAGGTGGCGAAGACCGCGAGGCCCACGGGCCACAGCAGGTCCGCACGCTTGGCGACAAAGACCTGGGAGACCACCGGGTCCATGAGCCAGGCCAGGGCGGCGGTGGAGCCGGCCACCAGCGTCATGCAAACACCGGCCGCCAAAAACCGGCCGAGGTAGGGTGTGACGGCTTCACGGACCAGGCGGCGATAGAGGTTAGCGGGCTTCACCTGAGGACCCCATAGGTGGTCGGGTTGCGGTCTGTGCAAAGGCGCGCAACCCATTCCATTTGCATGCGTTGTTACCACGGTTTAGGTTCAATCGCGACACTAGAGCCCATTCCCGCCGCACCCTAAACCTTCCGTCTGGACACCCTTTAATGCGCGATCCCGCACCCGCCCCGCTTGGCGCTCAAAATGCCGGCGCTCCGACCATTCCCATGGTCGATCTCCAGGCGCAGCGCAATCGGCTGGGCGCGAAGCTCAATGCGGCCATCGGCCGGGTTCTGGACCACGGCGGTTTCATCATGGGCCCGGAAGTGGCCGAGGTGGAGCGTAAGCTCGCGGCCCAATGCGGCGCCAAGCATGTGATCTCCTGCTCCAGCGGCACCACCGCCCTGATCATGGCGCTCATGGCCCACGACGTCGGCCGCGGCGACGCGGTGTTCGTGCCGTCCTTCACCTTCACGGCCACCGCCGAGGCCATCGTCCTCGCGGGCGCCACGCCCATCTTTGTCGACGTCACCCCCGACACTTTCAACATGGACCCGGTGAGCCTGGCCAAAGCCATCAGCGTCGCCCAGCAGACCGGCCTCATGCCCGCCTGCGTGCTGGCGGTGGACTTGTTCGGCCAGCCCGCCGATTACGACGCGCTCAACGACGTGGCCAAGGCCCACGGCTTGTGGATCCTGGATGACGCCGCGCAGGCCTACGGCGCGACCTATAAGGGCTGCGCGCTCGGCACCTGCGCCCAGATCACCGCCACAAGCTTCTATCCGTCGAAGCCCCTCGGCTGTTACGGCGACGGCGGCGCGGTGTTCACCGACAACGAAGAGATCGCCCGTAAGCTCATTCAGGTTCGCGTCCACGGCCAGGGCCGGGACCGCAACGAGAATGTGCGCGTTGGACTCACCGCACGGTTCGATTCCATCCAGGCGGCGATCCTGCTCGAAAAGCTCGCCATCTTCCCGGACGAATGCGCCGCCCGCGACCGCATCGCCGCGCGCTACACTGCCGGCCTCAAAGATGTGGTGACCACGCCGGTGGTGGCCCCGGGCTGTACTTCGGTGTGGGCGCAATACACCATCTGCTCGCCGCGCCGGGACCGCATCGCCGCCCACCTGCAGGCGCAGGGGATTTCGAGCGCGGTGTTCTATCCCAAGCCCATCCACGTTCAGCCGCCCTATCGCGGCCATCCCGTGGTGACCGGCGGCTTGCCGGTCACGGACCGCCTGGCGCAGGAAGTGCTCAGCCTTCCCATGCATCCTTATCTGGCGCCCGAGACCCAGGACATCATCATCGCCGCGGTTCGCGCCGCGCTCGTCTGACATGATCGCCGTTGCTCCGCAGCCTGTGCGCCTCGCCGTCATCGGCGCCGGCGTCATGGGCAAACGACATCTCGCGGCGACCACGCGCGTCGCCGGAGTAGAGCTTGTGGGCGTCGTCGACACCGATCCATCCCAGGCCCGCGCCGCCGCGAAGATCGTCAATTGTCCTGTCGTGGCGGACGCCGCATCCCTCATCGGTAAGATCGACGCCGCCATCATCGCTGTTCCCACGGCGGGTCATGTTCCTTGCGCGACACCGCTCCTCCGCGCCGGCATCGCCTGCCTGATCGAAAAGCCCATGGCGGGCAGCGAAGCTGAATGCCGCGCATTGATCGCTGCGGCCACGGAAGGCGGCGCGGTACTGCAGGTGGGACATATCGAGCGCTTCAATCCCGCCATTGAGACGCTGGTACACGCCGCGTTGCCGCCGGCGTCGATCCGGGCGCTGGCCGCCCGGCGCATGAGCGCCGCCAGCGCGCGAGTGCTGGATATCGACGTGGTCACCGACCTTATGGTGCACGACATCGACGTGGTGCTGGCGTTCAAGAAAACACCGGTGGCCCACGTCAGCGCCAAAGGCAATGACGACCATGCAGTCGCCCTGGTGAGTTTCACCGACGGGTCCACGGCCACGCTCACCGCCAGCCGGGTCACCGCCACCCGCATCCGCGATCTGGACCTCGTGACGCCGGATGAATTTTATCACCTGGACTACAGCACGCGGACTTTGTCCCGGTCACGGCGCCGGGATGGCGGGCAAATCGATGCCGATGATCTGGCGGTCACCGGCACCGATGCGTTGAGCGCGCAGCTCGAGGATTTTCTGCGCTGTGTCCGCGGCGAGCACACGCCGCGGGTCAGCGGCGCTGATGCCCTGGCGTGCATGATCCTGACCGCACAGATCCGCGCGGCCATTAAAGCCTAGTTTTAGTGCCTGAAGTGGCGCATGCCGGTGAAGACCATGGCGAGGCCTTTCTCATCGGCGGCCGCAATCACGTCGGCATCGCGCATGGAGCCGCCGGGCTGAATTACCGCCACCGCGCCGGCTTCGGCCGTGACCAGGAGCCCGTCCGGAAACGGGAAGAACGCATCGGACGCCACCACGGAGCCCACTGTCGCGGGCTCCTTCGCGCCGGCGGCCGCCGCCGCGTCCTTGGCCTTGCTGAAGGCAATACGCGCTGAATCCACGCGGCTCATCTGGCCGGCGCCGATGGCCACCGTCGCGCCGTCCTTCACATAGATGATGGCGTTGGATTTGACGTGTTTGCAGACCGTGAAGGCGAACAGCATGTCGCTGGTCTGCTGCGCCGACGGCTTTACCTTGGTGACGGCTTTGAGATCGTTCTCGGTCACATGACCATTGTCGCGGCCCTGAACCAGATAGCCACCGGCCACATTCCGCACGGTGCGGCCCGGCGTACGCGGGTCCGGCAGACCATCGGTGATCAAAAGCCGGAGGTTCTTTTTCTTGGCAAACATTTCCTTGGCTTCATCGTCAGCGCCGGGTGCGATCACCACTTCGGTGAACAGCTCAGTGATCTTCGCCGCCGTGGGGCCGTCGATGGCGCGGTTGAGGGCGATGATGCCGCCGAAGGCCGACACCGGATCGCACACCAGGGCCTTGGAGTAGGCGTCGAGGCAGTCCTTGCCCAGCGCCACGCCGCAAGGGTTGGCGTGCTTGATGATGGCGCAGGCTGGCGTGTCGAACTCCGCCACCAGCTCATAAGCCGCGTCGGTGTCGTTGATATTGTTGTAGCTGAGTTCCTTGCCCTGGATCTGGATCGCCGAGGCCACGCCTGGGCGCTTTTCACCGGTGACGTACAGAGCAGCGCTCTGATGCGGATTTTCGCCGTAACGCAGAGACTGCTTCAAGCTGCCGGCGAAGCTTTGCCAGCGGGGGAATTCCTCGCCGAGTTGGCCAGCGAACCAGGTGGAGATGGCGGTGTCGTAGGCTGCGGTACGCGCATAAGCGCGCGCCGCGAGGGTGCGGCGGGTGGCGGCCGTGACGGCGCCGCTGTTGGCCTTCATATCGTCCACGATCACGGCGTAGTCGGCAGGGTCCACCACCACGGCGACGCCGTCGTGATTTTTGGCGGCGGCGCGGATCATGGCGGGGCCGCCGATGTCGATATTCTCGATGGAGGTCTCGAAATCCGCGCCGGCCGCGATGGTCTTTTCGAAGGGATAGAGATTCACGATCAGCAGATCGATGTTGCTGATGCCGTGATCGGCCATGGCCTTCTCATGCACCGCATTGCCGCGAATGCCGAGCAGGCCGCCGTGAACTTTGGGATGCAGCGTCTTCACGCGCCCGTCGAGCATCTCTGGGAAGCCCGTCACGTCCGACACATCCTTCACCGGAATGCCGGCGTCGCGGATGGCTTTGGCGGTGCCGCCGGTGGAGATCAGATCGACTTTATGTTCGTGGAGAAATTTGGCGAAGTCGATGAGGCCGGTCTTGTCGGACACAGACAATAGCGCACGGCGGATGGGAGTGGATGCGGTAGACATTGAGGCGGACGGCATGGGGGCGGAAGACATGGGGGCACCTTCGGTAAGGATGGGTGCCCAGGCGCGCGGCTGTCTCTCGCTGCGCTTCCCGATGGTCATCCATCCTTGCGCCAGTCACGCAGCGGCGCGGAGTTTACCCGAGGCCCAGAGTCACCGGCAAGCGTCACAGGCAAGCCGGCGAAAAGGATGGCGTTGTAACTACTTGACCACTTTGAGCTGCGGTTTTCCGGGCTCGCGGCCGGCGCGCTTCAGCTCGGGCACCAGGTCGGCGATGGCCGCCAGAGCGCCGGCTTCATCGCGCCGCCGGCAGGCGTCTTCGAGGCCTGCGAGCTTGGCGGCGATGATGGCAAAATCCACGGTCCGCGGGCGGGCAATGAGAATGCCGGCCATGTCTGTCGCCACCGGCGGCTCTTCGCCATGGAACAGCTCCTCGCTCAGCTTCTCGCCGGGCCGCAAGCCCACGACCTTGATCTCCACGTCCACGCCGGGCGTCTTCCCGGCAAGGCGGATGATCTGGCGGGCAAGGTCGATGATCTTCACCGGCGCGCCCATGTCGAGCACGTAGATGGCGCCTTCCTCGGCACGGTTCTGGCCGAGAGCTGCGGCTTCCAGCACCAGCTCGACGGCCTCGCGCACGGTCATGAAATAACGGTCGGCGTCGGCGTGGGTAACTGTAAGAGGACCACCGGCCTCCAATTGCTTCTGGAACAGCGGAACGACAGAGCCCGTGGACCCCAGCACATTGCCGAAGCGCACGGTGATGAAGCGGGTGCCGAGGCGGCGCAGGTCTTCCGCCTGGCAGTAGATCTCGGCCACGCGCTTGCTGGCGCCCATGATATTGGCGGGGTTCACCGCCTTATCGGTGGAGATCATGACCACGGTCTTCACAGCGCTGGCCACACAGGCCGCCGCCACGTTGCGCGTGCCCACAGCGTTGGTCAGCAGACCTTCGAGCGGGTTCAGCTCCACCATAGGCACATGCTTGAGCGCTGCGGCGTGAAACACCACATCGGGCCGTTCACGGGCGATGACCTCGCGGACGCGCGCTTCGTCGCGGACGTCGGCAAGGATCGCGCTGACGGGCAGATTGGGATGCCGCGCGCGCACATCCATATCGGCGGCGTAGAGATTGAATTCGCCGTTATCCAGCAGACCGAGATGCGATGGGCCCGCATCGGACACCTGGCGCACCAGCTCGGCGCCGATGGAGCCGCCGGCGCCGGTGATCAGCACACGCCGGCCTGCGATCATCTGCGCCATGGCGACGCGGTCGAGGCGTTTCTGAGGGCGGCCGAGCAAATCCGCGATGGCGATGGGCCGGGGTTTCACGTCGATTCCGTGGGCCGCGTCATAGGCATGCATATCGGTGGGCGGCAGGGCGCGCGACAGGGTGCAGCCGGCGTCTTCGGCTTTCGCAAGCAGTTCGCGCACTTCCGCGCCGTCCACATCGGCGCGGACCAAGACGAGTTTCTCAGGCCGGCACCCGCGGGCATCGAGATCGGCGATGACCTTGACGAGGTCACCGTCGCGGCCCAGCACGTCCACACCCTGGATCACCTGCCCCACCCGGTCGGCGCGGCGCGTCAGCATGCCCACGACGTGATAGTTGGCTTCGCGGTCACGCTGGGTGGCGCGGATGAACTGCTCGGCTTCGGGCCCGGCGCCGATCAGCAGGATGGGTTGGCCCGCAGGCGTGCCGCTCATAAGACCGCGCAGCGGGCGATCCTTGAGCACGCGGTAGACCAATCGGGGCCCGGCCAGGAACATGACCAGCATCAGCCAGCTGCTCACCAGCATGGTACGCGGCAGGTCCTCCAGGCGGTTGAGAAAGAAGCCGAAGGGCAGGAACAGGAGGACTACAGCGACGGCAGTCTTAAGCACATTGATCGCATCTTTCAGCGATACGTATTCCCAGACATGGCGGTAGAGGCCGGTATAGAGGTAGACCACGGCGGCGATGGCCGCGAACGTGCCCGCCATTTCAGCCACATCGATCCAGGCCACCGAGACGTTGGGCCGCAGCCAGAACGCGGCCACGAAGGCCACAAAAGCCGCCGTCACGTCGTGGACATAGATCGCGAAATTGCGCGGGTGGATGCGGCGGATGCGGTTCGTGCCTTGCAGGGCACGGGGCAGAAGATGATCCAGAAGGGCCACTGCAGGGCGTCCTCGGCCGGGAGGGGAATGGCGTCGTTGTTATCCGCCATTTCCCATGCCAATACAATGTGCTGGCGTCAAAATCGTGGCGTGCCCCGCGGCCCTTGGTTTATGGTGCGGGACCTCCGGTTCCCTCTCCATCCATGAAGGCCCGAATGCCCAAAGCCGCCCCGCGCAAAAAGACAAAAAGCGCCGCGAAAGTCGCCCTGATTACCGGCGTCACCGGCCAGGACGGCGCCTACCTCGCCGAGCTGCTGCTCGGGAAAGGGTATGTGGTGCATGGGGTGAAGCGGCGTTCGTCGTCGTTCAACACCGGACGCATCGATCACCTGTACGAAGACCAGCACGAAGCCGGCGTGCGGTTCCGCCTCCACTACGGCGATATGACCGACGCCACCAACCTGATCCGCTTGATTCAGGAAGTGCAGCCGGACGAAATCTACAACCTGGCGGCACAGAGCCATGTGCAGGTGAGCTTCGAGACCCCGGAGTACACCGCCAACGCCGACGCTATCGGCACCCTGCGTCTCTTGGAAGCCATGCGCATCCTCGGCCTCAAGGACAAGACGCGGTTTTACCAGGCGTCCACTTCGGAACTTTACGGCAAGGTGCAGGAGATTCCGCAATCGGAGACGACGCCGTTCTATCCGCGTTCTCCTTATGCCGCCGCCAAGATCTACGCGTACTGGATCACGGTGAATTACCGCGAGGCCTACGGCTATCACGCCTCCAACGGCATTCTGTTCAATCACGAGAGCCCGATCCGCGGCGAGACCTTCGTTACGCGCAAGATCACCCGCGCGGTGGCGGCGATCAAACTGGGCCTTCAGGATAAGATCTATCTCGGCAATCTCGGCGCCAAGCGCGACTGGGGCCATGCCCGGGACTATGTCGAAGGCATGTGGCGTATCCTGCAACAGGACAAGCCCGACGACTATGTGCTCGCTACCGGCGAGACCCACGAGGTGCGCGAGTTCGTCGAACTGGCCTTCGCCGAGATCGGCTGCAAGATCGTGTGGAAGGGCAAGGGCGTCCACGAACAGGGCCGCGACTCCAAAACCGGCAAGGTTCTGGTGGAAGTGGACCCGCGTTACTTCCGCCCGACAGAAGTTGAATTGCTGCTCGGCGATCCGCGCAAGGCGCGCAAGAAACTGGGCTGGAAGCACACCACCAAGTTCCGCGACATGGTGAAGGAAATGGTCAACGCCGATCTCAAGGTTGTCGCGGCGGAAGCCTTGCGTTTCGACCGCAACGACTGATGCGGTAGATGTCCACCTTCAGCCTCAAAGGTAAACGCGTCTGGGTCGCGGGCCACACCGGCATGGTGGGCGGGGCGATCGTGCGCCGCCTGCAGCAGGAGGATTGTGAAATCCTCACATCCTCCCGCGCCGATCTCGACCTCACGCGCCAGAGCGAGGTCGAGAGCTGGATGGCGGGACGTAAACCCCAGGCGGTGTTTCTGGCCGCGGCGGTGGTCGGCGGCATCCTCGCCAACGATTCCAACCCGGTCGAGTTCCTGACCGAGAATCTGCAGATCCAATCCAACATCCTGTCCACCGCCCACAAGACCGGCGTGGAGAAGTTGTTGTTCCTGGGGTCGAGCTGCATCTATCCGCGCCTGGCGCCGCAGCCCCTTAAAGAAGACTCCCTGCTCACTGGTCCTCTGGAGCCCACCAACCAGTGGTACGCGGTGGCCAAGATCGCGGGCATCAAGCAATGCCAGGCCTATCGCCGCGAATACGGCCGCGACTTCATTTCCTGCATGCCCACCAATCTCTATGGACCGGGCGACAACTTTGACCTGGCGTCCAGTCACGTGTTGCCGGCGTTGATGGTGAAAGCGCATAAGGCCAAGGTCGCCGGCGACAAGGCTTTGACGGTCTGGGGCAGCGGCACGCCGCGGCGGGAACTGCTCTATGTGGAGGACGCGGCGGAAGCCTGCGTGTTCCTTATGAAGTCTTACTCCGGCGACACTCACCTCAATGTGGGCTACGGCGCCGATCTGACCATCCGCGAACTGGCGCAGACCGTCGCCGACGTGGTCGGGTTCAAGGGCGAGTTGGCTTTTGATACCGCCAAGCCCGACGGCACGCCCCAGAAGCTGTTGGATACGGGCCGCCTGAACGCTCTGGGATGGAAGGCCGCCACGGATCTCAAGGCGGGCATCGCCAAGACCTACGCATGGTATTGCGCCAACGTTGCCTAAGTAATTGGCTTGAACGGCCCTCTAGGGACTCTTAAAACCCAAAGATAAGGGCTTAACCCCGCAGGAATCGCTCGCTCCGGCATGCAGGTCTACCTCCCCATCGCCGAGATGTCGGTGAACATCTTTATCGTCCTCGGCTTGGGGGGCGCGGTGGGGTTGCTGTCGGGCCTGTTCGGCGTCGGCGGCGGGTTTCTGCTGACCCCGCTGCTCATCTTCATCGGCGTGCCGCCGGCCGTGGCTGTGGGCACCCAATCCGTTCAGATCGTGGCGTCTTCGGTATCGGGGGTAATGGCCCACATGCGCCGGGGCACGGTCGACTTCGCCATGGGGGGCGTTCTCACCGTCGGCGGTTTCCTGGGGTCCGGTCTCGGCGTGTGGGTGTTCAGCCTGCTCAAGAAGTCGGGCCACATCGATCTGACCATTTCCCTGGGTTACGTATTGTTCCTGGGCGTGGTCGGCGGATTCATGCTGTCGGAAAGTCTTCCGGGGGTACTCAAGCTGCGGCCGGCGGCGGTGGCCTTGGCGTCGCGCGGCCCCGGTCGTCATAGCTGGATGCACGGCCTGCCGCTCAAGTTCCGTTTCCGCAAGTCCAAGCTCTACGTGTCGGCGCTGCTGCCGCTGGGCATCGGCTTCCTGGTGGGCCTGCTGGTGGCCACCATGGGTGTCGGCGGCGGCTTCCTGATGGTGCCGGCCATGATCTATCTGCTGGGCATGCCGACCCAGATCGTGATCGGCACGTCGCTGCTGCAGATCACCTTCGTCACCGCCAACACCGCGCTGCTGCAATCCGTCATCAACCAGTCGGTGGATCTGGTGCTGGCGCTGCTGCTCATGCTGGTGGCGGTCATCAGCACCCAGATCGGCGTCCGGCTGTCGAGCAAAGTGAAAGGCGAATACCTGCGGGTCGCCCTGGCGGTCCTGATCCTGGGGGTGGCGATTCGTCTGGCCCTCGGCCTGGTGATCACACCCGATGAGCTGTTCACCCTGAGCACGGAGAGCAATCCGTGATCCGGTTCATCGCTCTCATCTCTTTCATCACCCTGTTCGCGGCCGACGCGCGGGCCCAGGGCAATGTGCCCCTGGTGGCCGATCTCTCCAATCACCTGGTGGCGATCACCACAGGGTTCAGCGGCACCGACGTGCTGCTGTTCGGCGCCACCGACGGGCCGGGCGACATTGCGGTGGTGGTGCGCGGACCGAGCGAAGCGGAAGTGATCCGGCGCAAAGGGCGCCAGGGGCCCATCTGGCTCAACGCCGAGGAAGTGGCGTTCCGCGATGTGCCGTCCTATTACCGCGTCGCGTCGAGCCGGCCGCTGGCGGAGTTCGCGCCGCAGAATCTATTGTCGCGCTATCAGATCGGCGTCGAGAACGTGCGCATGAATACGGTGGCCGATGCAGGCCTGGAGCCAGAGGAAGTGGCGGATTTCCGCAAGGCCTTCGTGCGGCTCAAGACCGAGTCCAATCTCTACGACCAAGGCTTGGGCGCCATCAACTTCATGTCCAACCGCCTGTTCCGCACCGATCTCCACTTTCCATCGAATGTGCCCACCGGGACCTACTTGGTCGAAGTCTATCTGTTCCGCGACGGCGACGTGACCAGCGCCGAGATCGTGCCGCTCAATATCTCGCAGATTGGCGCCAGCGCCGATATCTTCGACTTCGCCCACAACTTCGCGCCGCTCTATGGGATTGTCTCGATCCTGCTGGCCGCCACCGCCGGCTGGGTCGCCAGCGTTGTCTTCCGCCGCACATGACCACGCCAATTGACGCGCCCATGGATGCAGAAGCGCCGCGCACCTTCCTGGTGGTGGTGGACCGCAGCGCGGAGATGCGCGCGGCCCTGCGTTACGCCTGCCGCCGCGTGACGCACACCGGCGGGACAATCGCGCTGTTCCACGCCGTGCCCCAGACCGAGTTCCATCACTTCAAGACCATCGGCGATTTGATGGATCACGAGGCTCGCACCGAAGCGGAGCGGCGCTTGCAGGAGGTAGCCGGCGACGTTCACCGCCAGACCGGGAAATTTCCCGAGCTGTATTTCCGCCAGGGCGATGCCCTGGAGGAGCTGACCAAGGTCATCGCGGAGCACCCGGCCATCTCGATTTTGGTTCTGGGCGCGGGCACGGGAACCGAGGGCCCCGGCCCCATCGTCTCCGCCCTGTCGGGCAAATTAGCGGGCAAAATCAACATCCCCGTCACCATCGTACCGGGGGACCTCACGGTCGAGCGAATCGACGACATCAGCTAGCTGCGGGCGGGAGTTGATCCAGGACCAAATTAGTCCTATTGAGCCCGCACCTTTCGCACCCTATCTCAGGGCCACCCTCCCTTAAGAGGGCATGCCCCTTGGAGCGCATATGTTCATTCAGACCGAAGAAACCCCCAATCCCGCCGCCCTCAAATTCCTGCCCGGCCGCGACGTGCTGGCAGCCGGTGTGGCGGATTTCCCCAGCCGCGACGAAGCGGCCCGTTCGCCCCTGGCGCGCCTGCTGTTTGAAATCGACGGCGTCCAGGGCGTGTTCCTGGGCAGCGACTTCATCACCGTGACCAAGGCCGGCGACAAAAGCTGGCAGGTGCTGAAGCCCATGGTGCTGGGCGCGGTCATGGACCACTTCACCGCCGGCGCGCCGGTGATGGAAGAAGCCGAGGGGGCCGCGGCCACCGAAGACGCGGGCGAGGACAGCGAAGTGGTATCCCAGATCAAGGAACTGATCGAAACCCGCGTGCGTCCGGGCGTAGCCCAGGACGGCGGTGATATCGTTTATCGCGGCTTCAAGAACGGCACCGTGTATTTGCAGATGCGCGGCTCCTGCGCCGGCTGCCCCAGCTCCACTGCCACCTTGAAGATGGGCATCGAGAACATACTGCGCCACTACGTGCCGGAAGTTCAGCAGGTCGAGGCGATCTCCTAACTTACACTTGCCATTGGACCACCGCCCACCGAAGCTGCGCCTTCCGTTTTTGAAGGAGTACGCCGGTGGCTGGACGTGGCGCCTTGGATGATCGCGGACTTGATCTGATCTTCCGCGAAGCGCGGACTCAGAATAGCTGGCAGCCCACGCCGATCCCCGAGGACCTGCTGCGCCGGATCTACGATCTCGCCAAGCTCGGACCCACCGCCGCCAACTCCACACCCGCGCGCTTTGTCTTTGTGATGTCCAAAGAGGGCAAGGAGAAGCTCCGGCCCGCGCTCTCAGCCGCCAACCTCGAAAAATCCCTGGCGGCGCCGGTGACGGTGATTGTGGGCTATGACACCAAATTCTACGAACACCTGCCGGAGCTGTTCCCTCATAACCCGACCGCCAGGTCGTGGTTCGAGGGCAATGAGCCCTTGATCATGGAAGCCGCCTTGCGCAACAGCTCGCTGCAAGGGGCCTATTTTATGATTGCCGCCCGGTCCCTCGGCGTCGACTGCGGGCCCATGAGCGGCTTCGACGCGGCCAAGCTCAACGCTGCCTTCTTCCCAGATGGGCGCATCAGGGCTAATTTCCTGTGTAACCTCGCGTACGGCGACGACCAGAAGATCTTCCCCCGCAGCCCGCGCCTCTCTTTCGAGCGCGCATGCCAGATCGTGTGACCATGCCCCAGGAAGCAAAGCCAAAAACCAAAGCCAAGAAGAAAGCCGCGCCCAAAAAGCCGGCCGCGAAAAAGCGACCCGCTAAGAAAGCGGCGCCCGGCATGAGTGACGCCGCGGTGAAGGCCAAGACCGGCAAGACCTGGGCGGAATGGTTTGCGGCCCTCGACAAGGCCGGGGCCAAAGCCATGAGTCACAAGGAAATCACCAAACTGCTGGGCGCGCGGCACAAGCTCGCGGACTGGTGGTCGCAGATGGTCACCGTCGGCTATGAGCGTGCGCGGGGTTTACGCGCGTTGCACCAGAAAGCCGACGGGTTCAACGCCAGCGTCAGCCGCACCCTCGCGACGGGGCTGGATCAGTTGTTCGAGGCCTGGGACGAAACCCGCACCCGCGCTTCATTCCTGAAGGAAGCCATCGCCGTTACGACCCGCAATCCCGGCAAGAACATGCGCTTCGCCTGGGATAAGGACGGCGGCAAGGTGGAAGTCCGCTTCACCGCCAAAGGCCCGGAGAAAGCACAGATCACCATCGACCACATGGGCCTGGCGAGCGGCGCCGCGGTCAAACGCCTGAAGGGCTTCTGGGCCGACACCTTGGAGAAGATGGGCGAGACCGCCCTCAAGACATCGAAACGCGTGCGCGGCTCTAAATAGCCGGCAAGAACCCGACGGCGGCGTAGGCTTCCTTCAGGATCGGCGCGGCCAGGGCGCGGGCCTTGTCGGCGCCGACCTTGAGCGCGCGATCGATCTCGGCCGGGTCCGCCATCAAGCGGTTCATTTCGGCGGTGATGGGGCCCAAGGTCGCGACCGCGATCTCGGTCAAGCGGCTCTTGAATTGCGAGAACTGCCAGCCGGCGACTTCCTGAAGGACCTGTTCCGGCGTCCGGTCCGAGAGCGCGGCCATGATGTTCACCAGGTTTTCCGCTTCCAGACGCCCGGTCAGTCCTTCAACCGTCTCGGGCAGCGGGTTCGGGTCGGTGGTGGCCTTGCGGATCTTCTGGGCGATGTCGTCCGCCGTGTCCGTCATATAGATCAGCGCCGCATCCGAGGTCATTTCGGACTTGGACATCTTCTTGGAACCGTCGCGTAAGGACATGACGCGCGTCGCCGGGCCCTGGATCACGGGTTCAGGCAGCGGGAACAGGTTCACGCCGTAGTCATTATTGAACTTGGCGGCGATATCGCGGGCCAGTTCCACATGCTGCTTCTGATCCTCGCCCACCGGCACATGGGTCGCCTTGTAGACCAGGATGTCCGCAGCCATGAGGTTCGGATAGACGTACAGCCCCGACGACGAGGCCTCGCGATTCTTGCCGGCCTTGTCCTTGAACTGGGTCATGCGGTTGAGCCAGCCCAGGCGCGCGACGCAGTTGAACACCCAGGCCAGCTCGGCGTGGGCGGGCACGTGGCTCTGCACAAACAGGATACAGGCGGCGGGGTCGATGCCGCTGGCCATCATGCCGGCCGCGACTTCCCGCGTATTGCGGGTTAGTTCCTTCGGATCCTGGAACACCGTAATGGCGTGCAGGTCGACCATGCAGAACATGCTGTCATAGTCGCGCTGCATGCTGACCCAGTTACGGATCGCGCCGAGGTAGTTGCCGAGGTGGAGATTGCCCGAAGGCTTGATGCCGGAAAAAATGCGGCCTTTTGAGGCACGCGGTGTGGACCCGCTCATAAGTCTGCTCCTGTCTGATATGGAGACGCGGAGGGTTGGAGTCCTCCACGCGATTTACCGCGGGCTTGGTAACTCAGCCCCGGAGCCGGGTCAATGTGTGACGCCGCTACGGCTCCACAGTCGGCGCCGGTGTGCCTTTGCGGCCACGGCGCAGAAACGCAAGGTCCGCGCGACTCGCTGCGCCGAAGAGGAACGCCGAAAGCACATAGACCAAGCCGCCCACAGCGATGAGACCCGCCAGCACGACCAGGCGCAATACAACGGGAGCAGCGCCGGCCGTTTCAGTGCCGAAGACCGGCCCGAGCAGGCGGTCCACGCCCATGACGCCCACCGCCAGCACTGCCGACATGGCCGCACAGGCCAGGACAATGCGCGGCAGGCGGCTCTTGAGGCGCGTATCGGCCTGGAGATGACCGCGGCGACGAAGAATGAAGGTCAAGATCGCGGCGTTGATCCAGGCGGAAATGGTGGTGCCCAGGGCGATGCCTACATGGCCCATGGATTTCATGAGTGCGATGTTGATGGCGATATTGAATACCAGCGACACGGAGGATGCGATCACCGGCGTCTTGGTGTCGTGGCGGCCGAAGAAACCGGGCGTGAGCGCCTTGTTAAGCACGTAAGCCGGGAGACCCAGCGAGAACGCGAGCAGTGCGGCGGCGACCATTTCCCGGTCGTGGGGCGTGAACATGCCGTATTCGAACAGGCTGGACGTGATCGGCTGTGCCAGCATTGCAATGCCGGCGGCGGCCGGAATGGTCAGCAGCAGCGAGATCTCAATGGCCCGGTTCTGGTCATGCAGCGCAGCTTTCTCGTCGCCGGCCTGAATATGGCGGGCGAGCAGCGGCAGCAGCGCAACGCCGATGGCGGTGCCGAAAATGCCCACCGGCAGCAGGTTGATGCGGTCCGCATAAGTGATCCAGGACACCGCCCCCGGCCCCACCAGGGTGGCGATGCTCTTATTGGCCATGACGTTGAACTGGTAGATCCCGGCGCCGAAGGCCATGGGCAGGATGCGCATGAGGAGGAGTTTTACCTCCGGCGTCAGGCGGGGCCGCACCAGGGCGATGGTCATGCCGATGCGGCGGCAGTCAGCCGCCAGCCACACCAACTGCACGACACCCGAAAGCAGTACGGCCCAGGCCAGGAACATGGCGCGGTCGCCACCGGCGCCGGCGCCCACCAGCAGGGCGGCGATGAACACCAGATTGAGCAGCACGGGTGCTGCCGCCGGCACCGCGAAACGGCCCAAGGCGTTCAGCACACCCGACTGCAGCGAGGTCAGCGAGATGAACAGCAGGTAGGGGAACATGACCCGCGCCAGTTCCGTGGTGCGTTCAATCTGCCCGGGGATCTTATCAAATCCCGCGGCCAGCACCCCGAGCACCTGGGGCATAAACAGGAGCACCACCGCGCAGAACATGATCAGCACTACTGTCAGCACGGCGAAAGCCTGGGCGGCGAAGGCTTTGGCCTTGGCTTTGCCGTCACGCTCGAGGATCTGGCTGAAGATCGGCACGAAGCTGGCCGAGAAGGCGCCTTCGGCGAACAGCGAACGGAACAGGTTGGGGAACTGGAAGGCAATGAAGAAGGCGTCGGCAACGGCGCCCGCCCCGAGAAACGCGGCCATCAACGTCTCGCGCAGCAGCCCGGTGATACGGCTGAGCATGGTGTAGCCGCCCACGGTGGCGAAGGCGCGAAACAGCGTCGGCGGCGCAGAAGAGCGCGGGGCTTCGGGAAGCTGGGCCATGCCCTTGATCTAACTGATTACGGGGGGTCTGTGAATCCCGCCCGCTTGTGCGGGATGTCTGTGGCTTTTATTCGGCGGCAGCAGGAGACCGGGTGCTTTGGACCGAAACCGCGTCGGCGGCGACGCCGATGGCCTTGCCGAGTGCAACCTTGATCTGGCGGATCTTGGTCTCGTGCTCGACCTTCATGCCGAACACATCCTTCACATAGAAGACGTCCACCACCCGCTCGCCGTAGGTCGAGATATGGGCCGAGAAGATCTGCAGGCCCAGGTCGGTGATGGCCTTGGTGATATCGAACAGGAAACCCGGGCGGTCATGGCCGTTGACCTCGATGACGCTGCAGACCTTGGACGCGGTGTTGTCGATGATGACCCGCGGCGGCACCTCCAGGGCCTGAACCCGGCTGGGCAGGCGCGAGCCCACCTTGGGCAGTTCCAGGGCGAAGCGCAGGCGGCCTTCAAGGGCGGCGATGACGCGCGTCTTGATGCGGGCAAGCCGGGATTCAGATGCGACAGGCTCGCCATCGAAATCCTGGAAGGAGAAGGTATCGAGCGCCATGCCGGTGGACAGGGTGAGAATCTTGGCGTCCACCACCGAGACTCCTGCGACCGCGAGTGCCCCGGAAATCTTGGCGAACAGGCCGGGGTGATCGGGGGTGTAGATGACCATCTCCGTCACCGCCTCGCCGGGATTGAAGTCGATGGCGATCTTGTCGCCCACTTCGTCGGCGGCGCGCATGAAGTGGGCGATCTTCTCAAGGGTATCCGTGGTGTCCGTGAGCCAGAACGCCGGCGAGGTCAGGGGCAGGATGCTTTCGCGCATCCGCTCGGGCCAATCGTGCAGGCGCTCGGCCAGAGCAGCGCGGGCCGCGGTCGTGCGGGCATCGATGCCGGCGATGGCCTGTCCGCCGTGCATATATTCGTTGGCGCGCTCGAACAGCTCCTTGAGCAGGCTGGCTTTCCAGTTGTTCCAGACATTGGGGCCCACCGCGCGGATATCCGCGCAGGTCAGCACGACCAGCAATTTGAGACGCTCGGGTGATTGCACCACCTCGGCGAACTTGATGATGGTCTGCGGGTCGTCGAGATCGCGCTTGAAGGCGGTATTGCTCATGACCAGGTGATTTTTCACCAGCCAGGCAACGGTCTCGGTCTCCGCGGGGGAAAGCCCGAAGCGCGGACAGAGTTCGAGCGCCACCTGCGCGCCGAGGTCCGAGTGGTCGCCGCCGCGGCCTTTGGCGATATCGTGCAGCAGCACCGCCACATAGAGCGCGCGGCGCGATTCGATCTTATGAATGATGTTCGATGAAATCGGCAGTTCGACCTTGAGCTTGCCTTGCTCGATACGGTGGAGGATGCCAATGGCGCGGATGGTGTGCTCGTCGGTGGTATAGACGTGATACATGTCGTATTGCATCTGCGCGACCACCCGCGCGAAGTCGGGAATGAATCGCCCGAACACGCCGCACTCACTCATCAACCGTAACGTGGCCTCCGGCCCCTTGGGCGAGGTCAGAATGTCCATGAACACGGCGTTGGCCTCTGGGTCGCGCCGCAGGCTGGAGACGCGCCGCGCAAAGTGGGCGATGAACCGTAAGGTCGCGGGCTGAAAGTCGAGGCCATTATCCAGCGCCGTGCGGAAGATCGTCAATAGCCGCAGGGGTTCCTTGGCGAAGTCCTGCTCATCCTTGACGCCGATGCGCCCACCCTCGACCGCAAAACCGTCGATGATCTTGTTGCGCCGCAGGGCCGCCGGCAGGCGGAAAACGCTTTTCTCTTTGCCGCGCTCTTCGAGCAGCGTGCAGAAAATGCGGGTGAGATCGCCCACGTCCCTCGCCGCCAGGAAGTAATGGCGCATGAAGCGCTCGACCGCCGTAGCGCCGGCCCGGTCGCCATAGCCGAGGCGGGGTGCGATGTCGCGCTGCAGATCGAAGGTCAGGCGGTTCTCGGCGCGGCCGGTGAGATAGTGGATGTGGCAGCGCACGGTCGACAGAAAATCGTGCGCCTTGACGAAACGCGCGGCAGCCTCATCGTCGATGATGGCCTTGTCGGCGAGCTTGCGCACATCGGATACGCCGAAGAGATAGCGCGCGATCCAGAACAGGGTGTGCAGGTCGCGCAAGCCGCCCTTGTCTTCCTTGACGTTGGGTTCGAGGCGATAGCGGGAGTCGCCGACCTTCAGATGACGTTCGTCGCGCTCGGCGAGCTTCGCCTGGACGAATTCGTTGGCGGTGCCGCGTTTGATCTCTTTCTTGAAGCGTGTGATCAGCTCCGCCGCAAGCTCCTGATCGCCCCACACCCAGCGCGCCTCCAGCAAGGTGGTGCGGATGGTGAGATCGGCTTTGGCCTGGCGGATGTTCTCGTCCACGGAGCGCACGGCATGGCCGACCTTGAGGCCCAGGTCCCACAAGACATACAGCATGAACTCCACCACCTGCTCGGTGGAGGGCGTCGGCTTGTAGGGCAGCAGGAACAAGAGATCGAGGTCCGACATGGGCGCCAGTTCGCCGCGGCCATAACCGCCGATGGCGACGATGCTGATGCGTTCGCCGGTGGTCGGGGTTCCGCGGTGGACGACATGGACATTGGCGTGGTCGAACAGCACCCTGATGATCTGATCCATCAAGTAGCTGTGGGCGGCCACGGTCTCCGCGCCGGTGGCCTTATGATTTTCCAGGCGCGCGCGGATCACGGCGGCCCCCGCCTTGTGCGCGGCCTTCAGCCCTTCGACCAGGGAGGTGCGGCGGGCGCCCTCGTCGGTCGCGGCCCGGGCCTGGCGGTCCAGGTCCTCGGCCAGCGCCCGGCGGTCGATGATCTCGCGGGGATGAAAAATGTTCACGTCAGGACCCTAGAGCGTGTCCCGGCGAAGTGTGAGCGGCTCGCCGTTCGGACACGCGATAAAACAAAAACCTGGAGCGGGGTGTCGATTCAAAAATAAGTCATCCTGCTCCAGCCGAAACGTCTGCTACCTGACTTTGAAACCCTGCTCGCGGGCCTGATCGTCCGGCACATGGATGATGCGCTCTTTTGGAACCGTGGAGCGGCTGCGGGATTGTGCCGGGGTGGTGGACGCAGCACTGGCGTGCTGGTGCTTCACCATGCTTTCCATGGCGAAGCGCGACTTGAGGCGGGCGCTCACCACAGCCAGCAATTCGAGGGTCTTGGCCTGGCCCACAAACACCAAAGCCAGCAGGAAGGCCCCGACCGCCCCGGCCATGGCGTAAATCTCGTTGATCCAGGAGTACCCCGAGAAGGCGAGCAGCAAGGACGTGATGCTGCCGATCATGCACAGGATACCCATGCCCGACAGGATGCGTGCGAGCGCCGGGATACTGGGTTTGTCTGGATCGATTTCAAACATGGCTTTTAAGCCTAAGTGGGGCTCGGTTCCGGGCCTCAAGTATAGCAGATGACGGCAGCCGCACTTCGGATTCAGCCGCCGCCTTGGGTTAACGCCTTGAGCCGGTAGAGAGTTTCCAGGGCTTCGCGGGGGGTCAGGGCGTCTGGAACCACCTCGGCCAGGGCCGTCTGGAGAGCCGTTTCGGGGCCGGGGGCCGCCGGACCGGGCGCTTGGCGAGGCTTGGCCAGGGCGGAGAATAGCGGGAGGTCGTCGGCGAGCTTCACCGCCGCCCCGGCCCGGGAGTCTTTTTCCAGCAGGATCAGCACTTCCTCGGCCCGGGCGATGACGGCCGGCGGCAGGCCGGCGAGCCTGCCCACATGAATGCCGTAGGAGCGGTCGGCCGCACCGGGACCGACCTCGTGGAGGAAGATCACCTCTCCCTGCCATTCCTTGACCCGCATGGTGTGGGACGCGAGGCCCTCAAGGCGGGCGGCGAGCGCCGTGAGCTCGTGGTAGTGGGTGGCGAACAGGGCCCGGCAGCCGTTGACGTCGTGCAGATGCTCAAGGGTTGCCCAGGCGATGGACAGACCGTCGAAGGTCGCGGTGCCGCGCCCGATCTCGTCAAGGATCACGAAGGAGCGCGCGGTGGACTGGTTGAGAATGGCGGCGGTCTCCACCATCTCGACCATGAAGGTCGAACGCCCGCGGGCGAGATCGTCGGCCGCGCCCACGCGCGAGAACAGCCGGTCAATGATGCCGATATGGGCGGAGGCTGCCGGAACGAACGCGCCCATCTGCGCCATGAGGGCGATCAATGCGTTCTGGCGCAGGAAGGTACTTTTGCCGGCCATGTTGGGGCCGGTGATCAGCCAGAGCCGTGGTTCGTGAGACGGCGCGTTCAAGACGCAGTCATTGGCCACGAAGGAATTGGCGCCGGCCCGGAGTGCGGCTTCCACCACCGGGTGACGCCCGCCGGTGACCGCGAACTGCCGGCTCGCATCCACTACAGGGCGTGCGTAGTTTTGCTCGGCTGCGAGTGCCGCCAGGGCGGCGCCGAGATCGAGGGCCGCCATGGCGCTTGCGGCGGCGGCGATTTCCGTGGCGCGGGCCAGGACCTCCACCACCAGGTCAGCGAAGATGGAGAGTTCAAGCGCCAGCGCCTTGTCGGCTGCGGAGCGGATTTTGTCCTCCAGCTCGGACAGCTCCACGGTGGTGAAGCGCATCGCATTGGCAAGCGTCTGGCGGTGAATGAAGGGGCTGGTGGCGCCGGCAGCGCGGGCTTCGTCCACCAAGCGCTCGCCATGCTTGGGCTGTACTTCGATATAGTAGCCGATGACGTTGTTGTGGCGGATCTTGAGAGCAGAAATACCGCTCTGCTCCGCGTAGCGGTTTTGCAGCCCGGCGATGAGCTGGCGGCTGTCGTCACGCAGGCGTTTAAATTCATCCAGGCCCGCGTCGTAGCCGGCGGCGACAAAGCCGCCGTCGCGCATCAGCAGCGGCAGTTCGGGCGCCAGCGCCCGTGTGAGGCGATCCACCAGCACGTCGTGATGGCCCAATGCGGACAAGGCTTGCTCGATCTCGCGGGGCGGCGGCAGGAAGCCGCGCGCCAGATCGGACACAGCGGCGCGCATGCGCGGCACATGAGCCAGGCCATCGCGCACCGAAGCTAGGTCGCGGGGTCCGCCGCGCCCCAGCGACAGCCGGGACAGGGCGCGTCCCAAGTCCGGGCACGCCTTGAGCACATCGCGCACTTCGGTGCGCGCCGCCACGGCGTTGACGAAGAAGGCCACGCCGTCGAGGCGCCCGTTGATGATGGCCGGGTCGGTGAGCGGCGCACCCAGACGTGCTGCGAGCAGGCGCGCGCCGGCGCCGGTCACGGTGCGATCGATGACGTCGAGCAGGCTGCCGCGCTTTTGCCCCGCGAGGGTTTCGGTGAGTTCAAGATTGCGCCGGGTGGCGGCGTCGATCTCCATGACCGCGCCTTCGGCGAAGCGCTGCGGCGGCGAGAGGCGCGGCAGTTTGCCTTTTTGCGTCAGCTCGACGTAGTCCACCAGGGCGCCGGCGGCGGCCACTTCGGCGCGGGTGAAGGCGCCGAAGGCATCGAGCGTGCCGACGTTGAACAGCTTCTCCAGCCGCTTGCGCGCATTATCGGAATCGAACCGCGGCGACGGCAAGGGACTGATGACATTCTTCCAGGCCTCGATGGCCGCCATCACCGCCGGGTCGCCGAGGGCCCGGTCGGGCATGAGCAGTTCGCCGGGGTTGAGGCGCGCAAGCGCCGCGCCCAATCCACTCTGGCTGATGAGTTGGATGCTGAAATCGCCGGTGGAGACATCGAGCCACGCGAGGCCCCAACGGTCGGCGGATTCGCCGCGCACCTGGGTCAGGGCTGCGAGGTAATTATGCGCGCGCGCATCCAGCAGCGCGTCTTCGGTCAACGTGCCCGGCGTGATCAGCCGCACCACGTCGCGCTTGACCACCGACTTGGAGCCGCGCTTCTTGGCTTCGGCGGGGTCCTCGAGCTGTTCGCAGACCGCGACTTTGAAGCCGGAGCGGATCAGCTTCGAGAGATAAACATCGTGGGAATGCACCGGCACGCCGCACATGGGGATGTCGTCGCCGCCGTGCTTGCCGCGTTTGGTCAGCGCGATGTCCAGCGCTTGGGAGGCCGCTTTGGCGTCGTCGAAGAAGAGTTCGTAGAAATCGCCCATGCGGTAGAACAACAGCGCATCGGGATAGCCCGCCTTGACCGACAGATATTGCGCCATCATGGGCGTGGCGTCGGCCAGATCGGCGGCCGGCGGCGAGTCGGCGATGGCGGCGGTGCGGATCTCTACGGTTTCATCAGGCACGAAATCTGGTCCGGGACAGCGAGGCTATAAACAAGAGGTAGAGGCGCGGCGACACTATACCAGCAAAGGCCGCGGCGGGAGGGTTTCCGGCCCCCGTATCGCACCGTTAATGGCCCGCCTTATCGCACTGCGCGCAGACCACAACCGGGTGCTCGAATATTCACCGTCCCGCGCTTTGCACTCCGGGGGCCGGTCATGCACAATGACCTTGGGAGAAGACCTGCCTCGACCTGATCGATGGCCTCGCACGGTGCTGGGGAGCACCTGCGACGCTGCCCCGGGTTTTGAGTGAACGCAGGTGGTATATATGCCTCATGGACAAGAACGTTAATCCGAAAGCGAAGCCCGCGCCGGCCGGCAAGCCCGTGCGCCGCAATTTCGACCAGGAAGCCCTGGCCATGCATGCCAGCGGCAAACCGGGCAAGATTGAGATCACGCCCACCAAGCCCCTCACCACCCAGCATGACCTGTCGCTGGCTTATTCGCCCGGGGTCGCGGCACCTTGCCTGGAAATCGCGCGCGATCCTGCCACCGCCTACGACTACACCGCTAAGGGAAACCTCGTTGCCGTCATCTCCAACGGCACCGCGGTACTCGGCCTTGGCGATCTCGGTGCGCTCGCGAGCAAGCCCGTGATGGAAGGCAAGGCGGTCCTGTTCAAACGCTTCGCCGATGTGGACGGCATCGACCTGGAGGTGGACACCCGCGACGTGGACGAGTTCATCAACTGCGTCAAACTGCTAGGCCCCACCTGGGGCGGTATCAACCTTGAGGACATCAAGGCGCCGGAGTGCTTTGTCATCGAGAGCCGCCTGCGGGAGCTCATGGACATTCCGGTATTCCATGACGACCAGCACGGCACCGCCATCATTTCCGCCGCCGGCATGATCAATGCCGCCGACATTACCGGCCGCAAGTTTTCGGACATCAAGCTCGTGGTGAACGGCGCAGGCGCCGCGGCTATCTCCTGCGTCGAGCTGGCCAAGGCCCTGGGCGTGCGAGCCGAGAACGTCATCATGTGCGATTCCAAAGGCGTCATTTACCAGGGCCGCACCGAGGGCATGAACCAGTGGAAATCGGCCCATGCCATCGCCACCGACAAACGCACGCTGCAGGAAGCCGTCGCCGGCGCCGACGTGTTCTTCGGCCTGTCGGTCAAGGGCGCCATGACGCCGGCTATGGTCAAGTCCATGGCCAAGAAGCCCATCATCTTCGCCATGGCCAATCCCGATCCGGAGATCACGCCGGAGGAAGTGGCCGAAGTGCGCAGCGACGCCATCGTCGCCACCGGCCGGTCGGACTACCCCAACCAGGTCAACAATGTGCTCGGCTTCCCCTTCATCTTCCGCGGCGCGCTTGACGTGCGGGCGCGCACCATCAACGAGGAGATGAAACTGGCCGCGGCGCGGGCCCTCGCCGATCTTGCCCGCCAGGATGTGCCCGACGAAGTGGCGACAGCTTATGCCGGGCGTAAATTGAGATACGGGCCTGAGTACATCATCCCGGTGCCATTCGATCCGCGCCTGATTTCCACCGTGCCGCCGGCCGTCGCCCGCGCCGCCATGGATTCCGGTGTCGCCCGCAAGCCGATCACCGACATGGAGGCCTATCGCAAGTCCCTGTCTGCGCGGCTGAACCCGATCTTCGCCAGTCTCCAGAGCATTTCCGCCGAAGTGACCCGCGCGCCGCGCACGGTCGTGTTTGCCGAAGGCGAAGAGGAGCGTTCAATCCGGGCCGCCATTGCCTACCGCAATGCCGGCTACGGCAAGGCCATCCTGGTGGCGCGCCGCCGCAAGGTGGAGCAGGCCATCCAGGAACTGGCGTTGCGGCCAGAAGAATTAGACGGCATCACCATCACCAACGCGCGCGAATCCGACCACGTCGAGGTCTATGCCGAATTTCTCTACGACCGTTTGCAGCGCCAAGGCCTGTTGCACCGGGACTGTGAGCGCATGGTCAACCTGGACCGCAATATCTTTGCCGCCTGCATGGTCGCCCACGGCCACGGCGACACCATGGTCACGGGGCTGACCCGCAACTACCACACGGCCCTGGCGGATGTGCGCCGCGTCATCGACAACGCGCCGGAGGCCCCTGTCTTCGGCCTCACCATGGTCGTGCTGAAAGGCCGCACCCTGTTCATCGCCGACACCGCGGTGCACGAACGCCCCAGCGCCGACGTCCTCGCCCATATCGCCATGGAAAGTGCGGGCGTGGTGCGGCGCCTGGGCCATGATCCCAAAGTCGCATTATTGTCATACTCCAACTTCGGCAATCCGCCGGGGCCGGTGGCCGATACCATGCGCAACGCTGTGCGCATCTTGGAAGGCGCGGCCGAGGCCGGGCGCATCGACTTCGAATTCGACGGTGAAATGGGCGTGGACGTGGCCCTCGACCCCAATCGCGAGCGCATCTATCCGTTCTGCCGTTTGACGGGGCCCGCCAACATCCTGGTCATGCCCGGCCTTCACGCCGCCACCATCTCCACCCGCCTGGTGCAGCGCTTCGGCGCCGCCACCTCTATCGGTCCGATGCTCATTGGCTTGAGCAAGCCGGTGCAAATCGTCGGCATGGATGCAACCGTATCCGATCTGGTACAGATGGCGCTCATGGCCGCCCATATCAGCGCGCCCACCGCGCGCTGACGGTTCACTAAGCTCAAGGACAAATGCCCCCGCCGGATTCCGTTTCTTTTCGCCGGCTTCTGGCCTGGTCTTTCGGCCCCTGTGTCCCTGCATGGGCGGTGCTTGCAGGACTTGTTGTCTTCGCGGGGCTCGACGGCGTTGCCGCCCTGGTCGGGGCGGTGGTGGTGTTTCTCCTCATGGTGGCCTTGGTGTTCGGCCGCCTCGCCGATTTCGACCGACTGATCCGTTACGCCGAGGAATCCCTTCTCGATCCCGACACCGCGCCCCCGGAACTCACCCGCTCGGCAACCGCCCAACGCTTGCTCACCGCCATCGCCGCCTTGCGCAAGCTCTGGACCGAACGGCGTGAGGCGGCGGCCGGCCTCGCCCGCTCCGGCCAGGATATTCTCGACAGCCTGCCGGACCCCTTGATCCTCATCGATCGGCGGCGTCGCATTCTCAGCGCCAACGTCGCCGCCGGGGAATTATTTGATATGGACCGCACCGCGCAGCGTCTTGCCGGGCGCGATCTCGCCAGCGTCATCCGCGACCCCAAAGTCCTTGAGGCCGCCGATCAGGCGCTGCAGCAGGACCGCAAGGGCACGATCCAATTCACCCTCCCCTCGCCGGTGGAGCATACCTTCGCCGCCCTGGTCGTGCCGCTGCCGGTGGCCCATGCGGATGGCACTGCGGCCATCGTGGCGCTGTACGATCAGACCGAGCGCCTCAAGACCGAAAGCATGCGCGCAGATTTCGTGGCCAACGCCAGTCATGAATTGCGCACCCCCCTGGCCGCCGTGCTCGGCTTCATCGAAACCCTGCAAGGGCCGGCCCGGGACGATGCCGAAGCCCGGGACAAATTCCTCGACATCATGCTCAAGCAGGCCAACCGTATGACCCGGTTGATCGACGACCTGTTGTCGCTGTCGCGCATCGAACTGCGGGAGCACACCCGCCCGACCCAAGCTGTGGATCTGGAGGCGATTATCCGCGCGGCTGTGGAGCTGCTGGACCGCCTGGCCAAGGAGCGCCACTCCACCATCATCGTGGACATTGCCCCCGATGTGCCTGCCGTCATCGGCGATACCGGCGAGCTGGGGCAAGTGCTGCATAATCTGTTGGGCAACGCCATCAAGTACGGCGGCGACGGCGGCAAGGTCGAGATCACCGTGGCCCTGTCCGATTTCCGGCCCCCGGCCATGCAGGGCAAAGGCCCCTGCGTGCGGATGTCGGTGCGGGATTCCGGCGAAGGCATCCCGCGCGAGCATCTGCCGCGTCTGACGGAAAGATTCTACCGCATCGACACCGCCCGCTCCCGCTCCTTGGGCGGAACGGGCCTTGGGCTCGCTATCGTCAAGCACATCGTCAACCGCCACCGCGGCGCCATGACCATCGACAGCGAAATCGGCAAGGGTTCGGTGTTCTCGGTCTACCTGCCGCCGGCGTTAGAGCGAACGATGGTCCGCGCCGCCAGCTAAGCCGCGGCGGCTCTGTCGACCGCCGCCTTGCGCCGGGCGACGATCACGGCCACTGGGAACACCGCGAGGCCGAGCAGGGCGGTATAGAAGAAATATCCCATGTAGCCGGCGCCGAGCGCGTCTGCAGCGATGCCGGTCTTGGCGGCGCCGGAGACAAAGCTTCCCGCCGGCATGTCGGTGAAGAAGGTTTTCAGCGGCGCGAACAGGCCGCCCTCGTCAGCGGATTTGGCCATGTTCTCGATGATGCGCCCCGACTGGGTCATGATGAATTTATCGGGCAGCGCGTAGAGCGACGTGAACAGCGCGTATTGAGTAGCTGTAAATCCCGCGCCGGTAAGGCTGGACATATAGGCGATGAGGCACACACCCGCGAAATTCTGGAACACGTTGTTAAAGCCGAGCCAGAGCATGAACATGGGGATGCTGGGCCCCTGGGTGGCGAGGACCGCGAAGCCGAGATTGCTGACGGGTGCGATCACCGCACCCACCACGACGCAGCGCATGAGTCCCCAGCGCGTGATGGCGAGTCCGCCCACCAGAACGCCGAGCATATCCATGGCGGCGCCGTAGAATTTCCGCACGCTGGCGATCTCGCTGAGCGTGAATCCGAGATCGAGATAGAACGGGTTCATGATGTTCAGCAGGAACTGGGAGATGCGGTAGAAGCAGATCAGCACCAGCATCAGGATGGCCGCGCGGCCGAAGCGCTGGAAGAAGTCCTTGAGCGGATCCCCGAAGGCATGGGCGAGATAGAGTCCCGGCTGGGTCTGCCGTCCCGGCAGCGGCCATGCGCAGAGAACGATCAGGGCAAAGCCCGTGATCACCGCGCCGACCTGGACGAATAGACCCACGGTCGGGGTCTTCCACAGCACATCGAAAGGTGCGGCGATCTGCGCCGGCATCAAGGTCACCAGAGCCACGTCGCGGGCCGACAGGCCCGAGCCCAGCACCAGCGCACCGGTGGCCAGGATCAAAAGACGGATAGCCCATTCGATACGTTCGGCCACCGGCCGCGGCTCGCCCTCGGCCCGGGGAATGGGACGAAGTTCGTGGGCAACTTCGCGGGGCGCCAGGATTGTTGCGAGAATGGCCAGAACCATGGCGCCGGCCATGGCGAAGTAGCCCACACTCCAGTTCAGGCGGTCGGCGATATAGAGCGGCACGGCGCCCGCGATCAGGAAGGACGTGCGGTGGCCCCATTGATAGGCCGTGAGCATGGCGCCCTGCTTGCTGAGCGGCACCACCTCGATGCGCCAGGCGTCAACGACGATGTCCTGGGTGGCGCCGGCGAAGCCGATGAAGATCGCCACCGTGGCGGTCAGGGCGAAGTTCGAGGCTGGGTCGGTGACGGAAATGGCCAGCAGGCCGATCACCACAAACACCTGGGCAACGATCATCCAGGATCGCCGGTGACCCATGAGGCGCGTGAGCACCGGCACGTGCGTTCGGTCCAAGAGCGGCGCCCACAGGAACTTGAAGGCGTAGGGCAGCGTCGCCAGGCTGAAGAAGGCGATGATATCGAGGGAGAGGCTGGCCTGGCGCAGCCAGGCGGTCAGGGTGTCGTAGATCAGCCAGAAGGGTAAGCCACAGGCGAAGCCGAGGCCGTACATGGTCAAGGTCGAGCGCTCGCCGTAAACCGCGAGAGCCTGAGACCAGGAGCGTGTGGGCGTGGCGGTGTCGTCTGCCATAGCCCGCGACTGTCGCATACTCCCAGGCGGAAGTGAATCCGCCCGGGGGCGCTGTTACTAGCCGGCGAGCTTCTTGGCGTAACGCTTGCGATCGTTGGCGTCGAGGTAGCGCTTGCGCAGGCGGATGTTCTTCGGGGTCACTTCCACCAGTTCATCGTCCTGGATGTACGCGATGGCCTGTTCCAGGGTCATGATGATGGGCGGCGGCAGATCCTGCTTGTCGTCCTTCATGACGGTGCGGAAGTTGGTGAGCGCCTTGGACTTGAGCGGGTTCACTTCCAAATCGTTGTCGCGGGTGTGTTCGCCGACGATCATGCCCATATAGATCTTGGTGCCGGCGGACACGAACTGCGAGCCGCGGTCGGCCAGGTGGAACAGGCCGTATTGATTGGCTTCGCCGGTTTCGGTGGCGATCAACACGCCTTCACGGCGCGAGGCAATGCTGCCCTTGTAGGGGCCGTAGCCGTGGAACAGGCGGTTCATGACGCCGGTGCCGCGGGTGTCGGTGAGGAATTCGCCGTGATAGCCGATAAGGCCGCGCGACGGCGCCAGGAACACCATGCGCACCTTGCCGCCGCCGGCGGGCTTGAGTTCCTGCAGCTCGCCTTTGCGGATCGACATCTTCTCGACGACAACACCTGAGTGCTGTTCGTCCACGTCGATGACGACTTCTTCGATGGGCTCGAGGCGGTTGCCCTGGTCGTCGGTCTGGAACAGCACGCGCGGGCGCGAGATCGAGAGCTCGAAGCCTTCGCGGCGCATGTTCTCGATCAGCACGCCGAGCTGGAGTTCGCCGCGGCCGGCCACTTCGAAGGCGTCCTTGTCTTCAGATTCCGAAACCTTGATCGCCACGTTGCCTTCGGCTTCGCGCGCGAGGCGGGCACCAATGACGCGGGTGGTGAGCTTGTCGCCTTCCAGGCCGGCGAACGGCGAGTCATTGACGCCGAAGGTCATGGCCAGGGTCGGCGGATCGATGGGGCGGGCCTTCAAGGGCACGGTGACTTCCGGCGCGCAGAAGGTGTCCGAGACGTTTGCGTTGGTCATGCCGGCGAGGGCGATGATGTCGCCCGCTTCGGCGGATTCCACGGGAACGCGCTCGAGGCCGCGGAACGTCAGCAGCTTGGTGGCGCGGCCGGTTTCGAGCACCTTGCCGTCGCGCGACAGCACCTTGAGCGGCATGTTGACCTTGGCGACGCCGGACTCGATGCGGCCGGTGAGGATGCGGCCCAGGAAGTTGTCGAACTCGAGAGTGGTGGCCAGCATCGTGAAGGGAGCGGTCTTATCGAGCTTCGGCGCCGGCACGTGGCTGACGATGGTTTCGAACAGGGGCGTCAGGTCCTTGCGCTCTTCGTTTTCCAGATCGCGCACGGCCCAGCCTTCGCGGCCGACGGCGAACAGGGTCGGGAAGTCGAGCTGCGCATCGGTAGCGCCCAGGGCGGCGAACAGATCGAAAATTTCCGTGTGCACTTCGTCGGGGCGGGCGTCCTGGCGGTCGATCTTGTTGACGATGACGATCGGGCGCAGGCCGAGACCCAAGGCCTTCGACAGCACGAATTTGGTCTGGGGCAGCGGGCCCTCGGACGAGTCGACCAGCAGACACACGCCGTCGACCATGGACAGGATGCGTTCCACTTCGCCGCCGAAGTCGGCGTGGCCGGGGGTGTCGACGATGTTGATCTTGATGCCTTTCCATTCGACGGCCGTGCATTTGGCCAGAATGGTGATGCCGCGTTCGCGCTCCTGGTCGTTGGAGTCCATGGCGCAGTCGTCCATGCGCGCATTGGCGCGGACGGCGCCGGACTGCTTGAGGAAGGCGTCAACCAGCGTCGTCTTGCCGTGGTCGACGTGAGCGATGATGGCGATGTTGCGCAGTTCCATGGGGCACATGATCCCGGACCTTAAAATCCGAGCCTTCGTCACAAGACAGTGGGACATAAACAAAACCGGGCTGCTTCCACAGGGGAGCGCCCGGCCGTTTTCGTGGCCGCTATATATACGGCGGCTGTTGATTTTTCAAGTTGACCGGGGTCAAAGCCACGCAATCTTCACGGCGGGCAGCCCTGCATGTACCGGTTGGCTGGGCTGAACCCCCTTAAAGCCCGTGCTTTAACAACAGCTCCCGCAGGCTCAGTTCGGGACGGGCCCCCATGTGGCTGATGACCTCGGCGGCGGCCATGGAGCCCATTTTGGCGCAGCCCAGGAGGTCGCGGCCGTGGGTGTAGCCATAGAGGAACCCGGCGGCGAACAGGTCGCCGGCCCCGGTGGTATCGACCACTTTATCGACCGGGAAGGCCTCCACTGCGGTCGTGGTGGTGCCGTCAAACACCACAGTGCCCTGGGCGCCACGGGTCATGCAGGCCAGCACTTTGGCGCCGCGCACATGCTCGATAGCCGTGGCCAGATCGCCGGCGTGATAAAGGCGGAAGATCTCCTCCTCATTGCCGAACAGGATGTCCACATCCTCGCGGATCAGGGTGAGCAGGTCCTCGCGGTGGCGGTCGACCACGAAGGGGTCGGACAGGGAGAGGGCCACTTGCCGGCCTGCCCCTTTAGCGGCCCGGGAGGCCTTGCGGATCGCTTCCTTGGCCTTGGGGGTATCCCATTGATATCCCTCAATATAAATAACCCGCGCGGCCGCCACGCGGGCCTCGTCGATGTCGTCGGGGCCGAGGGTCGTGCTGGCGCCGAGGTGCGTGTTCATGGTGCGCTGGCCGTCGTCGGTGACCAGGATCAGGCAGGTGGCCGTGGGCAGGTCCTCCGCCTTGCGGCCGCCGTGGAAGTCCACGCCGATGGCTTCGATCTCGTGACGGAAGATGTCGCCCAGCTTGTCCTTGCCGACCTTGCCGATGAACGACGGGGCTCCCCCCAGCGAGGCGATCCCAGCCATGGTATTGGCCGCGGACCCGCCCGAAATCTCCACGGCGCGGCCCATGCGGTCATAGATCTGCTTGGCCTTGTCAGCCGAGGTCAGGGCCATGCAGCCCTTAACCAGGTCGAAACTGGCGAGCAGGTCCTCTTCGCAGCGGGAAATGATGTCGACAATGGCGGAGCCAATGCCGAGGACGTCAAAGCGGGTTTCGGACATGTTTAAGCAGGGCCTTCTGGGCAAGAGCAGCGAAAAGGGGCGGGAGGGGCAGTATATCCCGTGGATTTACGGGCTATACTCCAAATTAACCGGCTAAGTTCAAACTCCTGCATGAAACTTTGACCTAAAAGCCTTCCTGAGGCTTCGGGATCAATGACCCAGATCAAAAACGGGGTGGGACGTGCTCGATCATCGCAAATCCATGACTGTGACGCCGACCGACGCGCAAAATGCCGCCGAAGCTGTGGCCGCGCCACCGCAGTCGGTACAGTCGCCGCATCTCTCGCTCACCCAGGGTCCCATCGACCAGGAGCTGCGCCCGCCGGTGAAGCCGTTTAGCGCCCGACCGCTGTTCAGGGCGCACCTGTTCACCAAGACACTTGCATCCAAGAGTGGCAAGTCCACCAACCAGGGGACGATGATGTCCGACCGTTTCAGCAATTCCGATCGCATGGCCGCGTTCTCCCCCCAAATTCCCCGCCGGGTTGCCGACATCCCCAATCCCGCCGCCCTCCGCGCCGCCGAGAATGACGGCCGCAGCCTGGTCGTCGGCAAGCAGATCCGCATGAAGGGCGAAATCGCCGGCTGCGAACGCCTGGTGATCGAAGGCGAAGTGGATGCTGCCCTGAGCGAAGTGAAGGTGATCGAAGTCACCGCCGGTGGACATTTCAAGGGTTCGGCGGAAGTGGACAGCGCCGTGATCGCGGGCACTTACGAGGGCTCGCTCAAGGTCCATGGCCATCTGGAGATCGCCGGCACCGGCGCCATCAAGGGCTCCGTGAGCTATAAGACCATCATGGTCGCCAACGGCGGCAAGCTCGAAGGCACCATCGAGCTGAGCTAGCTCTTCTTCTTTCCGGCTCTCTTCTTAACCGCTTTCTTCTTAGCTATGGCTTTGACCGCTTCGGTCGAGCCGGGCGCCGGCGTCTTCGGCTTGTAAAGGCAGAGGTCGGCCACCGGGCAGCGCCAGCATTCCGGCACCCGCGCCTTGCAGACGTAGCGCCCGTGCAGGATCAGCCAATGGTGGGCGTGGCGCTTGAACTCAGGCGGCGTCGCCCGCTCGAGTTTCTCCTCCACCACCAACGGATTTTTCCCGGGCGCGAGGCCCGTGCGGTTGCCGACGCGGAAGATATGCGTGTCCACCGCGATGGTGGATTCGCCGAAGGCGACGTTCATCACCACATTGGCGGTCTTCCGGCCGACGCCGGGCAGTTTTTCCAGCTCATCGCGCGACGCCGGAACCGCGCTGCCGTGCTGATCGACGAGAAGCTTGGACAGCGCGATGACGTTCTTGGCCTTGGCGTTGAACAGGCCGATGGTCTTGATGTAGCCGCGCAAGCCATGCTCGCCGAGGGCGATCATCTTCTCCGGCGTGTCGACCACGGCGAACAGAGGGCCGGTGGCCTTGTTGACGCCGATGTCCGTGGCCTGCGCCGAGAGCACCACCGCCACCAGCAGCGTGTACGGATTGAGGTATTTGAGTTCGGTTTCCGGGTGCGGATTGAGCGCGCGCAGACGGCTGTAGAATTCCGCAACAGCGGCGGGCTTCACTCAGCTCATCTCCAGCACGTCGGCCATGGAATACAATCCCGGACCTTTCGCGGCGCTCCAGGCCGCGGCGCGCACGGCGCCCTTGGCGAACACTTCGCGCGATGAGGCCTTGTGGGTGATTTCGATGCGCTCGCCGTCGGCCGCGAAGATCACGGTGTGATCGCCAACCACATCGCCGCCGCGCAAGGTGGCGAAGCCGATCTCGCCCACGGGACGCGGGCCCACCTGGCCGTCACGGGTGCGGCGCGCGGCATTGCTGAGGCTCACACCCCGCCCTTTGGCCGCGGCTTCGCCCAAGGCCAACGCAGTGCCGGAGGGTGAGTCCACTTTGTGCCGGTGGTGCATTTCCACCACTTCGATGTCGTAATCGGCGCCCAAGGTGGCGGCGAGCTTCTGGGTCAACGCCAGCAGCACATTGACGCCCACACTCATATTGGCCGAGTGCACGACCGCGGCTTTCTTGGAGGCTGCCGTGATGGCGGCCAGCACGTCGGGCCCGAGGCCGGTGGTGCCCACGACCAGGGCTTTGCCCGACGCCAGCGCCAGTTCCGCATGGAGCTTGGTAGCGGCCGGAACCGTGAAATCGATCACCGCATCGCTGGCGGCGAACAGCGCAGTGGGGTCGGTGCTTACGGCCACGCCGATGGCCTTGGCGCCAATCAGCGTGCCCAAATCCTGGCCGACGAATTCGCTTTGGGTTTCCGTGCCGCCGGCAAGGGTGCAGCCGGGTGTCGCCAGCACTTCGCGGATCAACATCCGCCCCATGCGCCCCGCACAGCCGACAATTCCGATCTTGGTCACGAGAGAGCCCCCAAATATGGGCGGAGTATAGAGGAACAGCTTTTACAAAACACTGTCATTGCCCGGTTTAGCCGGGCAATCCATCTGGCCACATACGCATTTGTTGAAGCATGGATCCCCCGGACGCGCTTCGCGCGCCGGAGGATGACAAAACGCTTACAGCGTTTTGGTCATTTGTCGCCCGCGCCCAGGAATTCCTTCACCTTGCCGAGAAACCCGGTGCTTTCCGGGTGGCAGGTGGTCTGGTCGCAGGCGCGGTCGAACTCCTGGAGGAGTTTGCGCTGGGCGTCGGTGAGGTTCACCGGCACTTCGATGGCGGCTTCCAGGAACATGTCGCCGCGCGCCGTGGAGCGCAGGACCGACATGCCCTTGCTCTTGAGGCGGAAGCGGTGGCCGTGCTGGCAGCCTTTCGGAATTTGCACCTTCACCTTGCTGCCGTCGATGGCGGGCACTTCCAGTTCGCCGCCCAGGGCCGCGGTGGTCATGGCGATGGGCATGCGCATGAACAGATTGGCGCCTTCGCGCTGGAACATGCGGTGGGGCGAAATGGCGAGAAACAGATAGAGATCACCCGCGGGCGAACCATTGCGACCGGCTTCGCCTTCGCCGGCGAGGCGGATCCGCGTGCCTTCCTCGACACCGGGAGGAATAGTGACGTCGAGAGTCTTGTCCTTGCGGGTCCGGCCGGCGCCGCCGCACTTGGCGCAGGGATCGGTGATGACCTGTCCGCCGCCGTGACAGGTGGGGCACGGACGCTCCACCGTGAAAAACCCTTGCTGGCTGCGCATGCGGCCCTGGCCACGGCAGGTGGGGCAGGTGGAAGGTGCAGCGCCGCCTTTGCTGCCGGAGCCTGAGCAGCTCTCGCAGGTGATGGACGACGGAACGTTGATGCTGGCTTTCTTCCCGAAGTAGGCTTCTTCGAGAGTGATCTCCATATCGAAGCGCACGTCCTGGCCGCGGGCGTTCTGCTTGGCGCCGCCGCGGCGGCCCATCATGTCGCCGAACATTTCGTCGAAGATGTCGGCAAAGCCGGCGCCGAAGCCGAAACCACCGCCGCCGCCGCCGCCGCCGTTGCCTTGCTCGAAGGCGGCATGGCCGAAGCGGTCGTAGGCCGCGCGCTTCTGTTCGTCGCGCAGCACGTCGTAGGCTTCGCTGAGGGTTTTGAATTGAAGCTCGGCGTTCTTGTCGCCCGGATTCTTGTCCGGGTGCCACTTCATGGCGAGCTTACGGTACGACTTCTTGAGGTCGTCCCCGGACGCCGTCCGGGTCACCTCAAGGGTTTCGTAATAGCACTGCTTCGTAGCCGCCATGACGTTATCGCTTCTTGGAACTACGGTCCCCCAGGTCGTTGCCCTGGTCCCGCGTTCGGCTTCAGATCACCGCCATATATGGCGGAAAATTCTTAATGAAAGACGCTGCGTAAAAGAAGCGGGGCATGAACCGGTTTCCGGCTCATGCCCCCACTTACCTTACTTCTTGTTCTTGTCGACTTCCTCGAAGTCGGCGTCGACCACGTCGTCGCCACCCTTGGCCTGGGCGCCGGCTTCGCCGCCCTCGGCGCCGGGGCCTGGCTGGGCTTGCTTGTACATGGCTTCGCCCATCTTCATGGACGCTTGCATCAGAGCATCAGACGCAGCCTTGATCTTTTCCGCGTCACCCGAATCCAGCACGGCTTTGACGGCTTCGATCTTGGACTCGATATCGGCCTTCTCGTCGGCCGCGACCTTATCGCCGTGTTCCTTCAAGTTCTTCTCGGTGGAGTGCACCAGACTGTCCGCCTGGTTGCGGGCTTCAACCGCCGCCTTGCGCGCCTTGTCTTCCTCGGCGTGGGCTTCGGCGTCCTTCACCATCTGCTGGATGTCGGCTTCCGACAGACCGCCCGAAGCCTGGATGCGGATCTGCTGTTCCTTGTTGGTCGCCTTGTCCTTCGCCGAGACGTTGACGATGCCGTTGGCGTCGATGTCGAAGGTCACTTCCACCTGCGGCACGCCGCGGGGAGCGGCGGGAATGCCGACGAGATCGAATTGACCGAGGATCTTGTTGTCCGCGGCCATCTCGCGTTCGCCTTGGAACACCCTGATGGTCACCGCGGTCTGGCTGTCTTCAGCCGTGGAGAACACCTGGCTCTTGCGCGTCGGGATGGTGGTGTTGCGATCGATCAGGCGCGTGAACACGCCGCCCAGGGTTTCGATGCCGAGCGACAGCGGAGTCACGTCCAGCAGCAGGACGTCCTTCACTTCGCCCTTGAGCACGCCGGCCTGGATGGCCGCGCCGATGGCGACCACTTCGTCCGGATTGACGCCCTTGTGCGGTTCGCGGCCGAAGAACTGCTTCACCATTTCCTGCACTTTGGGCATGCGGGTCATGCCGCCGACCAGGATCACTTCCTGGATTTCGCTCGCCTTCAAGCCGGCGTCCTTGAGCGCCTTTTTGCAGGGCTCCATGGTGCGCTGGATCAGGTCATCCACCAGAGCTTCGAGCTTGGAGCGGGTCAGCTTGATGTTGAGGTGCTTCGGGCCGGAAGCGTCAGCCGTGATGAACGGCAGGTTCACTTCCGTCTGCATGGAGCTGGAGAGTTCGATCTTGGCCTTTTCGCCGGCTTCCTTCAGGCGCTGCAGGGCGAGCTTGTCCTTGCGCAGGTCGATGCCGGATTCTTTTTTGAACTCGTCGGCCAGGTACTCGATGATCCGCGCATCGAAGTCTTCACCGCCGAGGAAGGTGTCGCCGTTGGTGGACTTCACTTCGAACACGCCGTCGCCGATCTCGAGAACCGACACGTCGAAGGTGCCACCGCCCAAGTCGTAGACCGCGATGACGCCGGCGCTCTTCTTGTCCATGCCGTAGGCAAGGGCAGCAGCCGTCGGTTCGTTGATGATGCGCAGCACGTTGAGGCCGGCGATGCGGCCGGCGTCCTTGGTGGCCTGGCGCTGGCTGTCGTTGAAGTACGCCGGCACGGTGATAACCGCTTCGGTGACTTTCTCGCCGAGATAGGACTCAGCGGTTTCTTTCATCTTCTGCAGGATGAAAGCGGACACCTGCGAAGGCGAATATTTTTCGCCGCGGGCTTCCACCCATGCGTCGCCGTTTTCACCTTTGATGATCTGGTAGGGGACGAGCTTCTTGTCCTTCTCAACCATTGGGTCGTCGTTGCGCCGTCCGATGAGGCGCTTGATGGCGAACAAGGTCGCTTCCGGGTTCGTAACCGCCTGGCGCTTCGCGGGCTGCCCCACCAGACGTTCACCGGATTCGGTGAAGGCCACTTGGGACGGCGTGGTGCGCGCACCCTCGGCGTTCTCGATCACACGGGCGCTCTTGCCATCCATGACGGCGACGCAGCTATTCGTCGTGCCAAGGTCGATACCGATAACTTTAGCCATTAGTTCAATCCTCCTTTGCGGCTGACCCCCAGAGCCCAACCGTGGCACTCCGGAAATCCCCATTCATTTAAGTCATTCAAAAGGCTGTGGAAGCCGCCCCAGCGAGCAACGTGTGGGCGATGCTTTCAGCCTCCCGGGCTATATAAGTGGAGGTCAAAATGACCGCAACGGCCAAGCGACTCTTTTTGCAGCGAAAATCGGCAAAACCTTTGGAAATTCCGGGATAAATGCCCCGTACCCCCTCCCAGCCCCGGCTTTTTGCCGATCCAGCGGTGAATCTCCCCCCCGGCTTTTACTACCGGCCGGGCGCCGTGGGGGCTGACGGCCAGCGGGATCTCTACGCGGCCGTTCAGGAGATTGCCCGCGTCGCCCCGTTTACCCACGCCAGGACCCGTAACGGCATGACCTCGGCGGCCATGACCAATTGCGGCGAGGCCGGCTGGTGGAGCGACCCCAAGGGCTACCGCTATCAAACCCACCGCCCGGACAGTCCGGAGCCGTGGCCGCCCCTGCCGGACATTTTCCTGAAGATCGCCGCCGCGGCCGTGGCCGAGACGCCCTGGCCGGATTTTGTCCCGGACGCCTGCCTGCTCAATTTCTACGGCGAGGGCGCCAAGATGGGGCTGCACCAGGACCGGGACGAGAAGGATTTTTCCCAGCCCATCGTCACCGTCTCATTGGGCGACGACGGCGACTTTCTCATCGGCGGCCTGACGCGGACCGGGCGCAGTGAGGTGCTGCCCTTACACAGCGGCGACGTCCTGGTCATGGGCGGTGACAGCCGCATGCGGTTTCACGGCATCCGCAAAGTCCACAGCGGCACGAGTCCGCTGCCCGGGCTCGCCGGGCGGATCAGCCTGACGTTCCGGAAGGCGCTTTAGATACTGGTATTGACGCCGCTTGCGGCAGCGGCCGCCGGCGCGGCCTCGCGCTTCGGTCCGCCTTTGGACACCACCACCATGGCCGGCCGCAAGAGCCGGTCGTGGATCATGTAGCCGTCCTGAAACACCTGCACGACGGTGCCGTTAGGCACGTCCTTGTTTTCCACTTCCTGAATGGCGTTGTGGAAGTTGGCGTCGAAGGGCTGGTTCAGCACGGTGAGTTTGCGCACGCCCTGATTTTCGAGGACCACATGAAGTTCGCGCTCGGTCAGTTCGACCCCGGTGGCGAGATTCTTGAGGGTGTCGTTGGAGGCGCGGGTTTCGGCGGGCGCAGCCAGCAGCGCGCGGCTCAGATTATCCGCCACCGCCAGCAGCGCCTTGGCGATATTCGACACGGCGTATTTGGCGTTGTCGGCGATGCGCCGATCGGCGCGCTTGCCGGCGTTTTCGGCTTCGGCCAGGGCCGATAGTTTTTCGCTCTTCAGCGTTTCCACCACTGCTTCCAGCTCGGTGACGCGCTTTTCCAAGTGGGCCGTCATATCCGCGCTGGCGGCTTCGGACACCGATGCGGGGTCAGCCTGAGCGGCATTGGGGCCGCCATTGGCAGCGGGGGCGGGGGTCTCGGGGTTCACATCAGGTGTGTTCATAAGATCTCTGCTGTTCTCTGGTTAGGGTTCGTAGCCCAGCATCCGTCCCACCAGTTTGGCTGTGTAATCAACCATGGGAATGACGCGGGCATAGTTCAAGCGGGTAGGGCCGATGACGCCAATGGCGCCGACGATCTGTTCGCGGCTGTTCTGGAACGGCGCAACCACCATGGAGCAGCCGGCCATGCCGAACAATTCATTCTGTGCGCCGATGAAGATCTGCACGCCCTCGCCCTTGTTGACCAAGTCCAGGAGCCGCACCATCTGTTCGCGCGCCTCAAGAGCCGTGAACAATTGGCGGATGCGGGTGAGGTCTTCAAGGGCGGTGACATTATTAAGCAGGTTCGACTGCCCGCGGATGATCAAGCTGGCGTCCCGTTCAAAGCTGGGTCCGGTGCCGCTCCAGGTGGCGAGGCCGGCCTGAACGACTTTCGCCGTCAGCTCGTTGAGCTGGGCGCGCCGGCTTTCCACTTCGTCGATAATCCCTGCGCGCGCTTCAGTGACCGTACGGCCGGCGAGGCGGGCCGCGAGGAAGTTGCCCGCTTCCACCAGCGCCGATACCGGCAGATCCCGCGGCACTTCGATCAGGCGGTTTTCCACCATGCCGGCTTCGTCGACCATCACCACCAGGGCGCGGCCAGGCTTGAGGTTCACGAATTCGATATGCTTCAGCGGCGCTTCGGTCTTTGGGGCGAGGACGAGGCTGGCGCATTGGGCGAGACCGGCAAGGGCGCCCGTCGCCTGGCCGAGCACATCCTCGGGCGAGCGGCCCGCCGCCTGGCAATGAGCGTCGATGGCGTTGCGTTCCTCGCTGTCGAGGCCGCCCACCTGGAGGAGGCCGCTCACGAACATGCGCAGGCCCGCGTCGGTGGGCAGCCGTCCCGCAGACGTGTGGGGGGCGTAGAGCAGACCCGCGTATTCCAGATCCGCCATGACGTTGCGGATGGTGGCCGGTGACAACACGCCGTTGAGTTTGCGCGCAATGGTGCGCGAGCCCACCGGCTCGCCGGTATCCACGAACGCATCGACGATGTGGCGGAAAATCTCCCGCGAACGATCGTTGAGCGCGACAACACTGTGAGCGTCTGGGGTGATCATCTGCTCAAGATAATGTCAAAAAAGCCGGGAAATACCGGGATTAAAGAGGTGTGCGCTATGTAAGCTGCGCATCCGGTCGCGTCAATCAGCGGGCGTCACACATAAGTCCCTGCGCGTCCAAGGACTTGCGGCTTCGCTTTACCCCGTCGCCGTCCAGATGATAGACGAGGCCACACATTCCGTATTGAAGGTCCCCTTATGGCATCCCGGTCACCTGCGGGCCGCTCGCCCGCCACGCTTCGCCCGATTTCCTTCGATTTGGGGGTCAGCAAACACGCCGAGGGCTCCTGCCTCGTCAAATTCGGCGATACCCACGTGCTGTGCACCGCGAGCATCGACGAACAGATGCCCGGTTGGCTGAAGAACAGCGGCAAAGGTTGGGTAACAGCCGAATACGGCATGCTGCCGCGCTCCACAAATACCCGCACGGCGCGCGAAGCCGCCAAAGGCGGACAATCGGGCCGCACCCATGAGATCCAGCGCCTCATCGGCCGCGCGCTGCGCGCCGTCACGGATATGCGCGGGTTCGGCGAAGTCCAGGTGCGCCTGGATTGCGACGTCATCCAGGCCGACGGCGGCACCCGCACCGCAAGCATCACCGGCGCCTATGTGGCGCTGTACCAGGCCTTCGCCACCATGAAGAAGGTCGGCGCCATCTCCAAAATCCCGCTGCGGGAGCCGGTGGCGGCGGTAAGCTGCGGCCTGGTGAACGGCACGCCGATGCTGGACCTGGACTACAACGAAGACTCCAACGCCCAGGCCGACGCCAACTTCGTGCTCACCGGCTCCGGCAAGCTGGTGGAGATTCAAGGCACCGCCGAACATCATCCGTTCACGGAGGAGGAATTCCTGGCGCTCATGGCGCTGGCGAAGTCCGGCATCGCCGAGCTGGTGGTAAAGCAGCGCGAAGCGCTTGCTGGTATTGGCCTCTGATGGCGCGGCGTTTCACCTCGGACACTCTGGTTGTCGCGAGCCACAACGCCGGTAAAGCGCGCGAGATCAATGAGCTGCTGACGGCGTTCCCGGTGAAGATCGTCTCGGCGGCGGAATTGAATCTGCCGGAGCCCGAGGAAACCGGTCTCACCTATGTGGACAATGCCGTACTCAAGGCCGTGGCCGCGACCAAGGCCTGTGGTCTGCCTGCGCTGGCTGATGACTCGGGCATGAGCGTGGACGCCCTCGACGGCGCGCCGGGAATTTATTCCGCACGCTGGGCCGGACCTGGAAAGGACTTCGGCTTCGCAATGGAGCGCATCGCCCGGGAAATGGCGGAGAAAGAACGCGCCACGGGTCAGAAGGACACCAAAGCCCAATTCAATTGCACCCTGGCGCTGGCTTGGCCCGACGGCCATGTGGAGCACTTTACCGGCGTTCTGCCGGGACATCTGGTGTTTCCGCCACGAGGCGAAAACGGCTTCGGCTACGATCCGATCTTCATTCCCGACGGTTACGCCGTTACCTGCGGCGAGATGTCCCATGACTTCAAGCAGACCATCAGCCACAGGGCGCTGGCCTTCCGCCAGCTTGTGGATGCCTGCTTCAAATGACCGCATTCCTATGACCGGTGACGAGGGCTTCGGCCTTTATGTGCACTGGCCGTTCTGCATCTCCAAGTGTCCTTACTGTGACTTCAACAGCCATGTCGTCGCCAGCGTCGACCAGGACGCATGGCGTACGGGGTTGCTGAAAGAGCTGGCGCATTTTGCGCAGCCGATTGCGGGCCGCGAACTGACCAGCATCTTCTTCGGCGGCGGCACACCGTCGCTGATGGATGCCGGAACAGCGGAAGCCATCATCGCCGCCGCACGGACATATTGGCGCACAGCCGATGATCTTGAGATCACCCTCGAAGCCAATCCCGGAACGGTGGACGCTGAACGCTTCAGCGCCTTTCATGACGCCGGCATCAATCGCCTGTCCATGGGCGTGCAGGCCCTCAATGACCGCGACCTCGCCTTCCTGGGGCGCAAGCACAGCATCGCCGACGCCCGCCGTGCCTGGGAAAATGCCGCCAGGATTTTTCCGCGGGTGTCCTTCGACCTGATCTACGGCCGCCCGCAACGGACCGTGGCCGCGTGGCGCAGCGAACTCCAGGAAGCCCTGCGCGCGGTCGAAGACTGCGGCATCACCCATCTGTCGCTATATCAGCTCACCATGGAGCAGGGCACGGCCATGCAGGCCGCCCACGCCCGCGGCGAGTTCGCCCTGCCCGATGAGGACACCGCCGCCGAGCTCTACGAATCGACCCAGGAGCTGTGCGAGGCGGCCGGCTTTCCGGCCTATGAAATCTCCAACCACGCCCGCCCCGGCCAGGCGAGCCGCCATAACCGCACCTACTGGCGGGGCGGCGACTATGTGGGGGTCGGGCCGGGAGCCCACGGCCGCCTGACCACCGACGGCGCCACCCGAGCAACCCGCCAGATCAAGGCCCCCGCCCTGTGGCTGAAAGCTGTGGCCGCCTCCGGCCATGGCACCCAGGAGGTGGCGCCGGTGAATCCCGAAGCCCGGGCCGAGGAATTGGTGCTCATGGGCCTGCGCCTCACCGAGGGTTTGGATAAGGACCGGTTCGCCAGGTTAGCGGGGCGCCCCCTGGCCGAGGTCCTGAACCCCCAGGCCCTGAAAGTCCTGCGGGATGAAGGGCATCTGGCGGAGTCTGCCACTACGCTCTTAGCCCTGCCCAAGGGCCGCTTGGCCCTCAATGCCGTGGTCAGCGCCCTTCTGTCTTGATTCTTAATACTATTATTAATCAATGAGTTGAGACGCATTTCTGAGTCTGTGGCTCACCCTTCCAAAGCTCGTGTAAGCCCTCAGCATTCACGTTGATAGCGCTGATAACGCTATATTTTTTGCGTTCCGTTTACGTTTCATATACCTTCTCCGAGAGAATATCGGGGAGGGGCGGCCCACATCAGGTCCGGGACTCGTCCCCTAAACCTGGGCGCCACCTGGATGTACAACACCCGTCTCGACGGCCTGACCGAATACCCGTTTCAGCGGCTGGCCGCCCTTTTGGGCGGGGTCACCGCGCCGGCGGCGACACTCAATATGGCCATCGGCGAGCCCCAGCATACGCCCCCCGCCCTGCTGCATGCGGCCCTGGAAAAGCACAAAGCCGACTGGGGCAAGTATCCTCCCAACGCCGGCACTCCGGATTTCCGCGCCGCCGTCGGCGCCTGGTGCGCTGCGCGGTACGGCCTGCCCGCCGGGTTCCTCGACCCGGAGCGCCATATCCTGCCTGTGGCCGGCTCCCGCGAGGCTCTGTTCATGGCCGCGCAGCTTTGCGTGCCGCCCGACAAAGGCGGCCGCAAGCCCGCCGTCCTGATGCCCAATCCGTTCTACCAGGTGTATTTCGGCGCGGCTGTGATGAACGGCGCGGACCCGGTTTACGTCTCCGCCGACGCCGCCACCGGATTTCAGCCGGACTACACCCAAGTTCCCAAAGCCGAACTCGACCGGGCGGCGCTCGCCTATCTCTGCACACCAGCCAATCCGCAAGGCGCCGTCGCCGGGCTCGAGCAGCTTAAAGTCCTCATCCGCCTCGCCCGCGCCCATGACTTCGTTCTGATTTCCGACGAGTGCTATTCGGAGATCTACGCCGATACACCGCCTGCCGGTGCTTTAGCCGCATGCGCCGCCCTGGGTGACGGTCTCGCCAATGTGCTGGTGCTCAATTCCCTGTCCAAGCGCTCCAGTGTTCCGGGTTTACGCTCGGGCTTTGTCGCCGGCGATGCCGACCTCATCGCCAAGTTCGGCCGCCTGCGCGCTCACGGCGGCGCGGTGCAGCCGCTGCCGGTCCTGGCCGCCTCCGCCGCCTTGTGGCGCGATGAAACCCACGTGGAAGAAAATCGCGCCCTCTACCGCGCCAAAATCGAGGATGCCGCCCAGGTCTTCGGCAACCAGTTCGGATTTTATCGCCCCGCGGGCGGATTTTTTCTGTGGCTCGACGTGGGCGACGGCGAACGCACCGCCAAGCGCTTGTGGAGTGACGCAGGTATTCGCGTGCTGCCCGGCGCCTATCTCGCCCGTACCGACCACGGCAAAAATCCCGGCCAGCCGTATATCCGCGTGGCCCTGGTTCACGACCGCAAAACCACCGCCGACGCACTGACACGTATGAAAGACCTGCTCGGATAAGCTTAAGCGACCTGTTGCTCGACATTTGGGGATTGCCATGAACACCGCCGTTCGCACCGAGAACGTTCCGTTCCTGCCGCCGGCTTGGGCCGCCTTGCTCAAGCGCTCCGCGCTGTTTGTCGCGGGCGGGCTGGTGGCAGCTGTGGGGGCCGCGGTCCTGCTGGCGCTGCTGACCTATGCGCCCGACGATCCCTCCTTCGACACCGCCACGTCTTCGGGCGCGCAGAACGCGTTGGGCTATGTGGGCGCCGTGGTGGCCGATGTGCTGCTGCAGGCCACGGGACTGGGCGCCGGCATCGCCGGGCTCGCAGTTCTGGCCTGGGGTATCCGTCTTATGCGCGGCGAGGCCGTGACATGGCTGTGGCTGCGCACCGTGGGCGCACTGGCCAGCATGATCCTGCTGGCCGTGGGCCTCGCGCTGATTCCGGCACCGAGTTTTTGGCCCGTGGGTGCGGGCATCGGCGGCTCGGCCGGCCGCGTACTGATGCAAGCCATGACCGTCAACCACGACGTGGCGACGCGCTTCGGCGCGATCCCGGCGCCTGTCCTCCACACCGTGCGTATTCTCGTCGGCATCGCTGCCGGCGTGGGCGGCGTCTTGCTCGCGCTGTTCAGCATCACCGTGCGCCCCGAAACCGCCGGCCGCACCAGCGTCATGGCCGGCCGCGGTCTTTTTGCCGGGCTCATGGCGTTCTTCGCGGCCCTTGGCGGCGGAATGAAAACCGCCTTCGCGCGCTTCCAGGAGGCGCGTCCCAAGCCCAAACCCGAAGCGGCTGAACCCGCCATGGCCAAGCGCCGCGCCGAGATCATTGACGATGAACGCGATGAGGCTCCTGCCATCAGCACCGCGCCGGCGATCGACGATTACGACGATGAAGACGATGTCGCGCCGGCCGCGATCCAATACCAGGCGCCGCCGAAAGAGCCCGTGGTCGAACCGCGCAAGGCGGCCAAGCCCACCAAGCGGGAAATGGAGGCGCGCCAAGGCAGCTTGCTCCCCAAAGCCAACAAGGGCTTCGAGCTGCCGCCGCTGGACATCCTCACGCCGCCCATCGTTGAGCGGAACAACAAGAGCGTCAGCCGCGAAGCCCTGGAAGGCAACGCGCGCATGTTGGAATCCGTGCTCGACGATTTCGGCATCAAGGGCCAGATCATCAAAGTGCGTCCCGGCCCCGTGGTCACGCTCTATGAACTGGAGCCGGCGCCCGGAACCAAGACCGCCCGCGTGGTGTCCCTGGCCGACGATATCGCCCGCTCCATGAGCGCGGTCTCGGTGCGTATCGCCGTGGTTCCCGGCCGCACCGTCATCGGCATCGAACTACCCAACGCCAACCGTGAAACCGTCTATCTGCGCGAGATGCTGTCCTCAGAGGAGTTCGAGACCAACGACGCCAAGCTCAGCCTGGCGCTGGGCAAGGATATCAATGGAACACCGGTGTTCGCCGATCTCGCCCGTATGCCGCACATGCTCGTCGCCGGCACCACCGGCTCGGGCAAGTCGGTGGCCATCAATACCATGATCATGTCGCTGCTCTACCGCAACACGCCCGCGGATGTGCGCTTCATCATGATCGATCCCAAGATGCTCGAACTCTCGAGCTACGACGGCATCCCGCACCTATTGGCGCCGGTGGTGACCGACCCCGGCAAGGCGGTCATGGCCCTGAAGTGGACCGTGCGCGAGATGGAGAACCGCTACCGTTCCATGAGTCAGTTGTCGGTACGCAATATCGCCGGTTACAACCAGCGCCTCACCGAAGCCGCGAGTAAGGGCAAGTCCCTGACCCGCACCGTGCAGACCGGCTTTGAACCTTCCACCGGCAAACCGATCTATGAGGAACAGGCCCTCGACCTGACGCCGTTGCCCTATATCGTCGTCATCATCGACGAAATGGCCGACCTGATGCTGGTGGCCGGCAAAGACGTGGAAGCCGCCGTCCAGCGCCTCGCCCAGATGGCGCGCGCGGCCGGCATTCACGTCATCATGGCCACCCAGCGTCCGTCGGTGGATGTGATCACCGGCACCATCAAAGCCAACTTCCCGACCCGCGTCAGCTTCCAGGTGACCTCCAAGATCGACAGCCGCACCATCCTTGGCGAACAGGGCGCCGAGCAACTGCTTGGCCAGGGCGACATGCTGTATATGGCCGCCGGCGGACGCATCACCCGCGTCCACGGGCCCTTCGTCAGCGACAAGGAAGTGGAACAGGTCACCAATCACCTGCGCGCCCAGTCGGAGCCCGACTACGTGGAGGAGGTGACCGACGACGTCGATCTCGACGGCGTGCCGGGCTTTAGCGGCGAGGCCGGGGGCAATTCCAGCGAAGGCGACGGCCTGTTCGACAAGGCCGTAGCCGTGATCGCCCGGGAGCGCAAAGCCTCCACCAGCTTCATCCAGCGCCACCTGCAGATCGGCTACAACAGGGCCGCCCGCATCATCGAGGAAATGGAACAGCAAGGCATGATCAGCCGCGCCAACCACGTGGGCAAACGCGAAGTTCTGCTGCCGCAACGCGACGACTACTGAGTCTTTCCCGGTTAAGGTGGACTAGGTCACACCCTCGCCATAGTCTGCGGCCATATCTACGGCCTAGACCAATGGCGAGGCGTGATGCGTAAGTTCCTGACATTCCTGGCGGCCCTGCTGTTCGCGGCGGCGCCTGCATTTGCCCTCACCGATACCGAAACCGCCGCCCTCAAGCGCGCGGAGGGTTATCTCAACGGCATCAGCACTTTGCAGGCGCGGTTCGTGCAGGTGAACCCCGACGGTTCAAGCCACGAGGGTGACCTCTATATCTCCCGCCCCGGCAAGATGCGCCTGGCTTACGATCCGCCGACCCCGATGCTCATGGTGGCCGACGGCGTGTTCCTGATCTACGTGGATACGCAGATGAAGGACGTGAGCCATATCGACCTCAACGATACGCCCGCAGGATTGCTGCTGAAAAAGGACCTGTCCTTCACCGATTCCGACATCAAACTCGGCGGCGTGAAAGCAGCCACCGGCACGGTCGAGATCGCTGTGTCCATGACCAAGGATCCCGCCGCCGGTAAACTCACCCTGGTCTTCACCGAAGCGCCGTTTGAGCTCAAGCAATGGCGCGTGGTCGATGCCCAGCGCAAAGAGGTGGTCGTAACCCTCGACAACATCCGGCTCGGCGGCAAATTGGACGCCAATCTGTTCAAATATGACGCCAAAAAGCGCGGCCAGGATCGCGGCGATAAGAACTAAAGCCGTCGTCACAATCTTGTGACCACCTCCTAAAGTCCTGATTCTGTGCGCCTTTCATGCCGTCCGCCACGTTTGCAGCGCGTGCATGTCGGATATGCGAACGCAACCCGTTGCACAAAAGGCCGTCCCGCCCATATTGAGCGCATACCCATCGGCGCCGCAAAGGCTGCCGGTGCGCCAAGGAAAATGACGGTGTCCCCTGCCGTTCTTGGCGTCGTGTTAGGCGCCCGGTGTTCCCCCCAACACCGGGCGCCGTCTTATCCGGCTCATGTTATCTAGGCTGATGCTGACCATCGCGAGTTGGAACGTGAACTCGGTGCGCAAGCGTATGCATCAGGTCGAACGCCTGATCGACGACACCGGCGCCGATATCATCTGCCTGCAGGAAACCAAATGCAGCGAAGCGGCATTTCCCGCCGCGGCGCTCGAAGCCCTGGGCTATCCTCATCAGGCTTATGCCGGGCAAGGGGGCAACAAGAGCGGCTACAACGGCGTCGCCATCCTTTCCAAAATTCCCCTCAGCCATATTCAGCGCCATCACCATTGCGAGCGTGAGGATGCCCGCCACATCAGCGCCCGCGTTGATCTCGGCGGCGACGCGCTTACGGTGCATTCGCTCTATGTGCCGGCGGGCGGGCAGATTGCCGATGCGGACCTCAATCCCAAGTTCGCCCACAAACTGCGTTTCGTGGATGCGGTCGGCGATCACATGGCCACTTCCCACGGCTTGCGCGACCTGGCGGTGGTGGCGGGGGATTTCAACATCGCGCCCATGCCGTCGGATGTATGGGATCACCGCAGGATGTCGCGGATCGTCACCCATACGCCCATCGAAGTGGCGGCGCTTGAGCGCATGAAGCGCTCGCTCTATTTCGTCGATGCCTTGCGCGAGGTGGTTGCCGCCGACGATCCGGTATTTACATGGTGGAGTTACCGGGCGTCAGACTGGCAGGCCGCCAACAAGGGCCGCCGCCTGGATCACATCTGGGTGACCCCCGCGCTCAAGTCTCGGATCGCCACGGTGGAGATCCTCACCGACGTGCGACACTGGCAGCCGCCCTCCGACCACGTGCCTGTGGTGCTGAAACTTCGCACCGAGGCGGAGCTTGAAACCGCCGCCGGGACTCACCATCATTTCTGAACCTTCCCCACCACGATCCTCCCCAACGAAAGCGATCCTCCATTGCGTCATCGGAACAGGCTTGGCACGGCACGACCATTTTATCCGTGCGCAAGAACGGCCGCGTGGTCATCGCCGGCGACGGTCAGGTGACCATGGGCGCGCAAATCGTCAAGGCCAATGCACGTAAGGTGCGCCGGCTGTCGGATGGCCAGGTGATCGCAGGCTTCGCCGGCGCCACCGCTGACGCCTTCACCCTGTTCGAGCGCCTGGAAGCCAAGCTGGAGAAACACCCGGGGCAATTGATGCGGGCCTGTGTCGAGCTGGCCAAGGATTGGCGCACGGATCGTTACCTGCGCCGCCTGGAAGCCATGATGGCCGTGGCGGACCAAGACGTATCGCTGATCCTGTCCGGCACCGGCGACGTGCTGGAACCTGAAGCCGGTTTGATCGGCATCGGCTCCGGCGGGGCATTCGCTCTGGCCGCTGCCCGGGCGCTGGTTGACATCCCGGACATGGACGCCGAGGCCATCGCCCGCAAAGCCATGGGCATCGCCGCCGATATCTGCGTCTACACCAACCGCGAAGTAACCTTGGAATCTTTATGAGCAGCAGTTTCTCCCCGCGCGAGATCGTTTCGGAGCTGGACCGCTTCATCATCGGCCAGAACGACGCTAAACGCGCCGTCGCTGTCGCCTTACGCAATCGCTGGCGGCGCCAGCAGTTGCCCGAAGACCTGCGCAATGAAGTGCTGCCCAAGAACATCCTCATGGTCGGCCCCACCGGCGTGGGCAAGACCGAGATTGCGCGGCGTCTGGCGAAACTGGCCAACGCGCCGTTCCTCAAGATCGAGGCCACCAAATTCACCGAAGTGGGCTATGTGGGCCGGGACGTGGAAAGCATCATCCGCGACCTGACCGAAATCTCCCTCACCATGACCCGTGATCGCTTGCGCAAGGAGGTCACGGCGAAAGCCGAACTGGCCGCCGAGGAGCGGGTGCTGGATGCCTTGGTAGGCGACAACGCCAGCGTCGAAACCCGGCAGAAATTCCGCAAAATGCTGCGCGAAGGTTCGCTCAACGACCGCGAGATCGAGGTCCAGGTGCAGGAGTCCGTGACGGCGTCCATGCCGACCATGGATATTCCGGGCATGCCGGGCGCACAGATGGGCATGGTCAATCTGGGCGACGTCCTGGGCGGCATGTTCGGCGCCCGTGCCAAGGCGCGCAAGATGTCCGTGTCCCAGTCCTATGAAGTGCTGTTGCGCGAGGAATCCGACAAACTTCTGAACCAGGAACGCGTGACCCGCGAAGCCATCAGCGCGGTGGAGAACGACGGCATCGTATTCCTGGACGAGATCGACAAGATCACCGGCCGCGACGGCGCCCGCGGCGCCGACGTCAGCCGCGAAGGCGTGCAGCGCGATCTATTGCCGCTGATCGAGGGCACCACCGTGACCACCAAGCATGGCCCGGTGAAGACCGACCACATCCTGTTCATCGCCTCGGGCGCATTCCATCTGGCCAAGCCCGCCGATCTGCTGCCTGAGCTGCAAGGGCGCCTGCCGATCCGCGTCGAGCTCAAGGCCCTTTCCCGCGAGGATTTTGTGCGCATCCTCACCGAGACCGAATTCAATTTGATCAAGCAGTACAAGGCGCTGCTGGCGACGGAGAATGTGACGTTGGATTTCCGGGACGATGCCATCACCGCCGTCGCCGACCTGGCCGCTGAAATCAACGCCAGCATCGAAAACATCGGTGCGCGCCGCCTGCACACGGTTCTGGAAAAGCTGCTGGAAGACATCAGCTTCGCCGCCACGGACAAATCCGGCGAGACCTTCACGGTCGATGCTGCCTATGTGAAAAGCCAGGTGGGCGAACTGGCCCGCAAAGGCGACCTGTCGCGGTTTATTCTCTAGCGCTTTCTCTTCAGCAGTACGTAAAAGGCGCCCGTCCCGCCATCATGGGTGCGCGCCTCGGTTACCGCGAGCACCAGCGGCCGTAGCGCAGCCTGATTGAGCCAGTGGGGCGTTTCGCGGCGGATTTTTCCTGTGCCTTCGCCGGCTTTGCCTTTCCCGGTCACCACCACCACGCAGCGCGCACCGCGCGTGTAGGCGCCGCGCAGGAAGCCTGTCAGGGCGCCGTGGGCCTGGTCGAGGGTCATGCCGTGCAGGTCGATGCGCCCGTCCACCGGCAGTTCACCGCGCTTGAGCCGGCGCGCGGTGCGGCGATCCATGTCCACCACGTTGCCGACGCTGAGAGATTTCTGCGGCGCGGAAGGTGCTGGGGTTTCACGCACGCGGTGGAGCGGCTGCGCCTTTTCTACCGGTGCGTCCGGCTCAGGCTCGGGCGTTGGATGCCGGGCGCCGTGATAGGGATTCACATTGCGGGTGACATAACGCCAGAGCTGGGCGTCTTCCGGACTGAGATCGCGGCGCGGGGCCACGGCTCACCGTCACATATGCATGTCTTGATACCGGGAGGGCTTTTCCTTGCCCTTGTCCTCGTCGGCGCCGCCTTGCTTGAAGGCGTTATAGATCTCGGTGCCTTCCAGCTCCATTTCCGGCAGATAGCGCGTCACGAAGGCGCGCCAGTCACCGTCCGGCGCCACGCAGCGGGTCTTGTTCATATGGTTGAGCGTGATGACAAGGCCGCCCATCTTCCACAACAGGTTCCAGTTGTGGAGGTTCTCGGTCGCCGCATCAATGGCGCGGCGGTACACCCGCTGGGCGATCCAGGGGCGCATGATGAACAGATAAAACAGCACGCCCAACACCATGACGGCGATGCCCAGCAGCATCATGAAGAACATGACCGCCAGGGAGCCGAACAGGATGAACAGCAGGGGGGCGATGTTTTCCCAGGGATTCCACACCGGCGAGCGCGGGTGATTGAGCCGGTCGAAGTCCACGAAGATGCCGACACGGTCGGCCTGGTAGGACTCGATCAGGCGCGCGAACAGCGCCCGGTCGCGCTTTTTTTCACCAGCCTTGGGCGTGGGCGTCGAATTCATGTCTTTGGGTCCCGCGACTCGTACCGATTTAGGCCATCAATAGCCGCTGGATTCGCGCGAAGTCTATTGATTTGAAGGCCTAAGCCGCCAGTCTGGCGCAGCGTAACCGCCAAAGTTTACCCGACTCTAAACGAGCCGCTGATCAGGTGCCCGGCTGCCCAACCGGGCGCGGAATGAAGACGAAGTACGACCCTTGCGACTTCATGCGGGCGGCCTTGTGAAAGGCATCCTCGCCGTGGCCCCAGAAATAGTCCCCGCGCACCGGGCCGGTGATGGCGCCGCCCACGTCTTCCGCCACGACCAAACGTTGAAGCTCGACGTTGTCCGGGTCTTTGAGATCCAGCCACACCGGCGCACCCAGCGGGATATAGCGCGGGTCTACGGCGAGGGAGCGTCCGGCGGTCAGGGGTACGCCGAGGGCGCCGATGGGCCCGTCGGTGCCGGCGGGGATGCGGCGGAAGAAGATGTAGCGGGTGTTGCGGTTCATGAGCTCAATGGCCTGATCGGGATGACCCTTGAGCCAATCGCGCACTGCGATCATGGAAGCACCCCCCGGCTGCAGCATGCCGGCTTCCAGGAGGATCGATCCTATGCCCTTGAAGGCGCGGCCGTTGTGGGCGGCAAAACCAATCCGCTGCTGGCTGCCGTCGGGCATATTGACCCGGCCGGACCCCTGGATATGCAATACGTGCACCGCCACCGGATCGTCGGCCCACAGCAACACATCCGCATCATCGGCCAGCACATGGCCGGTGTCGATTTCCTCGCGGGTGAAGAACGGCTGAAGCCGCCGTTGCCCGGCGCCGGCGTCTTCGGGATCCAGGCGGCCCACGAGCGTATCGGGGATGCCGCTCGGCAATTGCGTCGCCTTGGGCAGGAAGTTCTTGAGGTTGGCGACGATCAGATTGCGCGGCGGTCCGTAGATCGGAAACTGATAGGCGCCGGTTTGAACCAGTGAGCCGTTGAGCTCGGATTCATAGTAGCCGGTGAACACGCCCTTGGCGGTTTCGCGCCCCGCGCCCGACGAGGCGGTGACGCGGTAAGGCATGAACGCCCGCTCCAGGGTCGCGCGGACATTGGCGTCGCCGTCCTGGGTGTTTTCAAGTTGGGCGCAGGCCGCGTGCCAGGCTGCGGCCGGACGGGCGATGGGGCCGTTGCCGATGGTGGTGTCGGGGCTGAGGGACTTCAGGGCGTTGCAGGAGCGCTTCAGGCCCGGCAGCGCTTGCACCACTGTGTCTTCGGACCAGCCGGGAAGGGCGCTTACGCCGACCGGCGTATAGACCGCGCCGGGTTCCGCGCGCACCTGATCCGCAGGCTCGCGCTCTACGACGGGCGGCTGCAGGCGTTTGGTTACGGTGACGCCGATCACGGCGCCGACCAGCGCCGATACAAGTGCTGTCGCGAGAAGGCGTTGATTGGGAGACATCAGAAAAGGACGGGGGAAGGAACGAAAGCGCCGGCGCCTGCTGGGCTATTCGACGCTGCGGGTCGTGACCAGGATCCAGTTGGGATCGCGGCTGGCGACGTCGTGGGCGAAGGTCCAGACGTCGGTGACGCTCTCCACATGATCACGGCTGCCTTCGATCACCGCGCCGGATTTATCCCGGATCACGTTGACCTGCTCGCTCTGGAAGCGCACCGCCACCAGGGCGCGGCCGTCGACAACCTCGATGGACTCAAGCTTGGGCGGCTTCAGCACGACGAGTTCGGTTTCCGCGGTTTCGCCGCGGTCTTCACGATCCTGAATCGAGGACGCGAAACCGGCGTAGACGTCGTCGCTCACCAACGGCTTCAGGGTGTCGGTGTCATGCTTGGCATAGGCCGCGACGATCATTTCGAAGGCTTTGGCGGCGCCTTCGAGGAAGCGGGCCACAGAGAAATTGGGATCGGCCATCTTGAGCTGAACCAGACCGGCTTCGAGCTCCGTGCCCTGATACGCCGGTTCGATATCCAGGACGCCCTCGCGGCCGCGGCGGGCCGGCTGGGGCATGGGCACGACATTGTCGGGGCTGCGGCCGAAATTGTCGGCGGCCGGCGGCGTCTGCGGCTCATGCCCGGTGCGGCGGCCCAGAACGCTGCGTAACCGCAGCACCACAAAGCCTGCGGCCATGGCCAGGATGATGATGTCGATAAACTGAAAGCCTTCCATCGTCCGGATCGCCTATCGAGAGGGCCACAAGCCCAGGTTATGAAATCTTAGGTACGGGATCGTTTCCCGAAGAACCGCTTGCGCCCGGAACTCCGATGCGTCGGCGGTGGATAAGTCTAACCCCAATATGGGGACTGACGGGCGTTTTTCACACGGTTTTCCGCGCGGCCGGCTCAAATCCAGCACTTATTTAAGAAAAAATAGGCGCTCGGCGCGCAAAGGGCAAGTGAACCCGCCTTCGCCTCGCGCGCGAGGCGGGCGGCCACCAATCCGCCTTTGGTGCTGAGCTCTCCTTGTTTACAGAGCCCGAAGCATGTTAGTTCGCAGCGCCCTGCTTAAGATTATGGGCGTTAGACCAAGCGCGCCCTCCTGGAGATTGCCCGATGAGCGACACGTCCGTACCCCCGCCCTCCGATACCCCGCCCGCTGGATCCGAGCCCCTGCAGCTCGACAATCCGCCGCCGTCGCCGTTGCGGATCATGGGCCAGTACATCAAGGACCTGTCCTTTGAAACGCCCCACGCGCCGGACATTTTCGCCGTTTTGCGGACCGAAGCCCCTGAAATCCCCATCGGCCTCGACACCGTCGTGCGCCACCTGTCGGGGTCCAGTTTTGAAGTGACTCTCAGCGTGCAGCTGGAAGCCGTGGTGACGGGGAAGAAGGCTTTCATCCTGGAGCTGGCCTACGGCGCCGTGGTTGAGGTCAACACCCAGATGGTGGCGGAAGAACACGTCCATCCCATTCTGATGATTGAAGTTCCGCGCCAGCTTTTCCCGTTCGTACGCCAGCTTGTGGCGGACATCACCGGCAACGGCGGCTTCCCGCCGCTCATGCTGCAGGTGTTCGATTTCGCCGACATGTACCGTAAGAAGTTCGGCGACCCGACCGCCAACCCCGCTCCGGACAGCGCCCCGCCGCAGCCGGCGGTTCACTAATCAATTTACGACAGTTTCGTCGGCCCGCGACCACAAGGCGTTCTTGATGGTCGCGATGAAGGTGGCGTGGGCCGCCAGCTCCTCGGGCGAAGGCCCGTGGGGCCGCGGTTCGCGCATGGTGCGCTCCACCGCGGTGACTGACACCGTGATGGTTTCGGAAACCGCCAACGCCAGGCCCGGCTCTCGTCCGCCGATAAGTTCCAGGTAAACCTGCGCCAGCAATTGGGCGTCCAGCAGAGCGCCGTGCTTGGTGCGCGCCGACGTGTCGATCTGAAACCGGCGGCAGAGGGCGTCGAGACTGGCCTGAGCGCCGGGGAATTTCCGCCGCGCCAGCAGCACCGTATCGATGGCGCGGTCCGACAGCAGCGGCGCCCGGTTAACCCGGCGCAATTCCGCATTGATAAAGCCCATGTCGAAGCCGGCGTTGTGGGCCACCACCGGCGCGTCGCCGAGGAAGGCGAGGAAGTCATCCACGATTGCCGCGAACAACGGCTTATCGCTCAGGAATTCCGCCGACAGGCCATGGACCGCTTCGGCTTCCGCCGGCATATCGCGTTCGGGATTGAGGTAGGCGTGAAATTCCCGGCCGGTGGCCACGTGGTTCACCAGTTCGATACAGCCGATTTCCACCACCCGGTTGTCGACCGGACTGAGGCCCGTGGTTTCCGTGTCGAGGATGATTTCGCGCATTAGGCCTTACTCTCTTCCGCTTCGCTTTTTTCACGCCGAGCCACTTTGAGCACTTGCTTCAAGTGGCGCAAGGTTTCCCGTTTGCCAAGACCGGTGGGAATGATCGCGTCGGCGCGGGCGCGTTTCTGAACATCGCTCATCTGGCGCGCCAACACGCCCTTGAGCTTGCCCACGGTCATGCCCGGCCGCCGCAATGCCCGCTGTGTTTGCAGAAATCCCGGCGCGGTGACCACCGCCACCAGATCGTAGTCCTGGTGATATTTGCCCTCGAATAACAGCGGTACATCGAGCGCCACCACCGGCACACGTTGCAGCGCCGCGCTGCGGATGAAGGCCCCGCGGGCGTCGTGAACAAGGGGATGAAGAATGCCTTCCAGAGCTTGGAGCGCCTTGGGATCAGCGAACACCAGCGCGCCCATTTTTTTGCGATCGACGCCCGCAGCGCCGACCAGGCCTGGGAACCGCGCCGCTAACGGGCCCAGGGCGGCGCCTTTTGGGCCGAGCAGCTTATGAACAGCCGCGTCAGCGTCGAACACCCGCAGCCCAAGCCGGCGCAGAAGCGCGGCGGCGGTGGATTTGCCCATGGCCATGGAGCCGGTGAGTCCCAAGGTGATGGGCCGGTCGAGTGTCCGCCGCTTGCGGAGGCGACGCCGGCTCACGGGGCGCCCAGAACATGGGCGCGGAGTGCAGGCGTCACCGCCGGCTTCACGCCGAACCAGCCTTCGAATCCCGCCTGGGCCTGGTAAAGCAGCATGCCGAGCCCATCGACCACCCCATGACCGCGGGCGCGCGCTGTTGCCAATAACGGCGTGTCCAGCGGTGTGTAGACAATGTCGTTGACCACGGCCGACGCCGGTAAAAGCGCAAGGTCGAGGTCCAGCGGCGCCTGGCCGGTCATGCCCATCGTGGTGCAGTTCACCACCAGACCTGCGTCGGAAAGGCTTTGGTTCCGCCTGTCCCAATCGTGCGCCGCCACCGGCTTGCCGAAATCACGCGCCAATGCTTGAGCCCGGGAGAGGGTCCGGTTCACCAGACGAATGTCGGGGCAGCCGGCGTCCTGGAGTGCGAAACAAACGGCGCGCGCAGCACCGCCGGCCCCGATCACCACTGCGGGACGGGCCGTCGGGTCATAGGCCGGAGCACTGTCTTTGAGGGCGGCCATAAATCCGTAAGCGTCGGTATTCGTGCCCGTGAGCCGTCCGTTGTTGACGAAAATAGTGTTGATCGCACCGATGCGCGCCGCCTGGGGGCTCACTTCGTCGACGAGAGAGAGCGCCGCCTCCTTGTGAGGCACCGTCAGGTTGACGCCGGCAAAACCATTCGCCTCCAAGTGAGATAAGGCATCGGCCAGATCACTGGGCGCCACAGGAAGATGCACATAGCTGCCGTCTATACTGTAGTGCTTCAGCCAATAGCCATGGAGCCGCGGCGATCTGGAATGCGCCACCGGCCAGCCCATGACGCCGGCGCGCTTGGCGGTCATTTCATCACGACGTGATGTTCGCGAAGGAACGCCAGCAAAGGCAGCAGCGGCAGGCCGAGGATGGTGGAAAACTCTCCCTCGATGCGGTCGAACAATTGCACGCCCCAGCCTTCAAGCTGATAGGCGCCCACCGAACTCAAGACCCGGGGGCCGGTATTGGCAATGTAGTGTTCGATAAAAGCATCACTGAAATCGCGCATGGTGAGCCGCGGGCTGGCGCTGTGGTGCCAGATCACCTGGCCGCCCAGCACCACCGCCACCGCCGTCGGCAGCACATGGGTTTTTGCGCGCATGGCCGTGAGGTGGGCGCGCGCGCCATTGAGATCGGCCGGCTTGTCGAACCACACACCGTCGCACTCGAGCATCTGGTCGGCGCCGATCACCAAGCATTCCGGCAGACGCTGTGACACCTGTACGGCTTTGATCTCCGCCAGGGCCTCGGCGCATTGAACCGCCGTGGCGCCCTCAGCTTTGAGGGCGGCTTTGACCGCGTCCTCGTCCGCATGGGCGGGGACCACGTCGAATTTCAGACCGGCGTCGGTGAGCAGTTGAGCCCGGCTCTTGCTCGCCGAGGCCAACACGACGGTGCGGGCGGACACAGGTGTCATAGGCCCAGCGTCGCCGTCGACGCGTGGCGCTGGTTATAGAGCTGGATGATGGTGGCGGCGGTTTCCTCGATGGAGCGGCGGGTGACGTCGATCACCGGCCAGTCGTGCTTGGCAAACAACCGGCGGGAGTCGGCAATTTCCTCTTTCACCTTCTCGATGTCGGCGTAACCCTCGCCGCGGGTGTCATTCATGATGCGCAGGCGGCTTTGCCGGATATCGGTGAGGCTTTTCGGTTCGCGGGTCAGGCCCACGAACAGCGGCCGGGGTGCTGCGATGATCTCGTCGGGCACCACGAACCCCGGAACCAGCGGGATGTTGCCCACCTTGAGGCCGCGGTTGGCGATATACATGCCGGTGGGAGTTTTGGAGGTCCGGGACACCCCTACCAGGATAATGTCTGCTTCAACCATGGTGGCCAGCGACTGGCCATCGTCGTGCTGGACCGTGAACTGCATGGCGTCGATGCGCTGGAAGTAGCCGTCATCGAGGACGTGCTGTTTGCCCACCTCACCCACCGCTTGCCGGCCGAAGAAGCGCGAAAACGCCTGCATCACCGGGTCCATGGCCGAGATATAGGGCATCTTCAGGTCCCGGCAGGCCGCCTCCAGGAGTGCACGCACCTTACCGTCCAGCAGGGTGAAGACAACCAGTCCGGGAGCCGACTTTATGCCGTCGATGACCCGGTTCATCTGACCGGCGGTGCGCACCAACCACCAGTAATGCTCGGTGACATGGACGTCGCCGTACTGCACCAGGCAAGCGCGCGCGATGTTGGTGACGGTCTCGCCGGACGAATCGGACACGAGGTGAAGGTTATAAATGGGCTGCTGCATGCTCTCAGCTAGGCTCGGAACACGGGAAAGGCCACCCCAAAACACACTTGGCGACCTCATGGGACAACTTTGGAATCATGGGGATGACTCTGCTTTTCGAGGACCCGCCCCAAATCCATGGTCCCAGACGCAGATTCTATCCTTTTCTTTCCAGCGTGTGGATAGGACCGCGCCGCATAGGTGAATCCCGGTAATCATGGCTGCCGGCCGGGCCACGCCCCGGGTTTTCCCGGGCCAGATCTTCCGCGCCGCGGCTTTAGGTGATGACGTTGGCGCGGGTTCTCCCCGCAGTTCACAGGCCCGCACTCCAGCGCCCCGGGAAAAAGCCTACTTTGGGGAGAATATGCCGCCAGCAAATAATCCCTGTGACTCACAGGACCAACTACCTACCCCCACCAGAAAGAATCTTTTTAGGGAGGTAAAGAGAAGCCGGGATAACTTCCAACGTGACCGTTCCAAGGAGGCCGGCAATGCGATGGGAATTGACTTAAAATCGGACCTCGGGTATCGCTGATGACGTCAGATCCGGGGCGCCCGCCCCTCCCAGATGTGTTGACTGACTTTTCTCCTTCCGGCCGATCCTCTCCAGCTTTTTTCTTCATCGGGCCTTCGGTTCGTCGCAGCAGCTTTTGTGCTGTTGAATTTCCCAGACACTCCCCACCACAAAGATTTTGAATCATATGCACCTTCAGGAATTGAAGAGTAAAAAACCGGCCGAATTGTTGGCCTTCGGCGAAGCACTGGGCATCGAGAATGCCTCGAACCTCCGCCGCCAGGACCTGATGTTCGCGATCCTGAAAATTCTCGCGGACAAGGACACCTCCATCGACGGGAATGGTGTGCTGGAAATTCTCCAGGACGGTTTCGGGTTTCTGCGCTCTGCCGAAGCCAACTACCTGCCGGGTCCTGATGACATTTATGTCTCCCCGAGCCAGGTCCGGCGCTTCTCCTTGCGCACCGGCGATACGGTCGAAGGCGAGATCCGGGCGCCCAAGGACGGCGAGCGCTACTTCGCCCTCCTCAAGGTCAACACCATCAATTTCGAGGATCCAGAAAACGTCCGCCACCGGATCAACTTCGACAACCTGACGCCGCTCTATCCCGACGAAAAGTTGACGATGGAGATCGAAAGCCGCGATCCCAAGATCAAGGACCTGACCCAGCGCGTGCTGGAACTGGTCTCGCCCCTGGGTAAAGGCCAGCGCGCCCTGATTGTGGCGCCGCCGCGCACCGGCAAAACGGTGATGCTGCAGAACATCGCCAATTCCATCGCCGCCAATCATCCGGAAGTTTACCTGATCGTTCTCTTGATCGACGAACGGCCGGAAGAAGTCACCGACATGGACCGCACCGTCAAAGGCGAGGTGGTCAGCTCGACCTTCGATGAGCCGGCGTCGCGCCACGTGCAGGTGGCGGAAATGGTGATCGAGAAGGCCAAGCGCCTGGTCGAACATAAACGCGACGTGGTCATCCTGCTGGATTCGATCACCCGTCTCGCTCGCGCCTACAACACCGTGGTGCCGTCCTCGGGCAAAGTGCTGACCGGCGGTGTCGACGCCAACGCCCTGCAGCGCCCCAAGCGGTTCTTCGGCGCCGCGCGCAATATCGAAGAAGGCGGCTCGCTGACCATTATCGCCACGGCCCTGATTGATACCGGCAGCCGCATGGACGAAGTCATCTTCGAAGAATTCAAGGGCACCGGTAACTCGGAAATCATCCTGGACCGCAAGCTCTCCGACAAGCGCACGTTCCCGTCCATCGACATCACCAAGTCGGGCACCCGCAAGGAAGAGTTGTTGGTTAACCAGGCCACCCTGTCCAAGATGTGGGTGCTGCGCCGCATCCTCGACCCCATGGGCGTCCAGGACGCCATGGAGTTCCTGCTGGACAAACTGCGCGAGTCCAAGACCAACAACGACTTCTTCGACCGCATGAACAAGTAAGTCTGCGGAAGCTGAACGTGAAAAAGGGCGGGCTCCTGTGGGACCCGCCCTTTTGCTTTCAGCTCCATCTATTCTCAGATCACGAGGATGGTGGATCCCGTGGTCTTGCGTGATTCCAGATCGCTGTGGGCCTGGCCGGCCTGGGCGAGAGGGTAGGACTGGCCCACATCGATTTTGACGATGCCCTTTGTCACCACATCAAAAAGTTCATCCGCCGCGCGAACATGCTCCTCGCGCTGGGCGATATAGTCACCGAGGCGCGGGCGGGTCAGGAAGAGTGAGCCCTTGGCGGCCAGGATCGCAGGCTCCATGGCCGGCACCGGGCCCGATGCGTTGCCGAAGGTGCACATGATGCCGCGCCGCGCCAGACAGTCGAGGGAACCTGAGAAGGTGTCTTTGCCGACGCCGTCATAAGCGACCGCCACGCCGTTGCCGCCGGTGAGCTCTTTCACCTTGGCCACCCAATCTTCCTGTTTATAGAGAATGGTGTGGTGACAGCCCGCGGCTTTTGCCAGGACGGCCTTCTCCTCGGTGCCCACGGTGCCGATGACAGTGGCGCCGAGATGTTTGGCCCACTGGCAGAAGATCAACCCGACGCCGCCGGCCGCGGCGTGAAACAGCACGGTCTCACCGGGCTTCAACACATGCAACGCGCGGATCAGGTACCACACCGTCAGGCCGCGCAGCATCATGCCGGCGACTTGCTCGTCCTTGAGGCCGCCCGGCACTTTGACGACGCTGGCGGCGGGAATCAGACGGCTCTCGGCGTAGGCGCCGGTGGGACCGTTGCCATAGGCGACACGGTCGCCGGCCTTGAGATCGGTGACGCCGGCGCCGACCTCTTCCACCACACCTACGCCTTCCTGGCCGGGAATGAAAACACCCGCCGGAAATCCAGCGGCAGGGGCGGCCTTGTACAGGCCGGTGCGGAAATAGGTATCGATGAAATTTACGCCGACGGCGCCCTGGCGGATTTTGATCTCGCCGGGGCCGGGATTGCCCACGGTAATGTCTTCGAGGCGCAGCACTTCGGGCCCGCCGTTGCTTCTCACGACAATTGCTTTGGTCACACCGTTATCCTCGCTCTAAAGATTCAAAAAGTGGAAGCTTGGGATCCAACGCGTAGCCCTCGTGGCGCAGCAGGACAACTTTGGTGTCCACGCCGCCGTCGCCCGAATATCCGCCGAGGCCGGCGGCCCCGATGACCCGGTGGCAGGGGATGATAACCGGGATCGGATTGCGGCCGCAGGCGGTGCCCACAGACCGGGCACTGGCCTTCAAGCGATCGGAAATTGCCCCATATGTCAGCACCTGGCCGTAGGGGATCTCGGTCATGATCTTCCAGACCGCCTGGTGAAACGCAGACCCATCGGGGCGCAAGGGCAGGTCGAAGGTTTTGAGCTTGCCGTCGAAATAGTCGTCGAGCTGCGCCCGGGCGCGCACCAGAACCGGCGTCTCCTCCTGGTCGCGGCCCCAGCCCCAATCGAGAGCGACGATATGCTCGTCCTCCGCGCTGACGGTCAGGTCGCCGATGGGGGAATGGAGGGAAAGTTGGGGCATCGCTACTCGCCGTCGGTGGTGCGTGACACGCGCGGCATCACCGCCTAACCTTAGGCGGACGTCATCTGGAATCCTAGATGCATTAGGACTCCGTGCCGGCATGGGAGGATTGCATTTGAAAGTAACGATCGATGTGGAGTGCTCACCCGAGGAAGCCCGCGCATTTTTTGGCCTGCCTGATGTGCGGCCCATCCAGGAAAGCATGATGGCGCAGATGCTGGCGCAAATGGAGAAAGCGGCTGCGGGCCTCGATCCCGAGGTCGCCTTCAAGGCGCTGTTCCCGCTGCAGACCGGCAGCGTCGCGGACATGCAGAAGGCGTTCTGGGGTCAGTTCGGCGCCAAGACGTCCGAGTAGAATTGAAGTAGAGAGATGACGGCGCAGACGATCTTTGCCCTGGCGTCCGGCGCCGGGCGCGCCGGCATCGCCGTCATCCGCGTTTCGGGCGCGAACACCAGAGACGCGATCGCGAGTCTTGGATGCCGGTTACCGGCGCCGCGTACGGCGGCGCGCGTGCCATTCACGCATCCGCGCAACGCCGAAGTTATCGATCACGGTCTGTTGCTGTGGTTCCCGGCGCCCCACAGTTTCACCGGTGAGGATGTGGCGGAGCTGCATATCCACGGCGGCCGCGCCGTGATCGCGGAAATGCTCGGTGCTCTCGCCGTCATTCCCGGATTGCGCATGGCGGCGCCGGGCGAGTTCACCCGCCGTGCCTTCGAACACGACAAGATGGATCTCACCCAGGCCGAGGCGCTCGCCGACCTGGTCGATGCGGAAACCAGCGCCCAGGCCCGCCAGGCTTTGCGCCAGATGAGCGGCGAACTGAAAGAGCGTTACGACGGCTGGCGCGCGCGGTTGATCAAAGCCTTGGCGCACCTGGAAACCGTGATCGATTTTCCCGACGAGGATTTACCGCAGGACGTGGCCGATCGTCTGTGGGCGGACGTCAGGGGCTTGGCGGCGGAAATCGAAGGCCATCTCAATGACGGCGGGCGCGGCGAACAAATCCGTGAAGGTCTGGCTGTGGCCATCATCGGTCCGCCTAATGCCGGCAAGTCGAGTTTGCTCAATGCCCTGGCGGGACGCGACGCCGCCATCGTCGCCGCCAGTCCCGGCACCACGCGGGATGTGATCGAGGTTCATTTGAATCTCGGTGGCTATGCCGTGACACTCGCCGATACAGCAGGCTTGCGTGAGGCCGCCGACGACGTGGAACAAGAAGGCATCCGCCGATCCTTGGCCCGTGCGGAAACCGCTGATGTGAAGATCGCGGTGTTCGACGGCACGGCGCCACGCGATGCGGCGACGGAAGCACTGGTCGACGCCAATACGCTGGTGGTGATCAACAAGGCTGATCTGCTCGACCCGGCCCAAGTCCAAGGTCACGTGATTTCCGCCAAGACCGGCGCGGGACTTGCGGGTTTTCTGGCAAGTCTCACCGCCCTGGTGAAAAGCAAAGTGGATACCCAGGGCGCGGCGCCACTCACCCGGGCCCGCCATCGCGCAGCGCTTGAGGAGTGCGTCGTCGCTTTAGGCCGCGCCCTGGCTGCGCCGTTGTCGGAGCTGGCGGCGGAGGATTTGCGCCTCGCCGCCCGGTCCCTTGGCCGCATCACCGGACGCATCGACGTGGAGGAAATCCTCGACGTGGTGTTCCGGGATTTCTGTATCGGTAAGTAGGTCTCGAATCCCGATTGGTCGGCCGGGGGCTTTGGGGATATAAGGCCCCGAGATATCCACAGGGGATATCCACAGGCCTAGATCCCATGGCGTCCGAGTCCTCACATTTCGATGTCATTGTTGTCGGCGGCGGTCATGCCGGCTGCGAAGCCGCGGCCGCTTCGGCCCGCTTTGGCGCCAAGACACTCCTTATTACCCATAAGGTCGAGACTATCGGCCAGATGTCCTGCAACCCCGCCATCGGCGGCTTGGCCAAGGGCCACCTGGTCCGGGAGATCGACGCCTTCGACGGCATCATGGGCCGGGCCATCGACCGGGGCGGAATTCAGTTCAAAGTGCTGAACCGGTCCAAGGGCCCCGCCGTCCGGGGCCCACGGGCCCAGGCCGATCGCAGACTCTATAAGCAAGCGATCCAGGAGTTGTTGGCGGAGGAACCTAATCTCTCCATCCGGGCTGGCGCTATCGAGGACCTCCTGTTCGACGCCGCCGGGCGCATCGCCGGGGTGCTAACCGGTTCCGGCGAAAGCATTTCTTGTGGGGCCGTGGTGCTTACCACCGGCACCTTCCTGGGGGGCCTGATCCACCGCGGCGAGGCCCGTATCCCGGCCGGCCGCATCGGTGAGGCCCCGGCCCTGGGACTCTCTAATACATTGAAATCAAAGGGTTTTTCGGTCGGAAGATTGAAAACCGGGACGCCGCCGCGGCTCGATGGCCGGACCATTGATTGGGCCAGCCTGGAAAGTCAGGAGGGCGACGATCCGCCGGAGCCGTTCTCCTTCCTCACAGACAGGATCACCACCCCGCAGATCAAATGCGGCATCACCTATACGACCCCGGCCAGCCACGCCCTGATCCTGGAAAACAAACATCGCGCGCCCATGTACAACGGGCAGATCCAGAGCGTCGGGCCCCGCTACTGCCCATCCATCGAAGATAAGGTGGTGCGCTTCGCTGACCGGGACCGGCACCAGATCTTCCTTGAGCCCGAGGGTCTCGACGACCCCACGGTTTATCCCAACGGCATCTCCACCTCGCTCCCCGAAGACGTCCAGCAAAGATTGCTGCAGACCATCCCCGGCTTGGAAAATGCCGTCATGCTCCAGGCCGGGTATGCCATCGAATACGACTTTGTCGATCCGCGAGAGCTGTGGCCTAGCCTTGAAACCAAGAAAATCAAGGGCTTGTACTTCGCCGGCCAGATCAACGGCACCACCGGCTATGAAGAAGCGGCGGGCCAAGGGCTGCTGGCGGGTCTCAACGCTGCGCGGTCCCTATCGGGCGCCGCACCGGTCACGGTCGATCGGGCCGAAGGCTATTTGGGAGTCATGGTGGACGATCTCACCACCCTGGGGACCATCGAGCCCTACCGTATGTTTACGTCCCGGGCGGAGTACCGGCTTCTCCTGCGCGCGGACAACGCCGACCTCCGCCTGACCGGCAAAGCCGTCGCCGCGGGCTGTGTGGGGCGCCGCCGGCAGGACCACTTTTCGGCCAAATCAACAGCACTCTCTGCGGCCCGCTCGGCCTTCGGCGCCCTCCGGGTGTCGCCGCCGGAGCTCGCGGCCAAGGGCGTTCACGTCAATCAGGATGGCATCCGCCGCAGTGGCATCGAGCTCCTGGCCCTTCCGGATATGACTGTCGAGCGCTTGCGCACTCTATATCCGGAGCTACCCGAAGTGCGCGCCGATATCGCCCAGCAGCTTGAGATAGAGGGCCGTTATACGGGCTATATTGAACGCCAGACCGCCGATATCCAGGCGTTCCGCAAGGACGAAGCCCTTGTTTTGCCTGCCACTTTGGACTTCGGTAAGATCGGCGGATTGTCCACGGAAGTGCGGGTAAAGCTGCAGGCGGCCCGTCCCGCTACGCTTGGGGCGGCGGCCCGCATTCCCGGGGTGACGCCGGCGGCGCTGACGGCTCTGCTCCGTCATGTCCATCGTAAGGACACGTCCAAGGACATTTCCCTGGCCCATTCCGCGTAAAATGTTTCACGTGAAACATTCCGCTTACGGCCCGGACGACTTTCAGCGCGATACGAATGTTTCACGTGAAACACTTTCGCGCCTCCAGGCCTACGCCACCCTCCTCGAGACCTGGAACAAGACCACCAACCTGGTGGGACCGGCCACCATCCCTGAACTCTGGTTCCGGCACATGCTGGACTCGGCCCAGCTTCTGCCCTTTACCCAGGATCTCCCCGATCTGGTGGACCTCGGCTCCGGCGCCGGGTTTCCCGGCCTGGTCCTGGCCATCATGGGTCAAGGCAACGTTCATCTGGTGGAGTCCGACCAGCGCAAGGCGGCCTTTCTCCGGGAAGCGGCCCGGGTTGCCGGCGCCAAAGTCACGGTCCACGCCGCCCGGTTCGAGGCCGTCAAAGGGCTCCCCACCACCCAGGTCTGCGCCCGTGCGGTTGCGCCTATCGCCAAATTGCTCGACCTGAGCGCGCCCATGGCGTCAAAAACGACGAAATTCGTCTTCTTGAAGGGCCAAAATGTAGAGGTTGAATTGACCGAGGCCCACAAAATATGGACAATGGTGGTGGAATCACACGTCAGCCGGACTGATTCGACGGGTCGTGTGGTGATTTTGCGAGAGGTATCGCCTCATGACCGCACTCCCAACGTCCCCGGCCACGTCCCCGGAACTCCCGGTTAGCACCAAGCCCCGAGTTATCGCCATCTCCAACCAGAAGGGCGGCGTCGGCAAGACGACCACGACCGTCAACCTGGCCACCGCCATGGCTGCGGTCAAGAAGCGGGTCCTGGTCATCGACCTGGATCCCCAGGGCAATGCCTCCACCAGCCTCGGCATCGACCAGAAGCATCGGCCGGTGACCACCTATCACCTGCTGACCGGGACCGGCTCCGTGGCCGACGCCATTGTGCCGACCGGCATCCCCAACCTCAGCATCATCCCCGCCGGCGTCGACCTGGCGGCGGCGGAATTGGAGTTGGTGGACCTGGACAATCGTCAGGCGCGCCTCAAAGAAGCCATTGCAAATCAATATGATAACTGGGATTTCGTGCTCATCGACTGCCCCCCGTCCCTGGGCCTGTTGACCCTCAACGCCCTGGTGGCGGCCGACGCGGTCATGGTGCCCCTTCAGGCGGAATTCCTGGCCCTGGAAGGCATCAGCCAACTCGTGCGAACCATCGAGCGGGTGCGCAAGAGCTTCAACCCCGGCCTGGAACTCCAGGGCATCGTCCTGACGATGGTGGACAAGCGCAACAATCTTTCGGAGGCGGTCGAGAGCGACGTGCGCAGCTACTTCGGAGCCAAGGTCTACACCACCACCATCCCCCGCAACGTCCGGATCTCGGAAGCGCCCTCCCACGGCAAGCCGGTCCTGATCTATGACCTCCACTCCAAAGGCTCCCGGGCCTACCTCGACCTGGCCGGCGAAGTCCTCAAACGTGAGCAAAGGCCGGCCGCATGAACGCCGATACCCCCAAGCGCAAAAATCTAGGTCGCGGCCTCGACGCTCTGTTCGGAGAGCAGGATTCGGCGCCCCAAAGCGAAGCGGCACCCCTCGCCCAGGTGTCTGCAACCTCAAATAGAATTTCTGTCGATCTTCTTGCCCCTTCGCCGTTCCAGCCGCGCCGGCACTTCGACGAGTCGGCTCTGGCCGACCTGACGGCGTCGGTGGCGGAAAAAGGCGTCCTGCAGCCCCTCCTGGTCCGGCCCGATTCGCGCAAACCCGGTCACTTCGAGATCATCGCCGGCGAACGGCGCTGGCGGGCGGCGCAGCGGGCCCAGGTGCATGAGGTCCCGGTTCAGATCGTCGATCTCACCGACGCCGAAACCCTCGAAGTCGCGCTGATCGAAAACCTGCAGCGCCAGGATCTGTCACCGGTGGAAGAGGCCCGCGGCTATAAGCGGCTGCTCGACGAGTTCGGCCACACCCAGGAACAGGTCGGCAGCGCGGTGGGCAAGAGCCGGACCCATATCGCCAACAGCATGCGTCTGCTCACCCTGCCCGAGACCGTCCTCGAACTCATCGAACGCGGCCAACTGTCGGCCGGTCAAGCGCGGCCCTTGATCGGGCGCGCCGACGCCGAAGCTATCGCCCGCATCATCGTCAAGAAAGGGCTGTCGGCCCGCCAGTCCGAACGCCTCGCAAAAGGTTTTGGAAAACACAAACCCAGCGCCGGCGTCGGCACAGGCCTGGGGGCAAAGGGCGCGGATACCACCGCCCTCGAACAAAGCCTCGCCAAGGCCACCGGCTACAAAGTCGACATCAGCTTCAACGGCAAGGGCGGCTCCGTCACAATCGACTACGCCACCCTTGAGCAGCTCGACGATATCGTGCGCCGCTTGTCCAGCGGTCCGCGCCAACCTGCCGCAGATAACGATGAAGACGAGATGCCCGACGAGGGCATCAGCGGCAGCGACATCGGTCACGCCGACCATCCTCTCTAGCGCCAACGTTTCACGAGAAGCTCTCATGACGCGGCTGACGCCGGTCCCATTTTATTTCATGCGCCACGGCGAGACCGATTGGAATCGTCGCCGCATCATGCAGGGTCACACCGACATCGCCCTCAATGCCCACGGCATTGCGCAGGCGGAAGAAGTGGCGCCCGCTGTGGCGAAGCTTCCCATCGCCAGCATCTGCTGCAGCACCTTGAGCCGCGCGCGGCGTACGGCGGAGATCGTCAATACCCGCAAGCTTCCCATCGTTGTCATCGATGATCTCAAGGAATGCGGTTTCGGAATCTACGAAGGCCAGGACGCCGCCGGCGCCTGGCGCGAGGATTGGCGCAACGGGGCGTCGATTCCGCAAGGTGAGTCACTGGATGTCTACACCGCGCGGCTTGCGCGCGGTCTCAACGCGGCGCTGGCCAATACCGGACCCGTGTTGATCGTCGGCCACGGCGGCAGCGTCGCGCCGCTGGAACGCATGGCAAAAATCGCCACCGGACTCAAGATCGCCAACTGCGCGCTCTATAGATTCGATCCGCCCGCGAACGGCACGGAAGCGTGGACCTACACCGCGCTCACGGAACCCTCCGGTCCCAGTCTGATCATCGGTGAGGCCCAGGCGCTGTAAGTTTCGGCGCATTTTCTGCGCGTCGAGCCGGTGATCACTTCGCCGGAAAATGCTTTAACGCCGGCCTGCGCTTCGCGCCACATTGGCAAGCTGGATGAGGGCGCGCTCAATCACGGCTTCCGCCGGCATGTCGGTGCTCTTGGCGGTCATCTCGGCTTCATTGAGCAGCTCGATGGCGCGGGCCAGCAACGGCTCGCTCCATTTATTGAGCTGTGCCGTGAAGCGGGTTTTGAACTTGAAGAACACCGGAGGGCGCAGGCTCATGAGCGCCGCCTCCAGGTTCTTACCCTCGGACATACGGCCCCGGGTTTCATGCAGGCGCAGCACATGACGGGCCACGCTGGTGAGAATGCTGATGGCCGAGGTGCCTTCGCTGGTGAGGCGTCCGAACACCCGCTGCACCGTGGCTTGGTCGCCGTCGCCGACAGCGTAAATCAAATCATCCAGATTCATGGCGGCGGTGTCGCCGATACAGGCGAACACATCATCCTCGGTGATGCTTTTCGCATCGCCCATATAGATCACCAGTTTCTCCAGCTCCCGGCGGCTGAGCTCCCGGTCGCCGCCGAGGCGGTCCGTGAGCCAGGACAGGGCGTCGCTGGAAATGGACAAGCCCGCGGCCTTCAAGGTTTCGCGGATAACGGCCTCAAGATCTCGTTCGTTGTCGGCGTAACACGGCAGCGCCGCCGCGCGATCGGCCTTCTCGAAGGCCAGGCGTAATTTCGACCGCGGACTGAGATCGTCGGCGGTCACCAGCACCAAGGCCTCGCCCACCGGATCCTCGACAAACTTGGTGATGGCGTCGGCCACGGTATCGGTGGCGCCGCGGATGCGTACCACGCGGCGGCCGCCGGTAAAGACGAGTGCCGCAGCCTCGTCGCCAAGGCGCGCCGGATCTTCGCGCAAAGTCTCCGCGCCGATCTCGCTCACACGGAACGGATCATCGAGGGTGCCGGCGACGGCTTTGGTGAGTGCGTTGAAGCGCTCGCGCACCAGGCCGGCGTCGGGACCGTAAATCAGGATCGCCGCCAGGGCCGGATCGGGCTTGGCGATAAACGCCTCGGCGCGTCCGGTTATTTTCAATTGCCGGCCTTAGGAGACTGGGCTTTGCCGCGCTTCACGAAATACACCGCCAGCCGGGTCTTGATCTGCTGGCCGGCCTCGCGGATGGCGCGCTCTTCGGCGTCGGACTGGGCCGCCACCGTGGCGTATTGGTCATCGAGGATGTTGTAGCTGACGGTGCTCTGGACGCGGTCGCTGTAAATCCGCTGGCCGGATTCGCTGAGATAGAAGCTGGCCGACAGGATAAAATTGGCGCGCGAGCTGGTGGCGTCGCGGCGCACACCCAGTTCCTCCACCCGCGTCGTCAAGGTGACATCGAGATCGTATTGCCCTGTGCCCCCACCTTGACCCGCGCTTGCGCCGCGCGGCTGAAGCTGCTCGCGCAGCACCTGACCCAAGCGCATGCCCTGGCGGTCGGGAAGCTGGCGGATGGCCACATGCGACAGCTCGGCGGAAACGCCCGGCCCGCCGGCAGGGCTGTTTTCGCCGTAGAGCGGTGTGAAGCCACAGCCGCTCAGGGCCGCTGCCGCCACACACATCGCGATGATCCGGCGCATTTTCATCAGGCGGCCACGATGTTGACGATCTTTTCGGGAACCACGATGACTTTGCGCGGCGGCTTGCCGTCCAGGTGTTTCTGCACCGCCGGCAGCGCCAGAGCGGCGGTCTCGCAGGCGGCTTTATCGGTACCCTTGGCGACGCTGATGGTGCCGCGCAGCTTGCCGTTCACCTGAACGGCGAGGGTCACCACGTCGTCCTCGAGCTTGCTGGGATCGAACTGCGGCCACGGCGTATCGACCAGCAGGGTTTTGTGACCCAGCGCCTGCCACACTTCTTCGGCCAGGTGCGGCGCGATGGGGCCTACCAGCTTGGTGACGGTCTCGATGCCGAAGCGATACACCGCGTCGCCGCCGCTGGCTGTACGGTCAAGGTCCGCCAGGGAATTCGTCAGTTCGCGGATACGCGCCACGGCGGAGTTGAAGCGGAACCGCTCCAGATCATCACCAACGGCCGCGATCGTGCGGTGGACCTGGCGGCTCACGGCCGTCGGCGCCGCATCCATGCTCGAAGGCAGGGGGCCGGGCACGATGTCGCGCGCGGCAATGGCCAGGCGCCATAAACGATTGAGGTAGCGCCAGGCGCCCTCGATCCCGGCGTCAGTCCATTCCAGATCGCGCTCCGGCGGAGAGTCGGACAGCATGAACAGCCGTGCAGCATCGGCGCCGAAGGTGTCGATGATGGCTTGAGGGTCCACGGTGTTCTTCTTGGACTTGGACATCTTCTCCGAACGGCCCACCGTCACCGGCGCACCGTCGGAAATCCGCACCGCGGTACCGCCGTCCTTGCTCACATTGCCGGGCTCGACCCAGGCGCCATCGGCGGCGCGGTAGGTCTCGTGGCAGACCATGCCCTGGGTGAACATGCCGGCGAAGGGCTCCTTGAGATCAAGGTAGCCGCAATCCGAAAGTGCCCGCGTGAAGAAGCGCGAATACAGCAGGTGCAGGACCGCATGTTCCACGCCGCCGATATATTGATCCACCGGCAGCCAGGACTGCGCCTCATTCTTGTCAAAGGCGCGGTCGGTCAGGTGCGGGCTGCAATAGCGCGCGAAATACCAGGACGACTCAAAGAAGGTGTCGAAGGTGTCGGTTTCACGCACCGCGGCCGCGTTGCAGGTCGGGCACTTCACATGTTTCCAGGTAGGGTGCCGCTCCAGCGGATTGCCGGGTTTGTCGAAGGTCACGTCCTCCGGCAGCGTCACCGGCAGGTCCTTCTCCGGCACCGGCACCGGGCCGCACTTTTCGCAGTGGATGATGGGGATCGGGCAACCCCAATATCGCTGCCGCGACACACCCCAGTCGCGCAGGCGGTATTGCACCGTGCCCTTGCCGCGGCCGATGGATTCCAGTTTCTGGATGGCGGCGCGGATGGCGGGCTGCACCTTGAGGCCGTTCAGGAACGCGGAATTGACGATGACGCCGTCGTCGGTGAAGGCCGTGTTGCCGGCTTCGATCTTGGCGGAGGACGCCGCTGCGTCTTCACCTTCGGGCGCCACGACGCTGCGCACGGCGAGGCCGTACTTGCGGGCGAACTCCATGTCGCGCTCGTCATGGGCGGGGCAGCCGAAGATGGCGCCGGTGCCGTAAGCCATCAGCACGAAGTTGGCGACGTACACCGGAACCACCGCGCCGGCGATGAACGGATGTTCGGCCTTGAGGCCGGTGTCATAACCCTGCTTCTCCGCGGTCTCGATGGCGGCGGTGGATGTGCCGACCTTCCCGCATTCGGCGATGAAGTCCGCGAGCTTGGCGTCGGTGGCGGCCAGTTTCACCGCCAGAGGATGCTGTGCGGAGATGGCGCAGAACGAAGCGCCGAACAAAGTGTCAGGCCGGGTGGTGAAGACTTCAACGGACTCACCCAGCACTTTTCCCGCGGCGTCCTGCAGCGGCCATGTTACGCGGGCGCCCTCGGAGCGGCCGATCCAGTTCTGCTGCATCAACCGGACCTTGTCGGGCCAGCGGTCCAGGGTATCGATGGCCTGCAGCAAATCCTCGGCGTAGTGGGTGATCTTCAGGAACCATTGGTTCAGCTTGCGCTGTTCCACATCGGCGCCCGAGCGCCAGCCCTTGCCGTCGATGACCTGCTCGTTGGCCAGCACGGTGTGTTCCACCGGATCCCAGTTGACCCAGGACTCCTTGCGATAGGCCAAGCCCGCCTTCAGGAAGTCGGTGAACATCTTCTGTTCGTGTTTGTAGTATTCGGGCTCGCAGGTGGCGATCTCCCGGCTCCAGTCCAGCGACAGACCGAGGGGCTCGAACTGCGCTTTCATGACGCCGATGTTCTGGCGGGTCCATGTGCCCGGATGCACGCCGCGCTCCAACGCCGCATTCTCCGCCGGCAAGCCAAACGCGTCCCAACCCATGGGGTGCATGACGTTGAAGCCCTGCGCCCGCTTGAAGCGTGCGACCACGTCGCCCAGGGTGTAGTTGCGAACATGGCCCATGTGGATGCGCCCCGACGGATAGGGGAACATCTCAAGCACATAGTATTTGGTCTTGGAGGAGGAGGTTTCCGCCGCGAAGCAATTGCCCGCGGACCAGGCCTTCTGCCACTTGGGCTCGGCCTCGGCGAAATTATAGCGCTCTTCTGATACTGACATCGCTCAACTGCCTAGTTGAGGCGTGGCACGTTTTCGGCGTCTGCGGCCAGCCTCGTTGGTGTGAAGCCTCGCCGCGAATAGAGCGGGCGGGCTAATTATTTTCCGGCACGGCCCTAAGTCGAAGGTCGCGGGCGCGGGTCAGGACCGCGTTCTCGAATTCCGTGGAGACTTCCGGGCCAACGGTGGTGTCGCGCCACTGGCCGCTGGCGTCGCGCTGCTGGCGGAAGACGGTGATCTTGAGGCCGTCGGCGCGCAGCACGCGGGAGAGAATGTAGACATTGACCTTGAAGCGCTCGTCCGGCGTCTCGGGGGGCGCATACCAGTCGGTCAGGATGACGCCGCCGAACGGATCGGCCGACGCCAGGGGCATGAAGGCGATGGTGTCCAGGGAGGCGCGCCACAGGAAGGCGTTGATGGAGACCGCTTCACCGTCTTTCTTCGCGCCGAACAGGGCATTGCCGCCGCCGCCGCTGGAGAAAACGCCGTCGCTGGGCGCCGCATCGCGGTCCCGCCCGCCCGAAGGGGCGGTCTGCATGCGGCCGGAGCCGCAGCCCACCAACAGGGCCGCGGTCGCGGCAAAAGCCACAAACTTCAACGATACTAAGGCTTTAGCCGACATTGTTATCCGCTCCACACGAGGTCCGGCGCGCACCGGGACTGAAGCCCCGCCGCGAACGTGGGGGCGTTTATAGCCAACTGGAAGGGTCTTGCGAAGGCCCGGCGCGACCCTGGCTAACCCTAAGGGGAAAAGGGGTTTTTGCCGTGAGGCCGGCGTCAGGTTCGAAGGTTCCCCGGCTCAGCCAAACCGGCCGGTGACATAGGCTTCGGTGCGCGGGTCCGAGGGTTTGGTGAAGATGTCCTCGGTGCGGCTGAATTCCACCAGTTCGCCCATGAGCAGGAAGGCGGTGAAGTCCGAGACGCGGGCGGCCTGCTGCATATTATGGGTGACGATGGCGATGGTGTACTGGGACTGCAAGGTGTCGATCAGCTCCTCGATCTTGGCCGTAGAGATCGGATCGAGCGCTGAGGCCGGTTCGTCGAGCAGCAAAACACTTGGCCGCACGGCGATGGCGCGGGCGATACACAGGCGCTGCTGCTGACCGCCCGAGAGCGATAGACCGCTCTGGCCCAACTTGTCCTTCACTTCGTTCCACAACGCCGCGCCGCGCAAAGCTTCCTCGACGCGGGCCTCGATGTCGGCCTGGGCCAGGCGCTCATAAAGGCGCAGGCCGAATGCCACATTGTCGAAGATCGACATGGGGAACGGCGTCGGGCGCTGGAACACCATGCCGATGCGCGCCCGCAGAAGGTTGATGTCCTGCTTGGGCGACAGGATGTCCTGGCCGTCCAGCAGCACCGAGCCCACGGCACGCTGGCCGGGATAGAGGTCGTACATGCGGTTGAGTACGCGGAGCAGCGTGGACTTGCCGCACCCCGAGGGGCCGATGAAGGCGGTGACGCGGCGGTCATAGATGGAGAGCGAGATGTCCTTGAGCGTCTTGTGGCTGCCGTAGAAGAACTCGAGGTTCTTGATGCCGATCTTCTCCACCAGCGTCGCCGGGTCCGTGGACCGCGGGCTGCCGATGGAAATGCCGCGAAAAGCGGTCGCGGGCCGGGGCGCTTCGGAGGGACGTTCCATACTCATGCTCACTGCCGGGCGGAGGGCCGCGCCGTCAAGAGACGGGCGGCAATGTTGAGAACAAGAATTGTAACCGTAATCAGCAGCGCCCCGGCCCAGGCCAGATTGCGCCAATCTTCATAAGGGCTCAGGGCGAATTGGAAGATCACCACGGGCAAATTAGCCATGGGCGCATTCATGTCCGTGCTCCAGAACTGATTGTTGAGCGCGGTGAACAACAAGGGAGCGGTTTCGCCGCTGACGCGGGCGACGGACAACAGAATGCCGGTGACGATGCCGCTGCGCGCCGCGCGGTAAACCACGTGGCTCACGACCTGCCACTTGGGAGCGCCCAATCCGGCGGCGGCTTCGCGCAAAGAGTCGGGTACCAGGTTCAGCATGTCCTCGGTGGTGCGCAACACCACCGGGATGACGATCAGCGATAGCGCTACGGTCCCGGCCCAGGCGGAGAAGTGGCCCATGGGCACCACCATCAGTTCATAGACAAACAGGCCGATGATAATGGACGGCGCGCTCAGCAGAATATCGTTGATGAAGCGGACGACGGAGGCGAGCGGATTGCTCTTGCCGTATTCCGCGAGGTAAGTGCCGGCGAGAATGCCCACGGGCGTACCGATGAGAATGCCGAACAGGCTCATGACGGCGCTGCCGAAGATGGCGTTGATCAATCCGCCGGCGTTGCCCGGCGCCGGTGTGCTCTCGGTGAACAGAGTCAGGCTCAAGGCGCTCACGCCGTTGACAAGCAGGGTGCCGAGGATCGCCACCAGCCAGAACAGGCCGATGAGCGCGGCCACGCCCGATGCCGCCAGGGCGATGCGGTTCTTCATCTTGCGGCGTTCGTACAGGGTCATGTGCGCGTCCCCGCGTTGCGCTGCATGCGGATCAACATGATCTTGGCCATGGCCAATACGGTGAAGGTGATCACGAACAGCAACAGGCCCAGGGCCACCAGGGCGCTGGTGTAAATGTCGCCGACGGCTTCGGTGAATTCATTGGCGATGGACGCCGAGATGGTGGTGCCGGGCGCCAGGATCGACGGGCTGATGCGGTGGGCGTTGCCGATGACGAAAGTGACCGCCATGGTTTCGCCCAGGGCGCGGCCCAGGCCCAGCATAATGCCGCCTACCAGGCCGACGCGGGTGTAGGGGATGACGATCTGCCACACCACTTCCCAGGTGGTGGCGCCGAGGCCGTAGGCGGATTCTTTCAGCAGCGCCGGTACCGTCTCGAACACATCGCGGGTGACCGACGTGATGAACGGCAGCACCATGATGCCGAGGATCAGCCCGGCGGTAAGAATGCCGATGCCGTAAGGCGGGCCGGCGAAAAAAGTATTGAGGACGGGCACGTCCTCAAAGACCGCGATCAGCAACGGCTGGATGTTACGCTGCAGGAACGGCGCGAACACGAACAGACCCCAGATGCCGTAGATTATGCTGGGGATGCCGGCGAGCAATTCGATGGCCGTGCCCATGGGACGCTTCAGCCACTCAGGCGCCAGCTCGGTGAGGAAAATGGCGATACCGAAGCTCACTGGGATGCCGACGATCATGGCGATCGCGGAGGTCATGAGTGTGCCGTAGATCGGCGCGCGCGCGCCGAAAACCTCGGTTACCGGATTCCAGCGTTCGGTAGTCAGGAAGTTCCAGCCGAACTTCTTGAGCGCCGGCAAGGAACCTTCCACCAGAGAAATGATGATCGCGCCCAGGATCACCAGAACCAGCAGCGCGAAGAACATGGTCACGGCGCGGAAGGCCCGGTCCAACATCCGCTGGCGCTGAATGCGCTGCTGGATCTCGGCGGAGAGCGCCATGGATTCGGCTTGCTGGGACATGGAGGCTGAGATTCGAGAGGAAAGAGAAACAAAGCAACGGGGAGAAACGCGGACGGCGTTTCTCCCCGATTCGCTAGCGGTGTTTATAAAGTGCTATTTGGCAGCCATCCACACAGCTTTGCCGTCGGCGCCTTTGATTTCGCCCCAGGTCTTTTCGACCAGGGAGACGACGCTGCCGGGCATGGGCACGTAATCGAGTTCATCGGCCATCTTGGCCCCGCCCTTGTAGGCCCAGGCGAAGAACTTGAGGGCATCCTGCACCGCGGCCGGGTTCTGCGGCTGCCTGTGGATCAGGATGAAGGACGCGCCGGTGATGGGCCAGCTGTCCGCGCCGCTCTGGTTGGTGAGCACGAGGTAATAGCCCTTGGCATTGGCCCAGTCGGCGCCGGCGGCGGCCGCCTGGAACGAGGTGCTCTTGGGCTCGACCACCTTGCCGTCCTTATTGATCAGGTTGAGGTAGGTCATCTTGTTCTGCTTGGCGAAGGCGTATTCCACATAGCCGATGGCGCCGTCGGTCTGGGTGGTCATGCCGGCGACACCTTCATTGCCCTTGGCGCCGATGCCCGAGGGCCATTCGACGGAGGTGGCGGCGCCGATGTTTTCCTTGAAGGCCGGGCTCACCTGCGAAAGATAGGTGGTGAACAGGAAGTTGGTGCCCGAACCGTCGGAGCGGTAGACAGCGGCGATGGCGGTGGACGGCAGCTTCACATCCGGATTGAGCTTCTGGATCGCCGCGTCGTTCCACTTGCTGATCTTGCCCATATAAATGTCGGCCAGGGTCGCGCCGTCGAGCTTCAGCTCGCCGGGCTTCACGCCCTTGATGTTGGCCACCGGCACAACGCCGCCCATGACCATGGGAAACTGGATGAGGCCGTTCTTGTCCAGGTCTTCGGGCTTCAGCGGTTGATCGCTGGCGCCGAAGGTCACGGTCTTGGCGGTGATCTGCTTGATGCCGCCGCCGGAGCCGATGGACTGGTAGTTCAGGCCGACGCCGGTTTCCTTTTTATAAGCGTCCGCCCACTTGGCGTAGATCGGATACGGAAAGGTCGCGCCCGCGCCGGAGATGTCGGCAGCCATGGCCGCGGTAGAAAGAGTCGCGACAGCCGCCATTGTCATGGCCGCTTGTGCGATCTTCTTTGTGAATTGGTACACGTTCGCCTCCTGAATTGCGGATGCCGGAACGTCCGGACTCCTGACAGGGGCGATGCTAAGAACCAGCCGCGACTCTAGTGTTACGGATTTATGATAGATATGTGACGTCTGGCCTCAAGCCGGTGCGGTCCTCCGGGGACTACCCCCTTTGCCCAATCGCCTACGCCGTCCGACCGAATGGCCGGACTGGCCCGGACAGCGCATCTTCCGGCCTGCACGACAACCGGCACGCCGCTGTTTCACAAAACCGTCATCGCTCTGTCACCAGAACCCGCGATATCACTCCTTGCGGCCCGTCTCGCGGTGCTTGAGGTGTGCGTCCGGAGCTGCGAGTGGCCTGGCACCGACGCGAAATTGTCGGCGTAAGACATTGAGAACCAAGGACAAAGACATGAAAAAGCTGCGTTTCATCACGGCAATGCTCCTGGCCACCACTGCGATGGCGCCGCTTGTGTCTTCTCCGGCCCAAGCCGCCGACGCCGCCACCATGGCGCGGGAGATCGAGTTGCTGCAGCAGCAGTTGAAGACCCTGCAGCAACAGCTCGACGCCCTGAAGGCCGCCAACGACAGCACCCGCTACGCCGTCGCCCGGGAAGCCAAGGAGCGCATCGCCTCCACCAACGCTATCGCCAACGCCGCTCCGCCGGCGGTTCCCAAGGTCACCGAGTCCGCCACCCACCGCTTCACCTTGTCGAGCGCCGACGGCGCCTGGACCATCGCCCCCACCGGCCGCATCCACTTCGATATCGGCGGGTACCTGAATCAAAAAGCCCAGAGCACCACCGGTCTCGGCACCGATGCCGGCGGCCGCCTCACCAGCGGGCTCAATGTCCGCCGCGGCCGCCTCGGCGTCACCGGCAAGGCCATGAGCGACTTTACCTACTCGCTCATCATCGACGCCGGCGGTTCCACCGACAACGCGACGCTGCTGAACACCGCCAGCATCGGCTACACGGGCATCGCGAACACCATCATCGAAGTCGGCTACATGCCGTCGCAATTCACGCTGGATGAGGCCACCAGCTCCAACGACATTATTTTCCTCGAGCGCGCGACACCGACCGCGGTCATCGCCAACATCAACGTCGGCGATCCGCGCGCCAATCTCGGCTTCCGCACCTGGGGCCCCAACTGGTGGTTCGGCGCTTACCTCACTGGCTCAAAGCCCGGCGACGCCCACGCGCTGACTCAGCGCACCCTCGGCGCCTACGCGCGCGGCACCTATCAGATCATTCAGACCAGCGACACCACGCTGCATGTGGGCGCCGGCGTCGACCAACTGTTGCGCGCGCCCAACTCCGGCGCCAATACGGCGGAGTCCATCACGATCTCCAACCAGGCTGAGCTGCGTATCGATCCGACGCCCACCATCACCACCGGCGCTTTGGGCACCGTGGCCAATCCGGTGGACAAGGCGACGATCTACGGCGCGGAAGTGGCCGGCACCTTCGATCAGTTCTTCTATCAAGGTGAATACTATCGCTACGACGTGCACCGTCTGGGCCGCACCTCGGCCAAGTTCGACGGCGCGTATGCGCAACTCACCTATACACTCGGCGGTAAGCACAATTACACCGTCACCTGCGGCTGTTACAGCGGCGTCAATCCGACCACGCCGTTCAGCCCGCTCAAGGGCGGACAGGGCGCCGTAGAGTTCGCCCTGCGCTACAGTCGGATCGACCTCACCGACCAGTACAACAGCAGCATCCCCACGGCCGTGCAGCCGTTGGCTGTCAACGGCGGCCGCCAGGCGGCTGTGACTGCGGGCATCAACTGGTATTGGAATTCGAACATGCTGTGGAAGCTGAACTACATCCACACCAACCTGCATAAAGCGAACCCGCGCGTAGGTGGCGGCCCCGGCGTCAGCGCCAGCCTCGACATCGACGCGCTCGCGGTCCGCTGGCAGGTGATGTTCTAGGCCTCGTCCCTCCAGCTACCCGGTTTGCCAAATCGCCCCGTTGGCATAAGGTGTCGCCGGTTGGTTGGTGACGGATTCATGGCCCTTTTCCCGAAACAAATCGTGCGCGGCGTCCTCCTCGGCGCGGTCGCGTTTTATCCCGGCACCGTGCTGGCCGCCGACGCCATCACCCTGACCCTTGGCGGGCGCATCAAGGAATTCTTCACCGTCGCCGATCAGGACCAGGCGCCCGGCGAAGATCTGGGCGCCGCCTCCATGTTCAACGATGTCCGTCTGTCGGCGGAAGGCAAGACCGCCCTCGACAACGGCATCAGCATCCGCAGCTATATCCGCGTCTTCGCCGTCGGTCGCGAGAACGTCGATGTGGACGAAGCCTATATCGACGTGGTCACCACCTTCGGCCGCGTGCGCATCGGCGAGAAGGCCGGCATCAACGCCTCCACCATCGGCGATCCGATCCCGCAAGCATTCCTCACGGTCGATGACGAGATCATCGGCGACGGCGTCAAGGCGCGCACCGCCATTACGCTGCGCGACGCCTTCACCTTCAAACGCTTCACCGGCAACGCCCTCGGCGTGTCCTATCAAAGCCCCGAGCTGTTCGGCATTAAGGTCGGCGTCGCCTATCACCCGACGCCGACACCGGCCGTGGGGCCCATCGACGGGCGCCTCGGGCCGCACAACGCGTTTGATTTCACCGCCGGCTACGAGGGCGACTTCGACGGCGGCACCTACCGCCTGGCGGGGGGCTATTTCCATCTGGCGCCACGCACCCCGGGTCTCGGCCCCATCGTGAGAGACGGCGTCGAAGCCTGGAACATGTCGGCCGGCGCCACTTACGGCGGCTGGGAACTGGGGGCCGCATATATGCGCGTGCTGCCGCAGAACGGGCTCAATGAAGAAGATTGGACCCTGGGCGCCCTCTACGGCATCGGTCCGTTCCAGATTTCCGCCGACTACCGCGTCGCCAGCCGCCGCGTCAGCCTGCTCACCACGGCGCGCGAGCGCGTTGACCGCGCCATGCTCCAGGGCGCTTATAAGCTCGGCCCCGGAATCAGTGTCGGCGTCGGCGGCTTCTATGCCACTCAACGCGATGTGGTGGGCACGTCGTGGGATTCCGGCGGTGTGCTCAGCGGGCTGAAGATCGGCTTCTGATGGCGGCCGTCAAACGCAAAGCCAAGACAACGCCCAAACGCCGCCCGGCGGCGGAAGTCCAGATCGCCGCAGATATCGAAAACGCCACGCCGCTACCGCCGGAGAAGAAAAAGAAACTCATCGGCTGGCGCGAGTGGGTGAAGCTTCCGGATCTGGGCGTCGAACGCATCAAGGCCAAGATCGACACCGGCGCGCGCACCTCGGCGCTGCACGCCTTCCGCATTACCCCCTTCAGCAAATACGGCGCGGCTTATGTTCGTTTCGTGCTGCATCCCTTGCAGCGGCGCAAGAAACCCGAAGTGTCCTGCGTCGCCCTGGTGATCGACTACCGCTGCGTTACCGACTCCGGCGGCCGGGCCGAGGAACGCTATGTCATCCGCACCACCCTCAAGCTGGGCAAAAACCTTTGGCCGGTGGAACTGACCCTCACCAACCGCGACCAGATGGGATTCCGCATGCTCATCGGCCGTCAGGCGGTGCGGCGCAGATATGTGGTGGACCCCAGCCGGTCGTTCGTCGCCGGACGGCTGAAAAAGAAACGCCCGCGCAAGGTAACCTGACGCGATCCCAAGAGGTTGAAGCCCAACCATCGGCGTTCCCGCTGTATTGCCTCTTTAACCCATTGTGACTGTTTAACATCTTTCACAAACAGAATTTGCTTCGACTCCGACCGGACCGGTAAACTAAATCCCTCCGGCGGACGTTATGAGCCGCCCGTTCTTGTCCAATTCCTTTTATTCAGTTCCCGTGGGAGACGGTCATGAAGCTCGCGATGCTGGCGCGCAATGCCGGTCTCTATTCCCACATGCGCATCGTCGCGGCTGCCAAAGAGCGCGGCCACGACATCGACGTCATCGATACCCTGCGCTGCTACATGAACATCGCCGCCCACCGGCCCGAGGTGCGCTACCGTGGCCGCAGCCTCGAGGGCTACGATGCGGTGATTCCGCGTATCGGTGCGTCCATCACCTTTTACGGCTCGGCGGTCTTACGCCAGTTCGAGATGATGGGCGTCTACCCTCTCAATGAGTCCGTTGCCATCGGCCGCTCGCGGGACAAGCTCCGCTGCTTGCAGTTGCTGTCGCGCAAAGGCATCGGCCTGCCCGTGACCGCCTTCGCCCATGCCACCAGCCAGGCCGATGACCTGATCGACATGGTCGGCGGCACCCCGGTGGTGATCAAGCTGCTGGAAGGCACCCAGGGCATCGGCGTGGTGTTGGCCGAAACCCGCTCCTCGGCCAAAAGCATGATCGAGGCCTTCGGCGGGGTCGAAGCCAACATCCTGGTTCAGGAGTTCATCAAGGAAGCCCAAGGCAGCGATATCCGCGCCTTTGTCATCGGCGGCCGGGTGATCGCGGCCATGCAGCGTACCGGCGCCCCGGACGACTTCCGCTCCAACCTGCACCGGGGCGGCAAGGCCCTTGAGGTGAAGGTCACCCCCGAGGAACGCTCCACGGCGGTCCGCGCGGCCAAGATCATGGGCCTCAATGTTTGCGGCGTAGACATGCTGCGCTCCAACCACGGTCCGGTGGTGATGGAGGTCAACTCGACGCCCGGCCTCGAAGGCATCGAAAAAGCGACGGGCATCGACATCGCCGGCCAGATCATCGAATTCCTGGAAAAGAACGCCAAGCCCAACAAGACCAAAACCAAGGGCGAAGGTTAGAGGTCGCCCCATCCAGGCGGTCGAGTCGCCAAACAGCGGAACGAGAACTTTGAGAGGCCGTCACAACCTTGTAACTAGCCGTAGAGGCTCGGCTTTTTTACAACAATTCGGGGCCGAAACCAGCCGAACTGTGCGGTTAATGTCACAATTGGGCCGATTCCAAAACCATCGGGGCGGCGCTTATTGATTCCCCGAACTTCGAGTGCAAGTTTGAGAATAACGAGACTGACGAAAGCTGCCCGCGCACATGCGCCCGACGATTAAACAGATCCTTTCCACCCTCCCGGCGCTTGCCGCGGCGATGCTTGTGCTCGCGGCGCAGCCCGTGGCGGCGGCCGAGATAAAGGCCGCTCCGGTGGAAACGGCGCCGGCGGCGTCCCTGTCGTCCCTGTTCGTCAGCTCCATGGATGCCCTCAGCATCGGCATCACCCCGGCTTACAGCCTGCTCGGCTCGTCCCTTCCGACGGCCCGCTCCGCCGGCCTGGGCATCGCCGACGCTTACAATTTCAGCAGCGAATACCGCACCGCCATCCAGGGCGGCGCCGTGGGCCTGTTCGGCGACGTGTCGGAGCGACCCTCGCTGTTCGCCCTGGCGCCGGCCACCGCCTGGAACATGGGCGGCTCGCTGGGCTACGCCGGCTTTTACCTGCGCGCCGGTCTGTCCGGCACGCCGACCCTCGGTCCGTTTCAGCGTACCCAGGGCTGGCAGGCGGGCCTGGGCTTTGCCTCCGGCGGCTTTGATTTCCGCCTGACCTTCCTCACCGCCCAGACCGGCAATTTCTCCTCGGGCGAAACCGAAATGGACAGCCAGCAGTGGACCCTGGGCGGCATCTACCGCCTCAGCTCGTCCTTGCGTCTGAACGCGGACGCCTTCTACGGACTGCGTGATAGCCGCACGACCACGTTCTTCACGCCGGCTCCCGCCGCAGGGGCCCAGGCCCCGCAAGGCACCGGCGCCCGCGTCGGCGTTCAACTGCGCTTCTAGGAGCGGTTTAGGCTGAAGTGGAAGCCGGTTCAGCCGGCCAAACCGCGACCCAAACCAAGAATCTAGCGCAGACCAAATCCCACTCCAGCGATTCCTGAAAACCCGCGCTGTTTGAGCGCACCGCGATGCTTTGGCGTGACACCACCCAAAGCGATCACCGGCAGCCCTGCGCCGCGGGCCATCATCGCTGCGCGGGTGAGCCCCAGGACTTTGCCCTGCGGATGACTGGCTGTCGGAAACAGCGGTGACAGCAACACCGCGTCAGCGTGAAGCGCGCCTGCGCGTAAAACCCCGCGCGGGCCGTGAGCGGCGGCGGTCAAAAGCCGGCGTTTATGTTTGAGCCATAAGCGCGCGCCCGGCTCCGGTCCCCGGTGGGCCAGATGTTCGGGAAGGTGCAGACCCCGCGCTCCCACCGCCGCCGCCAGGCGCCAGGCGCCGGCCACCAGCAACGCAATTCCGCGCCTGCGGCATAAAACGGCAAGATCCGCAGCCAAGGCCGCGCGCGCCGGCGCATCGTAGTGACGCAAGATCACCGCCGCGCCGCGCGGAAGCTTCGCGACCGCAGCCCGCGGATCAGGCGCGCGCGTTGTGTCGGTCATCAACCAGATGGTCGGGAAGTCCATGAACTGAGTGTACACGCGAATTGCCAAGCCGCGGGAAGCAAGCTAATCCAGGCCGCATGCCCGACACTACCATTGCCGCCGCGCTTGCTGACGTACGCGCCCGTATCACGGCCGCCGCCAAGTCCTGCGGGCGCGATCCGAAGTCCATTACGCTCATCGCCGTCAGCAAAACTCACGATGCGGCGCGCGCGGGTCTCGCCATCGCCGCCGGACAGCGCGACTTCGGCGAAAACCGCGTGCAGGAAGCCGAAGACAAATGGCCCGGTTTGAAGGCCGCGCACCCGTCCACCCTTCACCTCATCGGCCCGCTGCAAACCAACAAGGTCCGCGATGCGGTGGCGTTGTTCGACATCATCCATACCGTCGACCGCCCGCGCCTGGCGGAGAAACTCGGCCCGGAGATGCGCGCGCAAAACCGCCGCCTGCCGTGTTTTGTTCAGGTGAACACAGGGCGCGAGGAACAGAAGGCCGGCATCGATCCCAAGGACGCAGATGCCTTCATCACGGCCTGCTGCGGTGAATGGGATATCCCGGTGGTGGGCCTCATGTGCATCCCGCCGGTCAACGAAGAGCCGGCGCTGCATTTCGCCTTCCTGCGCGAGATCGCCAAGCGCAATGGCCTGGCTCAGCTCAGCATGGGCATGAGCGATGATTTCGAGATCGCCGTCGCCCTGGGGGCCACCCACATCCGCGTCGGCAGCGCGATCTTCGGGACGCGCGCTAAAATCTAAGCTGTCTTGATGATGATCTTGCTGCCGGCGTCGACCTGCTTCAGCACATCGAGCAGGTGTTCCCGCGCGACGGCGACGCAGCCTGCCGTGGGTCCGCCGTCGGGCGAGCGGATATGCAGGAAGATGGCGCTGCCTGCGCCGGCGACGACGGGTTGGTCGTTGTAGCCGATGATGACGATGAGGTCGTAAAGCTGATCCTCGCGCCACAACTCTTCATGGCTCGGCCCATAGGGCAGCTTGATCTGTTCATTATAGGCGGGGTCTTTGGCGTCATCGCACCAGCCGTCGTCGCGCGCGATCACGCTCAGCGGCAATTTGGTGACGGGTTGGGCCAGCCGGTCGGCGCGGTAGAGCAAGCGACGTAGCGGGAACGCGCCGATGGGCGTAGCGCCGTCGCCTTCGTGTTTGGTGCTGCTGATGCCGGTGCGGCCCAGGCTGCACGGCAGCACCAGTTTTCCACAGCGTATGACGCCGTGGATATTATTGGCATAGCCTTCGACGATGAGATCGACGCCCATGGCCCCGAGCTTAGCGTTTTTGCACGCCGAGCGGATGCTTTGTTGTGGCGCCGAGGGCCTCGACCGTTGAGGCGGTGAGCGGCGGCGTCGGCGTGCCGATCATGTTCTTGTTGAGCGGGATGTAGTGTTCGGGTTTTGCCATGGACTTGAACCCGTCGCCGGTTTCAGGGGTCAGTTTGGGCCCGGGCTTAAGGCCGGTTTTCAGTTCCTGGTTCACCAGTGCGCCGAAGCGGCCGTCGTTCAGGCTCTTCTGGGGCGCTTTGGCCGGGGGACCGGAAAAGGTCGGCACAATGGGGTCGATGGGCATCGGGCCACAGTGCAGCAGCCGGGTTAATAACAGTTTACAGCAGGTGACCTGACCGCTTGGCCTTGGTCTGCAGATAGGTCCAATTATGCTCATTGGACGGGAAGCTGTGGGGCACCCGCTCGATCACCTCGATGCCGTGGCGCACCAGGGCGCCCACTTTCGCCGGATTATTGGTCAGCAGGCGGACACGGCCAAAACCCAGCGACCGCAGAATACGCACTGCCGGCTGATAGACCCGTTCGTCGTCGTCGAAGCCCAACTGTTCGTTGGCGTCGACCGTGTCGAAGCCTTGGTCCTGCAGGCCGTAAGCCCGCAGTTTATTGACCAGGCCGATGCCGCGCCCTTCCTGGGCCAGATACAGCAGCACTCCGGCGCCGTGTTTGGACAGCGCTGCGATGGCGCCGCGCAATTGGTCGCCGCAGTCGCAGCGCAAGGACCCCAGCAAATCGCCGGTCAGGCATTCGGAATGCAGCCGCACCAGGACCGGGTGCGCCGGATCGGGTTCACCGACGATGACGGCGATATGTTCGGCGCCGCCATCTTCAGGGCGGAAGGTGATGACACGGGCATCGCGCGCGCCTTCCAGCGGCACGCGTGCCTCGCTGATGGGCTTGAGGGCGCAGGCGGTGCGGCTGTCGTATTGATCAATGTCGGACGCGCCGGCGACGACGCGGTCATGGGCCTTCGCCCATTGCAGGCCATCATCGCCCAAGGGCGTCATGATCACCGCCGGCAACAGGCGCGCGATCTTGGCCAGGCGGATGGCTGCTGCGGCCGGGCTGTGGTCGGCGACGGTGGCCGCGGTGACTCCGGCGGGTGGAATAGAACCGGCGTCAGCTTGCGGATCGATCAGGGGCCGCAGGCGTGCGGGTGTAACCTCGCCGGCGATATTCAACTGCACCGCACGGGACGACGGTTCGCTGAGGCCCAGCACGGCAGCGCGCCGTCCCGTAACCACCAGAGATACAACACCCAGCAAATCTTGAAATAACGGCAGTGGCCAGCCGGCGATGGTTTCGGCAGCGCGCACCAGGACCGCAGTCTGAGACCCGGATGCGGCAATGACCACGGCGCTGCCGCGACGCAGGTCCGCCACCGCGCGCTCGACGGTTTCCCGCGCGCGGTTTTCGGCGTCGGCGGCCGGATTATCCTGGGGCGCTCTTGCAGGCGTGGACATGGGATTTATATAGCCCTGAGGGTCTTAGGCCGCCACGGGCCTTACTCCAGTTTATTTAGAAGCTGTCAGCTTCTGCTATCGACCTCAAATACGTCATAATTTCCAGTAATATACCACGATACCGCCACGGTTCCCGCATTGGGAGTCCGGGGATTTCATAAGGAGCATGACGGTGTCATCGACCCGCACTCTGTTGATCGTAGACGACGACGAACTCCTGCGCCGGGCGCTGGCCGAGCAATTGGTGGCCCAGGGCGAGTTCCAGGTCATCGAGGAAGCCAGCGACGGACTGTCGGCCTTGTCCATGTCGAAGGCCAAGGTGTTCGACATCATTCTGCTGGATATCGGCCTGCCCGATATGGACGGCCGCGACGTCTGCAAACAGATGCGGGCCCAGGGCGTGCGCTCGCCGATCATCATGCTGACGGCGGCGGATTCCGACGACGACACCATCACCGGCCTCAATGCCGGCGCCAACGACTACGTGACCAAGCCGTTCCGCATGGCGGTGCTGCTGGCCCGCGTGCGCGCCCACTTGCGCCAACACGACCAGTCTGACGACGCCATCTTCGCCATTGGGCCTTACAAATTCCAGCCGGCGGCCAAGATGCTCATGCAGGGCGACGGCCAGCGCAAAATCCGCCTGACGGAAAAAGAAGCCGCCATCCTCAAATACCTCTACCGCGTCGGCAACAAGACGGTGTCGCGCGAAACCCTGCTGGGCGAAGTGTGGGGCTACAACGCCGGCGTCACAACGCACACGCTGGAGACTCACATCTACCGCCTGCGCCAGAAGATCGAAGCCGACCCCGCCCAGGTGCGCCTGCTGATCACCGAGCCTGGTGGTTACAGACTGAGCGCCTAACGCTTCTTAAAATAGAGCGCCCCAAACAAAAACGCCGCCCTGGTTTCCCGGGGCGGCGTTTTGCGTTGGCGTATTTAGTGCACTACTCGCGCTTGGAGATATTTCCCAGAAGCTCGAGCACATTGCGGCGCAGGTCCGCATTGTGGAGGCGCCAGTAGGCTCGGACGAGCTCCAGCGTCTCGGTGCGCTGCATCGGGTCGGCATCGGGCGAGAGCGCCTCTTCGGCCGCCGCTTCGCCGCTGCGTGCGGCGGGCGTGGTGCGGTCGCCGGTGGTTTCCGGTCCGATGTCCTCGAAGAAGTAAGCGATGGGGCAGTTCAGCACGCGCGAGATGTCGAACAGGCGGCTAGCGCTCACGCGATTATGCCCGCTCTCGTATTTCTGCACCTGCTGGAAGGTTACGCCGATATCGCCGGCCAGTTGCTCCTGACTGATGTGGAGCAAGGTCCGCCGCAGCTTGATCCGCTTGCCGACATGGATGTCGATCGGATCCGGGCCACCGCCGCGCGTACCCGGCTGACGGCCTCTACCGCGGGCTTTCATTGATACGACTGTCAACTCGATTACCCATTTTTCTATGTGTTGTTGTAATTTATCGCTGTAGTGAATCTATGTTGCGGGTCTCGGTTTCGTCAGGGGCAACATCTACGGGGAGTCTAGTCCAAAATACCCGTTCTGTCTCTTCACGAAGCTTAATCTAACAGCTTAGTGATGCAAGAAAGGCCGATCTACACGAGATAATTGCGCAACTCATTGTCGCCGCAATCGAAGCTGGCCGCAGCAAGCGCGCCCGACAATTGCGGCGCCGCGTGCCGCGCAGCGGAACGATATGATCGTGCAGCGAAGCGGAGAATACGCCGGGTGGGAAGCCAAGGATTTGATCCAGCTCAATTCCAACAGGCGACGGCCCGGGCGATGGGTAAGTGATTCTGAATGCAGGCTTTCAAAGCCAAAATAACAGGGGGAAATCTGCTGATGTCCGGTCCGGCCTATGACGATACCAATATCTTCGCCCGCATTCTCCGCGGCGAGATCCCATGCAAGAAGGTCTACGAGGACGCCCATACCCTGGCGTTCGAGGACATCCACCCCCAGGCGCCGGTCCATACCCTTGTGATTCCCAAGGGTAAGTACGTCTCCATGCGGGATTTCGCCGCCCGGGCCGGCGACGATGAGATCGCGGCCTTCGTGCGCGCCATCGGTAAGGTGGCGGCCTTGAAGGGGGTGGAGGACGACGGCTTCCGCGTCCTGGCCAATACCGGGATCAACGGCGGTCAGGAGGTGCCGCATCTGCATGTGCATGTGTTCGGCGGCCGGCCCTTGGGCTCCATGCTGACCCGAAACTGAAAACATGCTGATCCAGGAATATCCCGGCGCCGTTGCGCCGGCGCTGTGTGAACAGATCATCGCCTGCTTCGAGCGCGACCCCGGGCGCAAAGCCAGCGCCGTGGTCCTCGACGGCAAGCACATGGCCCATGAGTTCCGCTCCGGCACCCAGGCCTGGGTGAACCGCAAGTCGCCCGAATGGGAAGCTGCGTTCATGGCGGTGGTCCCGGCCCTGCGCTCGACCATGGAAACCTATATGGCCTCCCATCCCGGCCTCGCCAACCTGGTGGAATACGAAGGCCTCGATTGTACGCTGCCGCTGGTGGAGCGCGTGGACCCGGGCCAGGGCTTCGACTGGCACTACGACAATATCCGCAGCGCCTGGGAACGGGTGGTGGCCGGGATCCTGTACCTGCGCACCATCAACATCGGCGGCCACACGGAATTCTCGGACGGCAAGCTGATCAAGCCGGAGGCCGGAAAGATCGTGCTCTTCCCGCCCTACTGGACGCATTTCCACCGCGGCGTGACGCCCACGTCGGAAACCAAATACGTCATGAGCTACTTCTGGACGTATCCGGAAAAGCCCGTCCCCACGGCAAAATAAGCCGCAAAATAAAACCCCGGGACCCATGCGGCTCGCGAACGAGCCGTCATGAGTTCCCGGGGCAGCTTTGGTAAGGCTAGTGGGGCCGCTTAGTTCGGATAACGGCGACGGTCGCGTTCGCGGTAATAACGGTCATCACGATTTTCCGGGGCCGTAGCCGCGCCGACGCCGGCGCCGACGGCGCCGCCGACAATGGCGCCGGTCACGTCGCCACCGATGAGAGCGCCCGCGCCGGCGCCAATCGCCGCGCCGCTGAGGGCGCGATCGCCACGGCTATAGCCGCAGCCCGCGAGGGCGACGAGAACCATAGCGACGGCGGTAAGTGAAGCTGTGCGTTTCATATGTGCCTCCTGAAAAGTTTTGCATATCCGGCCGCGCGGACCGGATTGGCCGTGCGTGGCAAGTAAAACGATCCACAGGCGGTTTTGTTGCCAAAGGCACAATCTGAACACAATGCGTGCGTGGCGCGCCCGAGTCCGCACCAGAAGGTGGCGCTTTTGCTACTCGGCGACGAGGCCGCGGCCCGGGATAACGCGGCGATAGGACAGCGCTTCGGCGATATGGATGCGCTTCACCGAGTCGGCCTGATCCAGGTCGGCGATGGTGCGCGCAACGCGCAGGATGCGGTGATATCCGCGCGCCGACAGGCGCATTTTATCGGCTGCGGTGGTGAGCAGCGCGCGCCCCTCGGCGTCGGGTGCGGCCACCTTCTCCAGCAGTTCGCCGTCGGCCTCGGCGTTGGAGATGGGCCCGCCGGCGCCGTAGCGCTGCTTTTGCACCCCATGGGCCGCCGCGACACGCAACGCGATGGCTGCGGAATCCTCGCGGGGCGGCGGCAGTGACATATCCAGGGGATCCACCGCGGCCACATCCACATGCAGGTCGATGCGATCGAACATGGGACCGGAGATGCGGCTCTGATAATCCACCGCGCATTTGGGCGCCTTGCCGCAGGCCAACTGCGGATCGTCGAGGTAACCGCAGCGGCAGGGGTTCATGGCGGCGACGAGTTGGAAGCGCGCGGGATAACTCACATGGCTGTTGGCGCGCGCGACCGTCACCCGCCCGGTCTCAATGGGCTGGCGCAGCGCTTCCAGGGACTGGCGGGAGAATTCCGGCAGTTCGTCCAGGAACAGCACGCCGCGATGGGCCAGGGAGATCTCGCCCGGGCGCACTTTCAGTCCGCCGCCCACCAACGCGGCGGTGGAGGCCGAGTGATGCGGATCGCGGAAAGGACGGCGTCGCAGGATGGCCCCGTCCTCCAGTTGCCCGGCGACGGAATGGATCATGCTCACTTCCAGCGCCTCAGCCGCGGTCAGCGGCGGCAGCAATCCCGGCAAGCGGCTCGCCAGCATGGACTTGCCCGCACCCGGCGGTCCGACGAGAAGCAGATTGTGCAATCCCGCCGCCGCCACCTCGGCCGCCCGCTTGGCGGTCTCCTGGCCCTTGATGTCCCGGAAGTCGGCAAACGGCGCCTCGCTTTTCGGAGACGCGGGCACGGGCGGCGTCAGGATGCTCACGCCCTTGAAGTGATTGATCAGCTCCAGCAGCGACCGCGGCGCCAGCACATCGGCGTTGCCGGCCCAGGCCGCTTCAGGCCCTTGCGCGCCCGGGCAGATGAGCCCCCGGTCCGCAGCATTGGCGCCGATGGCCGCGTTCAACACACCGCTCACGGGCGCGATGGCGCCGTTGAGGCCCAGCTCGCCCAAGGCTACATAGCGCTCGGTCTCCTCCATGGGCACCACGCCCATGGCTACCAGCAGCCCGAGGGCGATGGGCAGATCGAAATGGCTGCCCTCCTTCTGCACGTCGGCGGGCGCCAGGTTGACGGTGATGCGTTTGGCCGGAAGGGCGAGGCCGATGGCGTTCAACGCTGCCCTTACCCGCTCGCGGGATTCGCCCACGGCTTTATCGGGCAGGCCGACAATGGTGAAGGTGGGCAGCCCGTTGGAGATGGCCACCTGCACCTCGATCGGCGTCACATCGATGCCGACAAACGCGACGGTATTGATATGCGCGACCATGGTCCGGTGAGGTCCCCCGGAATTTTCCTAGCATATTTCGAGAGTGAAAGAAGCGGGGTCACATAAGGACGCGGGAATAGGGCGAAAGTCCGCCTTTACTTCTGCTCCCTATCTGCTCCCCACCTCCAACGCGGGCGTTCGCCTTTCGCGTAACAAAGGAAGATCAATCCTCCTGCGACGAGGGCGATCCACAGCAAAAGCAAAGGCAATCCTAAGCGTCGGTCGCCGCCGGCCTTTGCCCAGTAAGCGAACTCCTCCGTGCCCGCGAAAATAAGCACGAGGGAAATTGCGAGTACCAGCCAGCCTTCCCAGGTGATTGGCGTCCAACCCCATCCGAAATTGCGGGCTCGGAACCAGAGTTTTGGCATGGTCAGGCGCGGGGTACGGCCTGCGGCGGAAATCCGGTCTTCTGCGGGAAGGAGATGGTGATCTTCTCCTTATCGAACGCCGCCTTCACTTCGCGGTTCACGTCCAGGGGCGCAAGGCCGTAGGCGTCCGTAGTCACCCAGAACTGTGTGGTGAGGATCACGCCGTCCACGGTCATGGCCTGAATGCCCACCACCGGCGCCGGCTGTTTCTGTACCCGAGGGTCTTTCTCCAGGATTGTCTTCACCAGCGCCATGGCGGTGTCGGCATTGTCGGCATAGGAGATCTGGAACTTGAGATCGACGCGGCGGTGATCGTTGGCGGAGAAGTTCTTGATGTCGCGGCCCCAGATGAGGCCGTTGGGCACGATGATGTGGACGTTGTCGACCGTGTCGATCTCGGTGATGAACAAGGTGATGGAGCGCACAACGCCCGCCACGCCGGCGGCTTCGATGTGATCGCCGATGCGGAACGGCCGGAAGATGATCAGCATCACGCCCGAGGCCACATGGCTCAAGGTGCCTTGCAGCGCCAGGCCCACCGCCAGGCCCGCGGCGCCGAGGACGGCGACGAAGCTGGTGGTCTCGACCCCGAAGCTGGAGAGCACGGCGACGAGCGTAAAGATGATCGTCACATAGCGGACCACCGACGCCAGGAACGTAAAGATGGTGATATCGACGCGGGTGGAGCGCTTGCCGGCGCGCAGGATGGCGTTATGCAGCGAACCGGCGATCATCCAGCCGGCGATGAGCAGGACCATGGCGCCGATGACCTTGAGGCCATAGGCGGTGATCATGGTGGCGGCGGTATCGACGACGCTGGTGAGGTGCCGCTCGATGCGCGCCGGGTTCTGCACCAGTTTTTCGAGGTCGAAGGCTTCGGCCATGGGCGCTATTTCCCGGGCAGGCGCCGTTCGATGGCGTCCCAGATGTCGGCCTCAAGGGTGGTGCCGTTGAAGCGGTTGATTTCCTGGATGCCGGTGGGCGAGGTGACGTTGATCTCGGTGAGATAGTTGCCGATGACGTCGATGCCGACAAAGATCAGCCCGCGGTCGCGCAAGGCGGGCCCGATCTGGTCGCAAATCTCCTGCTCGCGTTTGGTCAGCGCGGTTTTCTCCGGCCGTCCGCCCACATGCATGTTGGAGCGCGCTTCCCCGGCCGCCGGCACGCGGTTGATGGCGCCGGCGACTTTGCCGTCGATGAGGACGATGCGCTTATCGCCCAGGCGCACTTCGGGCACATAGCGCTGCACCATCACCGGCTCGCGCCAGGTGGTGGTGAACAGTTCCAGCAGCGAGGCCAGATTTTCATCGTCAGGGCGGATGTGAAACACGCCGGCGCCGCCGTTGCCGTAGATGGGTTTCACGATGATGTCGTTATGGGCGCGGCGGAAGGCTTTGACCTCTTCCACGTCGGCAGTGATGAGCGTCGGCGGCATCACGTCTTCGAAGTGGGTTACGAACAGCTTCTCGGGCGCATTGCGCACATGGGCCGGATCGTTGACCACCAGCGTCTTCGGATGGATATGCTCGAGGATATGGGTGGCGGTGATATAGGCCATGTCGAAGGGCGGGTCCTGGCGCATGAGCACCACGTCCATGGCGGCGAGGTCGAGAACCTCTTCCTCACCCATCTCATAGTGCTTGCCCAGTTCGCGCCGGACCTTCATGGGGCGGCCGCGGGCCGTGACCTTGCCTTCGTTGAGCGTCAGCTTGCGCGCGAGGTAGTGGTAGAGCGTATAGCCGCGCTTCTGGGCTTCCAACGCCAGGACAAAGGTCGAGTCCCCGTTGATGTTGATGGACTCGATCGGGTCCATCTGGATGGCAACCTTCAAGGTCATAGCCGGTCCTTTTTATTGAGCGGCTTTGTGTAAAGCATTTAGCCGGCCCTGTGAAATGGGTCGTGCAAGCGCGCCGGTCAATGCAGCCGTTCGCGCAATTCCCGGACCACATCGCTAATTTTCTTGCGGTCGGGGCCTTCGGGAGACCGGGTAATGAAAGCCTCGAAGGATTCCACGGCGTGTTTGAGGTGCCCGAGGCGCATATGCATCACCCCGGCCTCGCGCCAGAAGGAGGCGTTGGCCGGGTCCAGGGCCTGCATGGCGCCCAGGGCGTCAAGGGCGCTGGCCACTTCGTTCTGCTCCAGGCGCCGGGTTTTGACGTTGTTCTGCAGGCGGACCAGGATCTCGCGGTTGCTGACGGGCTGATAGTGGCTCCAGTCCAACTCCTCCGCCGTGCCGCGCACGACCTTCAGGAGTTCGCGCAGGCCTTGGATCTCCATGGACCGGCCACTGTAGAACGGATCCATGATCACGCGCTGGCCGTCGCGGCTTTCCAGGCGGATCAGAAAGTGCCCGGGGAAATTCAGCCCCGCCGCGCTCCACCCCTGCGCCCGCGCCGCGAACAGATAGACAATGCCCAGCGACACCGGCAGGCCTTTGCGCCGTTCGATCACCCGCATCATGTTGGCGTTGTCGAGATCGTTGTAGGTGTCTTCGTCGCCGATGTAGCGGAAGTCCTCGGCCACCACCCGGCGCAAGACGTCGGCCATGTCTTCGGGCGCCGCGTCGGCGTCGAGGCCGCTCTCGGTGGCGACCGTGCCGACGGCTTTGGCGAGACTGGTGAGGTGATCGCGGTAAATCTGCAAATCGGCGGCGGGATGATCGAAGGACGCAAGCAGCAGCGCGGCCTCGGCGAGGTCGATGTCCTCGTCCGGCTGGGCGGCGATATCACGCAGCGCCGCTTTGGTCCGCTCCGCAGTGGCCACGCTGTGGGTGCCCCGTTACAAAAATAGTTACAAAATCGATTTCACTCTGATCTCGTATCTAGCGCAATTCGCCGGCCACTTCCAACGGGCTTCGGGATCAGGGCCGCCAGGCGTCGGTGATGCGCCGTGGCCACAGGTGGCGATCAACGCTCATGACATCGAAGCGCAAATCACATTCCGCGCAGAGTGCATTGCGCTCGGCAAAAACATGCGCGGCGCGTGCAATGCGTTGGCGCTGCAGCGCGGTCACGGATTCCTGGGCGCGCGCGTGATCGGCCCGCGCTTTGACCTCGATGAAGGCCACTACGCGGCGGCGCTTGGCGACAATGTCGATTTCGCCAAGTCCAGACCCGGCTTTGGATTTCAAACGCCGCGCGAGAATGCGCCAGCCCGTCAGCCGCAGCCACGCCACACAAATCGCTTCGGCGAAACGGCCGCGGCGTTCGGCGGCGAGGTGGACCGCGGTCACCGCACCTTCGCCAATTCAATGGCGCGGCTATAGACCGCGCGGCGCGGCTGGTTCAATTGCTCCGCCACAAGCGCCGCGGCGTCGCGCACGGAAAGCTTGGCCATGGCGTCTTGCAGTGCGGCGTCGATCTCGGCAGGGCTGACTTCAGCGACGGTTTTCTCGGCTCCGGCCACGACGACCACCACTTCGCCTTTGGGCGTGGGCTCGTCGGCATAAGCTGCGGCGAGTTCGTCCAACGGCCCGCGGCGAATTTCCTCATGGAGCTTGGTGAGCTCCCGGCAGACGGCAGCCTGCCGCGGGCCGAGCACCGCGTTCATATCGGCGAGGGTGTCTGCCAGGCGCTGGGCCGATTCATAAAACGTCAGGGTCGCCGAGAGAGTCTTGAACTCACTGATGGCTTCGCGCCGTGCGGACGACTTGTTGGGCAGAAAACCCGCGAACAGAATGCGGTCGGTGGCGATTCCGGCGGTCACCACCGCCGCCAGCATGGCCGACGGACCGGGGATGGGCACTACGGTCAACCCAGCGTCGGCGCAGGCCCGCACCAGCTTGAAACCCGGATCGGAAATCAGCGGCGTGCCGGCGTCGCTCACCAGCGCCACCGCCGCACCCGCCGTGATACGCGCGATCAGCTCCGGGCGCACGCGGTCCGCGTTGTGATCGTGATAGGGGGTCATGGGGGTCTGGATCTGGAAATGCACCCGAAGGCCCCCGGTGACGCGGGTGTCCTCGCAGGCGATGAGGTCGACGCCTTGTAATGTGGCGATGGCCCGGGCGCTCATATCGCCGAGGTTGCCGATGGGGGTGGCGACCACATAAAGGCCCGCCGGGAATTTGCGTTTGAGCGTGTCTGCCTTAAGGCCGCTGGATTTACTTGGGAGGCTCCCGCCTGTAGGTTCCCCACCACTTGTATCCGTGCCTTTTGAGGTGCCCTTTGGGCCTCCAGATTTCCCCCCGTTCTTCATTGGCCCGCTCTTCATTGGTCGGCGCGTCGCTCCTGGTGGCCGTGTGCGCCCTCGCCGTCGCCGGGTGCGCGTCCAAAGGTGTAACACCGCGCGCCGCGGCGCCCCAGACCCAAGCGGCCGTGCGCCCGCCCGCATCGACCCTGCCGCAATCCACATTGCAGCCGCCGCCGCCGGGGCGCTCCACCCTGCCGATGAACCAGCTCATCCCCGGCCTCGGTGCGCAACAGGCGCAGCCCGCGCCCGGTCAAGCGGGCCGTCCCGATGCGTCAGGCCTGGTCCGCGTCGGCTTGCTGGTGCCGCTGACGGGGCCGTCGGCCTCTATTGGGCAGGCGCTGCTCAACGCCGCCGAGATGGCGCTGTTCGATGTGGGCGACGAACATCTCGTCATGCAGGTTTATGACAGCCAGGGCACACCCGAAGGGGCCACCCGGGCCGCCACCAACGCCATCAGCCACGGCGCACAGCTTTTGTTGGGCCCGCTGTTCTCGGCGGAAGCCAAAGCCGCTGCCGGTCCGGCCGGCGCCGCCGGCATCAATATCGTCGCCTTCTCCACCGACCCGACCATCGCCGGCCCCCATGTATATGTGCTGGGCTTCCTGGTGCAGGAACAGGTGAGACAGATCGTCGCCTACGCCAAGGGCCGCGGCCTGTCGCGGTTCGCGGTGCTGGCGCCCAACTCGCCCTACGGCCAGGCGGTGGTGGAAGCCTTGAAGCGCTACGTCCCGGCCAGCGGCGCGGCGGTGGCGCAGGTTTCGTTTTATGAACCCGACGGCAAAGACCTGACGGAAGTGGTGCGGTCGCTCGCGGCCTTCGATCAGCGCAAGAAGACCCTGGAAAGCCAGAAAGCCGAACTGGCCGGCAAAGAAGATGAGATCTCGGTGGCGGCGCTGAAGCGCCTGGAGCGCCTCGAGACCGTGGGCGAAGTGGGCTTCGATACCATCCTCGTGCCGGAACAAGGCACGCGCCTCACCCAGGCGGTGTCACTGCTGTCGTTCTACGACATCGATCCAGGCCGGGTGCAGATGCTGGGCACTCTGGTGTGGGGCGATTCGCCGGGCCTCGGCCGCGAGCAGGTCATGGTGGGCGGGGTTTATCCTGCCCCGCCGCCCGACACCAATCGTCAGTTCTTCGCCCGCTACCGTGAGCTTTACGGCCGCACCGCGCCGAATATTGCCAGCCATGGCTACGACGCCCTGGCGCTGGCGGCGATCCTCGCCCGCAGCGGCGAGCCGGCGCCGTTCTCGGCGGCGTCGCTCACCTCGCTGTCGGGCTTCGCCGGGGTCGATGGTATTTTCCGCTTCACGCCGGACGGCATGTCGCAACGCGGCTTCGCCATCATGCAGGTCACACGCAACGGCGCCGCCGTGGCGCAACCGGCGCCGACGGCCTTCACGCCTGCGGTGACGAACTAGCTAGTTGATGCCGGGTTTCGCGGGATAGATGCTCTTGGCCAATGCGTCTTTCACATTGGTGGCCGGGCGCAACTGATTGCGCTGGATGATGGCTTGGGGATCGTCGTTGCCCACGCCGTAAACCGCTGAATTCCAATCCTTGCGCGGACGGATCACCGCACCTTCCAGACTGCCGCCGGCGAACAGGCCGGAGCTCTTGGAATAAGCGACGATATCCTGGCCCACATGGGTCGTGGTGGCCGCTTCGGCGCCCGCGCCGATGGTGCCGATGCTCATGCCGACATTGGCGCCCAGCTTGAACTCATCGTTCAGCACCGCCGACAGGCCCTTCTCGGTCAGGATCATGAACACGATCTCGTCGGACTTCATGCCGATCTGCAGGCCGATGGAGCCCGCGGTCATGCGGTAGAAGGCCGGATCGCCGAAGCCGCTGCCGTCAGGCATGCGCTGCAGCAGCACACCGTCACCGTAAGCGCCGCCCAGAATGAAGCTGGCCTTGTTGTAGGACGGGATGATCAGCACGCCCTTGGAGCGGGCCAGCAGGTCGTCCATGTCGCTGGAGGAGCGCAGCTCCTGGCGCACGCGGTCGACGGTAATGGCGGATTCATCGAGGATATGCCGGGCGTCCAGCACGTCGTCCGCCAGGGCGGGACCGGCCACGGCCAGGGCGCTGACGGCGATTCCGCAGCCGAGAATCCGTTTGGCCGCCGCGCGGCGTGAAAAGGTGGTCGTCATGATGTGTCTCCAGAGAGCGCGCACGCCCCAATTGAACGCAGGCTCGCCTAACAGTACGCCGGAACTGTGGCGGAGGGGTTAAAGCCGCGGATTCGAGCCGTTAACTGGCATTTAGCAACAAGCCACGCTTGCGGGCAATGTGAAAGGTCCACTGAAAGATTGCAATCCCGAGAGCCAGATAGACCAGATCGAGGGCAAGACCCCTGACCATGTAATCGGTCCGCACCACGCCATCGAGCACGATGGCGCGCATGCCCTCGAACACATAGGCGCTCGGCAAAGCCCAAGCGATGGGCTGCAGCCAGGTGGGCAGGGCCGCGATGGGATAGTAGACCCCGGCGATGGGCATGATGGCGAACATGGCGGCCCAGGCGAAGGCCTCCGCCGCCAGGCCCCAGCGGATCAGGATCGCCATGATGAACATGCCGAAGGCCCAGCCGAACATGGACAGGATCAGGTAGAACACCATCAGCGGCGCGCCCAGGTCGAAGATCGAATACCCGAACAGGGGCACCAGACCCAGGATCGCGGGCAGAAGACTGACAATGGTGCGCACCAGGCTCGTCACCATGCAGCCGATCAGCAATTCATAGGGCCGCAGCGGGCTGATGAAGAGATGGCCGAGGTTGCGCGAAAAGAACTCCTCGACGAAGGTCACGGTCATGCCGAGGTTGGAGCGGATCAGGATTTCCCACAGCACCACGGCGCCGAGGAACAATCCCGCGGCCTGGGCGACACCAAAGGTGTTGCTGCGCAGGTAAACCGTCGTGAACCCCCACACCGCCAGATTCATGAACGGCCAGTACATGAGCTCGATGATGCGCATGGGCGAGCGCCGCAGCAGGTAGAGATACCGCAGCGCCATCGCGTAGATACGCGTGAAAGAAAAGCCGGTCACGATGCCACCTTCTCATTGCCACGGGCGATATCGAGAAAGACTTCTTCGAGCGACGTACGGCCGTATTTCAAGATAAGGT